>CAZXHG010000007.1:0-82778 GCA_964639985.1 uncultured Rickettsiales bacterium
CTCGTCGATGGTGCCGTCGCAGTCGTTGTCGATGCCGTCGCACAGCTCGGGCGCGCCGGGGTAGACGTCCGCGTCGCCGTCGTCGCAGTCGTTGCTGCAGATGAAGTAGCCATCGCCGTCGTCGTCCACCTCGTCGACGAGTAGCGCGCCGTCGCAGTCGTTGTCCGCGCCGTCGCAGACCTCGGTGCCGCCTGGGTGGCTCGCCGGGTCGTCGTCGTCACAGTCGTCGCACCCGCCCACGCCATCGCCGTCCTCGTCGGCCAGGTCGACGATCCCGTCGCAGTCGTTGTCGATGCCGTCGCACAGCTCCGGGTGGTTGGGCCGGATGTCCGGGTTGGTGTCGTCGCAATCCGCGTCGCACACGCGGTACCCGTCCGCGTCGCCATCCACCTCGTCGGCGGGCACGCTGCCGTCGCAGTCGTTGTCTTGGCTGTCGCAGAGCTCGGGCGCGCCCGGGTACACGTCCGCCTCGGTGTCGTCGCAGTCGTTGCCGCAGATGAAGTGGCCGTCGCCGTCGTTGTCTACCTCGTCGCCGGGCATGGTGCCGTCGCAGTCGTTGTCGATCCCGTCGCAGATCTCGGCGTTGCCCGGGAACGCGGCCGGCTCGGTGTCATCGCAGTCGAGGTCACAGATGTGGTACCCGTCGCCGTCCTCGTCCACCTCCTGCTCGGGGATCGCCCCGTCGCAGTCGTTGTCGATCCCGTCGCAGAGCTCGGTGTTGCCCGGGAACGCGGTCGGCTCGGTGTCGTCGCAGTCGTCGTCGCACAGCCGGTAGCCGTCACCGTCGTCGTCCACCTCGAGCTCCGGGATGTCGAGGTCGCAGTCGTTGTCCACGCCGTCGCAGATCTCGGGGTTGCCCGGCCACGCGGCCGCCTCTCCGTCGTCGCAGTCCCCCTCGCAGATCATGAAGCCGTCGCCGTCGTCGTCCGCCTCGTCCGACGGCAGCCCGGACAGGCAGTCGTTGTCCTCGCCGTCGCACAGCTCGGTGGCGCCGGGGTAGGTGTCCACGTTGGTGTCGTCGCACTCGTCGCAGGCCATGTACCCGTCACCGTCGTCGTCCACCTCGTCGTCCGCGGGCGCACCGTCGCAGTCGTTGTCGATGCCGTCGCACAGCTCGTCCGCGCCGTCATAGATGTCGGCGTTGTCGTCGTCGCAGTCCCCGGCGCAGACCTCCTGGCCGTCCCCGTCGGTGTCGTCCTCGTCCGAGGGCACCTCGCCGTCGCAGTCGTCGTCCGAGCCGTTGCACTGCTCGGTCGCCCCCGGGTGCACGTCCACGTCCGCGTCGTCACAGTCGTCGCCCCCGACCACCTCGGCGTCGTACCCGTCGCCGTCCGTGTCGGTCAGGTCCGCGCCGTCGCAGTCCTGGTCCACCCCGTCATAGGGGTTCTCCGGCGCGCCCGGGTAGATCGTCGGATTGCTGTCGTCGCAGTCGTCGGGGGTCTGGTACCCGTCGCCGTCGCGATCCGCGTCCTCGGTGTCGTCGTCGCCGACCGCCGAGTCGTCGTCGTCCTGGGGGCTGTCCGTGGGGCAGCCGGCACACAGCAGCAGGATGCTCAGCAGCAGGGACCACAGGTAGCGCATCTCGGGAACCCTCCATGGGGGTGATGGCAGCGAGCCTAGCACAACGGCTGGAGGGGAGAATCGCGCGCGCGTCACTTCTTGACGGGCAACGCCACCAGCTTCGTACGGCCGTCCTCGACGCGCACCCGGAAGGCGACCTCGGAGCACCCGGTGCGGGCCTGGAGCGCCTTGGCGTGCTGGTTGAGCTTCATCGAGACCTTGCGCGCATCGAGGCCGGCGACCGGCTCGCCGAGCTCTGACCGGGCCTGCAGGTAGTACTCCGCCGCCTGGCTGGAGTCGTTCTTGAACGTGCGCGTCCGCGGGCCCTGCTGTTCCTCGCGCTCGGCCTTACGCGCCTCGAGCAGCTCGCGGGTGCTCGCCGTCTCGTTGCGCTGGCGGTCATGGCGATCGGCCACCACCTTGTGCCGGTGATAGGTGCCCGTCTCGATCTGCTGCAGCACGCGGCGCCAGTAGGTGTTCAGCGAGCCGAATCGCGCCCGCAGCGCCGTGCGCCGGAACTTCAGCGCCGTGTTGGACGAGAAGTGGCGGTCCATCTCCCGGATCTTGCGCTGCAGGCGCTTCGCCTTGTCGTCGGGCGCGCGGCGCACCTGCTGCAGGAAGTACATCTCGTACTCGTTCTTGACCTCGGTCATCAGCGCCTCGGTCTCCAGCAGCAGTCTGGCAAGGGCGCTGTCCTTGGGCTGGGCTGGGGGCACGACCGGGTCCTTCCCGCGGCTGGCGAAGCGGTTGCGGTGGATCCATGATATGTGCAGTCTTCCCGCACGGCCAGCAGGACGCAGCATCGCGCCGCAGGTCGCCGGGCGGGAGGCTGTGCAGGGCGGTGGCGTGCTAGTATCGCCCGCGGCAGGAGACCATCGATGACCGAGCAGCCGGGCAGCTCCGCGGCCACCGCGCGCATCCTCGTCGTGGACGACGAGGAGCCGATCCGCGAGATGCTGCACGACTTCCTCGACAGCATGGGCTACCAGGTGATGGAGGCCAGCAACGGCCGCGAGGCGCTGCAGCTGGTCAGCCGCCGCCGCTTCGACCTGATCCTCACGGACATGAAGATGCCGCAGATGGGCGGCATCGAGCTGCTGGGCGAGATCGCCAAGCTGCGCAGTCCGCCCACCACGATCCTGATGACCGGCTACGGCACGGTCGACACGGCCATCGCGGCCATGAAGCAGGGCGCGTACGACTACATCATCAAGCCGTTCAAGCTCAAGGAGGTCGCCGCCACCCTGACCCGCGCGCTGGAGAAGGCGCGGCTGGAGCAGGAGAACCTCAAGCTGCGCGGGACCACGTCGCTGTACCACCTGTCCGAGGCGGTCACCTCCAGCGACAACCTCGACAACCTGTTCGAGATCTTCGTCGAGGTCTGCCTCGACGAGCTACAGGCCGACCTGATCCTGCTGCTGATGGAGTCGCCGGTCCCGGGCGAGTACGGCCTCGCCGCGTTCTACTCCCGCAGCCCGCTGCCCGAGGAGGTGGTCGAGGAGGCGATCACCTCGCTGGACCTGGCCCAGCTGATGGTGCCGTTCATCAACGACCAGCCCCTGATCGCGCACGAGGACGACGTACCTGCCTTCCTCGACGAGGACTTCATCCCGGTGGTCTACTCGCTGCTGGGCATCCCGCTGAAGCTGAACGAGGGCCACGTCGCCGGCATCACCATGGCCTTCTCCTTCGACCCGATCCACCGCTTCACCGAGGGCCACCGCAAGATGGCGGCCGTGCTCGCGGGCAAGGTGTCGTACGCGGTGGAGAAGACCCGGTTGTACGGCCAGATCGGCGACCACCGCCGCAAGACCCTGGCCAGCCTGACCAACATCCTGATGGCCAAGGACGCCTACATCCGGCACCACTCCGAGTCGGTCGCGCGGCTGACCCGGATGATCTGCCGGGAGCTTCACCTCGACGAGGAGTCCACGGAGTGGATGGTCTACGGCGGGCTGCTGCACGACGTGGGCAAGATCGGGATCCGGCTGGACAAGCTGCACGCCACCGGCCGGCTGTCCATGGAGGACTACGACGTGATGAAGCGCCACCCGGACATGGCGCGCTTCATCCTCGAGCCCCTGGACATCCTCGAGGAGGTCAAGCCGGTGGTGTACCACCACCACGAGCGCTGGGACGGCCGAGGCTACCCTGCCGGGCTGAAGGGCGAGGAGATCCCGCTGGGTGCGCGCATCGTGGCCGTGGCCGACACCTACGACGCGATCACCTCCAAGCGGGTGTACGTGGAGGACACCAGCCACGACACGGCCGTCACCGAGATCCGACGCAACGTGGGCAGCCAGTTCGACCCGGTGGTGGTCGAGGCGTTCCTCACCGGCATCGACGAGTACCGCGACCGCTACGGCGACTACCACGAGGACCGCGAGCGGCACGGCATCCCCGAGCCGGACCTGTTCCCGTTCTATGTACCCGGTCCGTCACTGAAGAATCGCGACCCGGACAGCTGACCCGGTCAGCCCGCACCCCCGAGCAACCCGGACAGCACCTCGTTCCACGGAGATCCGGGCTGGAGCTCGGCGAACACCCCCTGCAGCCGCGCTGCCTCTGCCGCGTCCCCCAGGGCGTGGGCCACCACCGCCCGGTTGTAGATCGACTCGGGGTATCCCGGATCGCCGAGACGGACCTCGGCGAAGCGGGCGGCGGCCTGTTGCAGGGCGTACTGCCGATCGCCGTCGTCGGGCGCCACCGCCCCGGCCAGGTAGTCGAGCACGCCCAGGCCGATGCGGGTGCTCGGCGTGGGGCCCAGCGTCGCCTCGACCTCCTGGTAGTGGCCGCGAGCGGCGGCGGCCTCGCCGTGCATCAGCTGGATCAGCGCCAGCTGCATGCGTGCATCCACGTTGCCGCTGTCCGCCCTCACGGCGCGCTCCAGCAGAGCCTCGGCCTCGGCCAGCGCCTGCTCGATATCGGCGTCCGCGCCGGGCCGATAAGGGCGCTGTCCGCGAAGGGCCGGGTGCTGCAGCTCGGCCAGCCGCTGGTCCTGCAGCACGGGCTGCATCAGCGCCTCGGCGCGGCGCGTCTGGCTCGCGCTGCGCGCGTGTGGGCGCACGAAGCCGACGTAGATCACGGCCAGGGAGAACACCACCAGCATCATCAGCGCCACCGCGGCCACGATCGCCCCGCCCCGTCGTCGGCGTGGCGGCGCGGGCCGCGCCAGCGGCTCCATGCCGGTGTTGATCGAGGTCACCGACGGCCGGTCCCCGGCCTCGACCGTGTGGGGCACCTTCATCACCGAGACCTGGGAGGGCACCTCGCGCAGCTCGTACGTCTCGGGCACCTCCACGCTGGGCGGCGCCCGATGTTCGAGGCCCACGCCCACGTCGGCCGCGGGTCGGATGGTGGCCGTGAGCTGCTTGCGACAGGCGCCGCAGGACGCGAGGTGGGCCTCGATCCGCTGGACCTCGGACGCGGACACCTGGCCCATGCGATAGGCCTGCAGGGTCGCGGGATCGAGGTGCTCGTCGCTCATGTCGGTCCAGGGAAGTCGCAGCCTAGTCCGCATGGATGCCGGGGGCAAGGGGCTGCAGGACAGCCCGCCGCCGGGTGGTATACTCGCGGACCGCTGCGGAGAGACGGATGCCCCACCTCGCGAGCCCTACGGGGCGATTCCGGTCGCGCGTCGTCGAGATCGTCGGACCGGACGGCTGCAAGGACGACCTGACCACCCTGTTGCAGTACTCCCGTGACCTGTGGCCGCTGCTCACGCTTCGGCTGCGGGAGGGGGTGCTGGAGCGCCGCGCCGACCTCGTGGCCTGGCCCGAGACCGAGCAGCAGGTGATCGACCTGGTGCAGCTCGCCCACAGCGAGCGCGTCCCGCTGGTCCCGTACGGCGGCGGCGCCGGCGTGTGTGGCGGCGCCATGCCCACCCGCGGCGGCCTGGTGCTCGACCTCAAGCGCATCAACCGGCTGATCGAGGTGGACGGCGCGAGTGGAGCCATGGAGGTCGAGCCGGGCATCATCGGCGAGACCCTGGAGCGTCAGCTCGTCGCGCAGGGCTTCACCAGCGGCCACTTCCCGTCCAGCATCCTATGCTCCTCGGTGGGCGGGTTCCTGGCCGCCCGTTCGGCCGGTCAGTTCAGCACCCGCTACGGCAAGATCGAGGACATGGTGCTCGGCATGCGCGTGGTCACACCCGGCCGAGGCGTGGTCGAGACCGGCGTGTACGCGCCCGACACCGGCGGCATGGACCTGGGCCAGGTGATCCTCGGCAGCGAGGGCACCCTGGGCGTGATCACGCGCGCGCGCATCCGCGTGTTCCCCCTGCCCGAGGCGCGCCGCTTCCGTGGCCTGCGCTTCGGCAGCGTGGAGGACGGCCTGGCCGCGTTCCGCCGCATCCTGCAGATGGACCTGCGGCCGTCGGTGCTGCGACTGTACGACCCCCTCGACACCCTGTTCGCCATGTCCCTGACCCACGGCGCGGACAGCGACGCCGACGAGGCCCCCGGACCGCTCAAACGCCTGTCGTCGCGTCTGAAGCACGCGATGAGCCCCGAAGAGCTGCCCCTGGGCCAGGTGCTCAAGGCCGCGCCCGCGATCAACATGGCCGCCGGTTTCGCCAGCTCCTGCCTGGCGGTGCTGGGCTTCGAGGGCGAGTCCGAGGCCGTGGCCGAGGCCGAGGCCGAGGCGATGGCCGCGGTCGCGGACGCGCGGGGGGAGGACCTGGGACCGGAGCCGGGCGAACGCTGGTTCGCCTCCCGCTACCACATCTCGTTCAAGCTGCCCAAGGTGCTGCAGCAGGACGCCTTCGCCGACACCATCGAGGTGGCCTCCACGTGGGACCGCCTGCCCGCGCTGTACCACGAGGTACGCCGGGCGATCGCCCCTCACGCGGTGGTGCTGGCCCACTTCTCCCACGCCTACCCCGAGGGGTGCTCGATCTACTTCTCGATCAGCGGCACGGCCACCAGCCTGGCCGAGGCCGAGGCCCGCTACGAGCGGGTGTGGGAGGAGGCGATGCGTACCGCGCTCGAGGTCGGCGGCACCGTCACCCACCACCACGGCACGGGCATGCTCAAGCGTCGGTACACGGCGCGGGAGCACGGCCGCGGCCGGCTGTTGTACGACCAGATCAAGCAGTGCCTGGATCCTCACGGTGTGTGCAACCCCGACAAGCTGTACCCCCCGGTGGGAGGGGCGCGATGAGCGGCGCGGGAGGTCGGATGCGAGAGTGCCTGGTCGACCTGCTGGGCGGTGAAGGCGTGATCACGTCGGGGGGGGGCGGCCCGGTCGTCCTGCCCGATCGGGCCGCGCTGGTGGGGGAGCTGATCAAGCTGGCCGTTGCCGAGGGGTTCGATGTGCGCACCCCGGCCGGTCCTCGAACGACGCGGCCCGGGCGGGACTCGGTGCTGCTGCGCCTGGATCGGCTGCAGGGCGCGCTGTCGCTGGACACCACGTCGTGCACCGCCACCGTGGCCGGCGGCCTGACCGGCGCGGACCTGGCCTGGCGACTTCACCGCGAGGGGTTCTGGCTGCGTCCCCATCCCACGCCGTTCTATCGCGAGCCCATCGGCACGTGGCTCGCCGGACCTGGCCTGGCGGGCGAGCTGACCGCGCTGACCTGGTGGGAGTCGCCGCTGATGTCCCTGGAGGCCGTGCTCGGCGACGGACAGCCCCTGAGGGCGGGGGTGGCGCCGCGGAGCGCGGCCGGCCCCGACTACCGCGCCTTCCTGCTCGGCGGCGGGGACCGCGTGGGTGTGATCACCGAGGTCGTGTGGCGGGTGTTCCGTCGTTCCGTGCCGATGCTGTTCGCGGCTCGCCTCCCGGACCAGGCCGCGGCGTTGACCCTGGCGGCTGACCACTGCCGCGTGGGCTGGCGCCCCTGGAGCAGCTTCGTGGCCCGGGGGGCGGAGCCGGAGCGCGTGGGCCGGCCCGACCGCTGGACCGACGGTCGCACCACCCTGCTGCTGTGTCACCGGGCCGAGGGCGAGCGTGCGGCGATGCTGAGACGTCAGCTCGGCGCCGCGGTCGACCGGGCCGGGGGCGAGGTGCTGGACGCGGCCGCCGCCCGACCCTGGTACGAGCGGTCCTTCCTCGGCTGGTGTGAGCGAGGCCCGGAGGCCGCCTCCGTCGCCGAGGACGAGCGCCTCGGCGACCAGGTCGGGACGGCCTGGATCGCCGCGCCGTGGCCGGCGCTGCCGGAGCTGTGGCGGCGCCTCGAGGACAAGGAGCGCACCGTGCGCGCGGTCGTCAGCGCCGAGGGGCTGCGGCCCGAGGGCGGGCTGCTGAAGCTGCGACTGGTCGCCATCGGGGACCGCTACCGCGACGGGCGCGCCCGCTACCACCTCGCCCGCGCCGTGGGAGCCGTGGGAGGGCGCGTGGTGGCCTACCTCGATCGGGATGGTGACCCTGTGCCACCGGGGCAATCGAAGGACGCCTCGCAGGAGCTGCTCGAGGCGGTGGCGGACGGCCTGGGGCCGCAGCGCGTGCTCAACCCTCCACCCCGGCGCGCCGCCGCGCGGAAGGGAGGCTGAGGTGGATCTGGATCCGGCCCGCACCTGTGCCCTGTGCCCCAAGCTGTGTCGGTTCGCCTGTCCGGTGGCCACGGCGAGCGGCGACGAGAGCGCCACACCCACCGCCATGGGCGCGGTGATCCTGCTGCGCCGCGAAGGCGCGGTGCCCTACACCCCCGAGAGGACCCACCCCCTGTACCGCTGCACGGGCTGCCTCGGCTGCCAGGTGCCCTGCGACTTCGACATGGACGTGCCGGCATTCCTCGGTCCGGAGAAGGAGCTCGCCTGGCAGGCGGGGAACGCACCCTCGTTCATCGCGGAGGTGAGCGAACGCGTGGCTGGCGGTGGCGTCCCCGACGAGGTGTCCGGCGACCACCGTGACCTCGATGGCCCCCGGTTCGAGGGGACGGGGGTGGTCTACTGGCCCGGGTGTGCCCTGGTCGGGGCCGACCCCGAGGCTGTCGAGGCCACCCGCGTGCTGCTCGAGCGGGTGCTGGGTGAGCCGGTGCTGCTGCCGCCCACCACCGCGCCGGCCTGCTGCGGCGATCCGCTTGGTGCGGCCGGTGACCGGTCCCGCGCCCTGGGCCACCGGGCGGTGATGAGCGATGTCCTGCGCGGGGCGGCCCGCGTCGTGACCGGCTGCGCCTGCTGCCTCGAGTGGCTGCCCGAGCGAGCCGAGCACGTGATCGACCTGTTCGGGGTGAGCTGGGAGGGCCGCGCCGACGGCGCCGCAGTGGCCTACCACGATCCCTGCCGCCACGCGCGGCCGGACGACCTCGGCGGCGTGCCTCGCGCCCTGCTCGCCTCGGCCACCGGTCAGCCGGTGCTGGAGTTCGTGGATCGGGGCAACGAGACCGCTTGCTGTGGAGCGGGCGACGCGCACGCCTCCTTCTTCCCGGCCGAGGCCAGGGCCACGGCCGCGTGGCGTCTGCGTGATCCCGCGGTGGGGGAGGCCGGCACGGTCGTGACCGCCTGCAGCCGGTGCACGGCCCACCTCGCACACGCCGCGCCCGCCGGCGTGGAGGTGCGTGACCTCGCCGATTTCCTCGCCCGGACCCTGCCCGCGGAGCGCGATGAGTGACCGCGACCGACGTCTCGACCTCGGCTCCCTGTTGCGGGACCTGATCGCAGGCCGGGATCGAGACGGCGCGGCACTGGACGAGGGGCTGCAGCAGGCCCTCGGCGTGCGGCTCGACGTGGAGATCGGCCCGGCGCCCACCCGGGAGCTGCTGCGTCCGGTGGACCCCGAGCAGATCGGCCGTCGCTACCGGGTCCGGGGGGAGCTGGGGCGAGGGGGCGTTGGCCGCGTGAGCGCCGCGCTGGACCGTGAGCTGGGGCGCGAGGTGGCGATCAAGACCCTGCTCGCCCCCGAGTCGGTGACCGCGGCGCGCGTGCAGCGGTTCGTGCACGAGGCGCGCATCACCGCCCAGCTCGACCACCCCTCGGTGGTGCCGGTGTACGAGTTCGGCGCCACGTCCAGCGGCCAGCTGTACTACACGATGAAGCGGGTGGACGGCACCTCCCTGGCACGCGTCATCCAGGGCAAGCGTCGACAGGAGCAGGAGTTCGTCGACCGGTTTCCCCTGACCCGGCTGCTGCGGGTGTTCGAGAACGTGTGCCTCACCGTGGCCTATGCGCACGACCGTCGGGTGGTGCACAGGGACATCAAGCCGGACAACGTGATGGTCGGCGCCTACGGCGAGGTGCTGCTGATGGACTGGGGCTTCGCCGCGATCATCGCCGGCGGCGCGGCGGGCGGGGCGCCCCGCAGCGCGGACAAGCTGTGCGGAACCCCGGGCTACCTGGCACCGGAGTGCATCGCAGGCCTCACGCGCGAGGACCCGCTGGCGGACATCTACTCGCTGGGGTGCGTGCTGTACGAGCTGCTGTCCCTCGAGCACGTGTTCGACGTGCAGGGGGTGCGGGCGCGACTGGACGCCGCGGTCAGCCGTGACCCGGTGCCCCCGTCGGTGAGGACGGTGCTGGACGCGGTCCCCGAGGAGCTGGACGACCTGTGCCTGCAGTGCCTGGCCCACGATCCGGCTCTGCGGCCACAGTCGGCCCGGGCCGTTGCCGAGGCGGTGGACGCGTGGCTGCAGGGCTCCCATCGGCGAGACCAGGTGAGCCGCCGGGTCAAGGTGGGCCGCGCCTCGCTGCAGCGGCACCTCAAGCTGCGGGAGCGAGTGCAGCGCGCCGAGTCCCTCACCGACGAGATCCGCAGCCGCATCGCAGGCTGGCGACCCATGGAGGAGAAGGGCGCCTTCCTTCGCGGCCTGCGTCGAGTGGAGCAGCTGCGCGAGGCCACGGCCGACGCGTACACCGAGGCGGTGGCCTCCCTGGAGTCCGCGCTCAGCCTCGACCGGGACGACCCGGACGCGCGCGCAGCCATGGCCGACGCGTACTGGCTGCGCTTCGAGGAGGCGGAGCGGCGCAACGACGCCCGCGAGATGGCCGCGCTGGAGCGGTGGCTGCTGGCGTTCGACGACGGCCGCTACGCCGTGCGCCTGAAGGGCGACGGCGCGCTCACCCTGGACTCGGCGCCGCCCCACGCCGAGGTGGTCTGTCTGCGCTACGAGCGCCACGACCTGCTGAGCGTGGCGGTGCCGTTCGATCACTTCGGACGCACGCCCTTGCGGGTGGTGACGATGCCGGTGGGGTCGTACCTGCTACTGCTGCGGGCGGACGACCACCGGACCACACGCTACCCGGTCCGCATCCGGCGGCGGGAGCACCACCACCCCCAGCGGCCGGTCCGCATGCTGCCCGTCGGGGCGGTCGCCGACACCTGGGTCCACGTGCCTGCGGGGCCGTTCCTCGCCGGCGGCGACCCGGGATCGCCGGGTGCGAGCCTGTCGGAGCAGCGGCGCGAGCGCGACTTCCTGATCGGCCGCTTCCCGGTGACCGCCGGGCAGTACCTGGCGTTCCTGCGGGTGTTGCAGGAGCGGGATCCGGACGAGGCCGCGGCCAGGGCGCCGCGCCAGAGCGGCGTGGCCGGCACGCTGTGGCCTTGCGTGGGGGAGCGCTGGAGGCTCCCATTGGTGGACCGCAACGGCCAGGTCTGGCGCAGCGACCACCCGGTGTACGGAGTGAGCTGGGAGGACGCGGTCGCCTGGTGTGCGTGGCGCAGCGAGGTCGAGGGGGTGGCCGTGGAGCTGCCGACCGAGGCGCAGTGGGAGAAGGCCGCCCGGGGCGTGGACGCGCGGTTCTATCCCTGGGGCCGCTGGTTCGACCCGTCCATGTGCAGCATGCGCGAGAGCCAGCCGGGCCCGTCGCTGAACCGCTCGGTGGGCGCCCTCCCCAGCGACCGCTCGCCCTACGGCGTGTGCGACGTGTCCGGCGGCGTGCAGGAGTGGTGCTGCGAGTGGATCGACGCCGACGGCCAGCAGCGGGTGCGCCGTGGGGGCGCGTGGAACCTGCAGCGACGCTACTGCCGGGTGGCCCACCGGGCCGGTGACACGCCGTGGAGCGCGGACCTCGCGTCCGGGTTCCGCGTGGTTCGGTGCTTCCCGGATGAACCGAACGATCTATGATCCTGTGCGTCAAAACAGGTTGGAGACCGTCATGAAGCCACGCTGGATCCTCACCCTCGTCCTGGCCATCGGCGCCGCCCTGCCGGCGTCCGCGGGCTCGATGTTCAACTACCAGATCGTCAACCAGCTGTGTCTCAAGGGCCGTGACCGGCCCGGCGTGCAGGTGGAGGCGTACGAGGAGTTCAAGTCCATCGAGATCAACCTCACGCGCTCGGACGGCAAGGCCATCCGCCTGGGGCCGCGCGCGTTCGCCGAGGACCAGTCGTACCTGTTCAGCTTCTCGCAGGAGGACGGCGAGTTCTCCTACGAGGGCATCATCACGGGGACGTATCCCGCCGGGGACTCCTACGAGATCCCGATCTCGTTCGACGTGTTCGTGGGCGGCAACCTCGACATGCAGGTACCCCGCGACCAGATCGACCTCGACAACGACTCGCTGGTGATGATCCTCACCCGCCCGGCGGGCTCGGCCGAGGTCGAGCTGTACGGCATCGAGGGCCTGCTCACCTCCGAGAGCTACACCCTGCAGGGGGAGTCGCCGGGGACCCCGATCAACCTGGAGTGGTACGGCGTCAACCGCGAGGTCGTGAAGCTGATCGTCAAGGGCTACGACCGCTGGGGCTTCTACGTGCAGGAGGAGATCACGCCTTGGAGCCTGCAGGTGCCCCACGACGAGGTGCACTTCGCCTCGGGCAGCCACACCATCGAGGAGTCCGAGGAGCCCAAGGTCGACAAGGCCTACGCCGAGATCATCGACGTGGTCGAGAAGTACGGGCACATGGTCGAGGTCAAGCTGTACATCGCCGGCTACACCGACACCGTGTCCGACCGCGGCTACAACCAGGGCCTGTCCGACCGTCGCGCGCGGGCCATCGCCCAGGCACTGCGGGCGCGCGGCTTCGACCGGCCGATCTTCTACCAGGGCTTCGGCGAGGACGCCCTCGCGGTCGAGACCGACGACGGGGTCGACGAGATCGCCAACCGCCGGGCCATCTACCTGCTGGCGGCCTGGCCTCCGCAGCCGAACGCCAACTTCCCGAGGTCCAACTGGCACCCCCTGTGAGCCGACGCCTGCCGATCCTGACCCTGCTGTGGCTGCTGGCCGCGCCGGCGCTGCCCGCGGCCGCCGACCCGGCGTGGGCCGAGGACGACGTGATGTCCCGCATCCCGGGCGCCGCCGAGACCCTGCGCAGCCGCGCGCGCAAGGTGTGGACCGACGCCCGGCCGGTGGCCATGGGGGCCTGGATCGAACACGACGGCACCGACTATTCGGTCGGCGTCGAGATGACCTTCATCACCACTCGCGGCATCGTCGACGGCACCTACGAGGCCCGCGGCGACGCCATGCCGACCATCACGCTCACCCTCCGCGAGGGATCGGTGGCCGTGTCCCAGCGCAACGCCTGGGAGAAGGGCTTCGGCGTGCTGCGCAAGTTCCGCTGGGGCAACCTCAGCGACGAGTGGCTGGAGCGCTGCGCCGTGCCGCGGCCCGTGGAGATGCCGGCGGACTCGTCGCTGCACATGCACCTGGAGATCCTCCGGCGGGTGCCGGTGCTGGTGCTGCGGTACAGCGAGGCCGACGAGGTGTGCAGCGTGGACGACACCGGCATCGTGGTGTCCATGGGGGAGCTGGGCTGGTGACGAGCATGACGAGGACGATCCCCTGGGCGCTGACCTGCGCGCTGCTGGCGTGGACCACGACCGCGGCGGCGTTCGACGTGCGCGTTCGCAGCACCACCCTGATGGAGGGGCGAGATCGGCCCGCGATGATCATCGTGCCCGACGCGCCGGTGCGCGAGCTGGCCCTGTCGCTGGAGCGCGGCGACGGCACACGCATCCGGCGCACCGGCGGCCCGTTCTCGGCCGGCCAGGAGATCGTGTGGGAGTGGGACCAGCCCGTGGGCACGGCTCGCTACAGTGGCACCCTGACCGTGGTCTACCGCGACGGCGAGCAGGGCGTGATGGAGCCCGCGTTCACCATCGTCGTGCTCGAACCGCTCGAGGTGCAGGTACCGAGGGACCGGGTGGACCTCGATGGGCGATCCCTCGAGGTGCTGATGTCCCGGCCGGCGGGCCAGGCCTGGATCAGCGTGATCGCCGACACCGGCGAGGTGATCGACGAGGGGCACGCGCCGTTCAACGGCGAGCCGCCGGGCACGCCGCTGCAGGTCACCTGGAGCCAGGGCGAGCAGACCGTGATCCGGATCGACATCAAGGGGTACGACGAGCACGGCTTCTGGGCCGGCGTGGAGCTCAGCCCCTGGTGGGTCGAGATCCCCCACGAGGAGGTGGTGTTCGACACCGGCCAGTCCGCCGTCCGCGGTGACCAGGCCCCCAAGCTCGAGTCGACCTATGCCCTGATCGACGAGGCGGTCCAGACGTATGGCCACCTCGTCGACATCGACCTGTACGTGGTCGGGTACACCGACACCCAGGGTGGCCCGGCGGGCAACCAGACGCTGTCGGAGAACCGCGCCCGTTCCATCGCCCGCTGGCTGCAGCGTCGTGGCTTCGCCGGCGACGTGTTCTACCAGGGGTTCGGTGAGTCGGTGCTGGCCGTGCCCACGCCCGACGAGTTCGACGAGGAGCGCAACCGCCGCGCCGTGTACGTGCTCGCAGCCGAGATGCCCCCGGTCTCGCCGGGGATCCCTGCGCAGAACTGGAGACCGCTGTGAGGATCGTGCTCGCGTCGACCTCGCGGTACCGGCGCGCGCTCATGCAGCGGTTCGGCCTTCCCTTCGACGTGCAGGCCCCCGGCTGCGACGAGGACATACAGGACGACTCCGATCCGGTGGCCGTGGTGCGGGAGCTGTCCCTGCGCAAGGCCCGGGCCGTGGCAACGCGCGACCCCGAAGCGCTGGTGATCGGCTCGGACCAGGTGATCCACCTCGATGGCCGCACCTTGAGCAAGCCGGGCACGGCCGAACGCGCCCGACAGCAGCTGGCCACCCTGGCCGGCCAGACCCACCGACTGGTCACCGGCGTGGCCGTGATCGACGGCCGCGACGGCGGCGAGCACGTGGACCACGAGGACTTCCGCATCACCTTCCGCGACCTCACGGCCGCAGAGATTGCGCGCTACGTGCAGCTCGATCAGCCCCTGGACTGCGCGGGCTCGTACAAGCTCGAATCCCTGGGTGTGTGGCTCGTGGAGCGGCTCGACGGCGAGGACGAGTCCAGCATCGTGGGCCTGCCGCTGGTGCGCCTGGCGCGCATCCTGCGCCGGCTCGGGGTGTCGCCGCTGTGAGGGGTGCGCTGCTCGCGTCCATCCTGGCCGTCGCGCTGGCGGCCGGCTGCGACCGCGAGGTGGACGACGACGACACCACGGCCCCGGCGGACGACGACGACACCACGGCCGACGACGACACCGGCGATGACGACACCACGGCCCCGGACGACGACGACAGCGCGGACGACGATGACAGCGCGGCCATCGACCCCCCACTGCCCGTCCCGATCATCGGCTGCACGGACTCGTTCGAGGCCGTGTACCTCTGGCCCGCAGGGCTGCCCGCGTGGGACGAGCAAGTGCTGGGTACGCCCGTGCGCTGCGCCGAGGGCGAGGCGCTGGACGTGCTCGCCACGGACGGGCGCATGGAGGCCGCGGGCGTCACCGACATCGATCCCTGGTCCGGCGTGCGCACGTACCGCATCGCCTACCGCACCACGCGCTGGGAGGGCGAGGAGGGCAAGGCCACCGCCCGCATGTACCTGCCCGACACCCTCGTGCAGGGCGGCCCGCGGCCGGTGGTCGTGGTCCTGCACGGCGCGGCCGGCCTGGTCGACGGGTGCGCGCCGTCGCGGCAGGACAACGGGACCGACGGCCTGGCCCTGGCCTGGGTCGGCCGGGGCCACGCGGTGATCGCGCCGGATCTCGCTGGCCTGGGCACGGAAGGCCTGCAGGGGTATCGCCATGCCGAGGACGAGGCCCACTCGGCCCTGGACGCGGCCCGGGCTGTGCGCCAGGCCGTGATCGCGGGTTCGGTCACGGACGACGTGGTGGTGGTGGGCTTCGACCAGGGGGGCGCGGCCGCGCTCGCGGCCCACGCCCGCGCCCCGGACTACTACGACGGCGAGCTGCTGGCCGCGGTCGCCATCGCGCCGGACTGGATCGTCGACACCTCGGACCTGCGCGAGACCCTGCAGACCGCGGACGCCACCTACTGGTTCGAGGTGTCCGCGGTTCGGCTGGCGCTGCAGCTGTACGCCGACGGCGGCAACCACTTCGGTCCGTACGGCGAGAGCGCCTACTTCGATCCGTTCGTGGCCGAGGCGATCGTCACGCACATCGGCACCGAGTGTCATGACGAGCTGCTGTCCAGCGTGCCTGGCGAGGCGCTGACCTATGCCGACGCGCTGGAGGCGGGGTTCCTCCAGACCACGCTAGACTGCCTCGACGGCCAGCCCGGGTGTGCGCCGCCGGGCGAGGGCTTCGTGCAGCGGCTGCAAGCATCGGTCCTGACCGCCGATCCCGGGGGTGGTCCGGTGCTGGTGGCCCAGGGCCTGGACGACGAGACCGTGCCCGCGACGGCCACCGCGTGTGGCGTGGACGCCCTGGTCGCCCAGGGCCTGCAGCCGCAGGTGTGCGCCTACGAGGGCGTGACCCACGCCCCCGTGGTGGCGGACGCGATACCGTTCGCCGTAGAGTGGATCGGCGCGTCGCTCCAGGGGACGACGCTGCCGTCGTGCGAGGGCGCGACGCTGCCAGCCTGCGATTGACCGCGGGCCGAGGGGAACATCGACCGACGCGCGGCGTAGGTCCGCGAAGAAAAGAACATCACCGAGCCCCAACCAGCGAAAGGGAGAGCTCCATGTTGATCCCGTACATCACCGTCGTCCGCACCAAGCAGATCGCCATCGTCGAGGCGATGGGCAAGTACAACCGCACCATGGGCGCAGGACCCAAGCTGATCCTGCCGTGGGAGTCCGTGGCCGGCCGGCTGTCGCTCAAGGTCAAGGAGCTGCAGGTGTCCGTGGAGACCAAGACCCTCGACGACGTGTTCGTCAAGCTGCTGATCGCGGTGCAGTACAACGTGATCCCGGAGCGGGCCAAGGAGGCGTTCTACGAGCTGAGCAACCCCATGCAGCAGATCGAGTCGTACGTGTTCGACGAGGTGCGCTCGACCGTGCCGAACATGAACCTCGACGACGTGTTCCGCAACAAGGACAAGATCGCCGGGGCGGTGAAGGAGAACCTGCAGGAGGTCATGGAGAAGTACGGCTTCGGCATCATCGGCGCGCTGGTCAACGACATCGATCCCGACGCCAAGGTCAAGGAGGCGATGAACGAGATCAACGCGGCCCTGCGCATGCGCAAGGCGGCCGAGGAGAAGGCCAACGCCGAGAAGATCCTGATCGTGAAGAAGGCCGAGGCCGACGCCGAGTCCAACGTGCTGCACGGCAAGGGCATCGCCGGGCAGCGCAAGGCCATCGTGGACGGCCTGCGCGAGTCCGTGGAGGAGTTCCAGACCGGCGTGGCCGGAGCCACCACCGAGGACATCCTGCACCTGATCCTGCTGACCCAGTACTTCGACACCCTCAAGGAGGTGGGCGCGGCCAGCCACACCAACACCATCCTGATCCCCCACTCCCCCGGCGGCCTCGACGCCCTGCTCGACCAGCTGCGCAACCAGGTCACGATCGCCGGGGAGATGACCAAGACCCGCCCGCCCACGCGCCGGGTCTGAGCCTCCCTCTCAGGATGCCTCGCTGCCCAGCAGCTCCTCGTACACCTCGATGTACTGCTCGGCCGTGCGCGCCAGCGAGAACCGCTCGCGACCCTCGCCCATCACCCGCCGGATCACCCGTCGCTGCAGCTTGGGCGGCTGGCGGTGGAAGGCCACGGCCCGCTCGACCGCCGCCAGCAGCGCCTCGGCCGTGGGCGGCTCGAACACGAAGCCGTTGCCCGTGTCCGCGTCCAGGTCCAGCTCGTCCACCGTGTCCCGCAGCCCGCCGGTCGCGCGCACGATCGGCAGCGATCCGAAGCGCATGCCCTCCATCTGGGGCAGGCCGCACGGCTCGTAGTGGGACGGCATCAGGATGAAGTCGCTGGCCGCCTTGCCCAGCTCGCTGATCTCCTCGCGGAACGGCCGCATCACCACGCGGCCCGGGTAGCGCCGCTCCAGGTCGGCGAACGCCCGCACCAGCTCGCGGCTGCCGTTGGCCACCAGCGCGAGCTGCGCGCCCATCTTCAGGATCAGCTGCGGTGCGATGGCGAGCACCAGCTCGGGCGCCTTCTGCGCGAACAGCCGGTGGGGCCACAGCAGCAGCGGGCTCGACGCGTCCGGGCGGAGCCCGGTGATGCGCTGGAACGCGGCCCGGTTGATCGGCTTGCGCTTGTGGAAGTCGTTGCGCGTGAACCGCTCCACGAAGGTGCTGACCTGCGGCGTGACCGAGTCCCGCGGCGCGTTGAGGATCCCCAGCGCGTGGCCCTCGGCGTGCTTGAGGCGCAGCGCCCGTCGCACGCTGGGCGGCACGATATCCTCGAAATCGCCCGCGATCAGCTCCCGGAGGAACGTCGGGCTGACCGTGTTGACCCGGTCCGCGGCGAAGATGCCGCTGGCCAGCATGTCGACACGGTTGCGCTTCCAGTTGTCGACGCGCTCGTCCGGGAAGCGCTCCATGTACAGCAGCTCGGCGAAGCGGCGTACGTCGACGCCCGAGCGGTCGATCTCGAAGGGGGTCTCGTACTCGGTGAACACGTTGTGCAGGGTGAACAGCGACCGGATCCCCCGCTCTCGCGCCGCGGCCGGGATCAGCCCGGTCATCCAGTCGTTGCAGTGCACGACGTCGGGCTGCAGTTCGTCGAGCAGCTGGTTGATCACCTGGCGCTGCAGGGCCAGCGCGCGCTGTACGCGGGGGTGGCCCTCGCTCTCCGCGTACGGGTCGGACGAGTGGGCGAAGGCGCTGTCGGACACCAGGTGGATGCCCTTGCCGTGCATCACGGGCACCAGCTTGTCCACCTCGCTCACGCGCACCTGCCAGGTGTCGATGATGTGGGCGTCGAAGCGGGGCATGGCCACGTGCAGCTCGAAGCGGCGGTTGGCGTGCAGGTGGCGGACCAGCCCGGCGGAGATGTCCCCCAGTCCCCCGCCCTTGGCGCATACGATGTTGGCCGCGTTGCCCATGCCGCGGGGCAGCTCGGTGATCTCTGGCGTGCACAGCAGGATGCGGGGGCGGCGTTGCCTGGCGTGCTTCCTCCCTGGCCGGGTGGGGAGGAAATCGTCGGGGGACGTCATCGGTGCCTCTCGATGGGGACGTGTCGGAAGATAGGGGCGCGGCCGGTCGGGATCAAGGGCGATTTCCACGCGTGCAAACCGGTAGAATGGTCAGATCCGGCACGCGGACGGCCCGCGATGACGGATCGCTGGGGGTGTGATGGCGCAGAGAAAGCCCGGGCGACGCAGGCGCGGCATGGACCCGGCATTCATCAAGGAACAGATCCGCAGCCTGGAGCCCGACGACGACCGGCCGGCGGCTCCGGCCAAGCTGCTGGAGCGCCTGGGGCTGGCGCTGGAGACCGATCTCAGCCCGCCGCTGGAGGCGCGGGACGGCGACCCGGAGTACGGCCGCTACATCGTGGGTGGCGAGCTGGGCCGCGGCGGCATGGGCCAGGTGCTGCTGGCCCGTGACCCGGACCTGCGGCGCAACGTGGCGCTGAAGACCTTCCTGCGCTCCAAGAAGATGAGCCCGCGTCGGGTGGGCCGTTTCATCACCGAGGCGCAGCTGACCGCCCAGCTGGACCACCCCAACATCATGCCGGTGTACGAGATTGGCGTGCAGCCCGACCGGGGCCTCTACTTCACCATGAAGGCCATCCGCGGCATCACCCTGCAGGAGGTGGTGCGCCGGCTGCGCAAGGGCGACGAGGAGATCGCCGCGGAGTACACCCAACGCAAGCTGCTCAACACCTTCCTGCAGGTGTGCATGGCCATGGCCTACTCCCACGACCGGGGCGTGCTGCACCGGGATCTCAAGCCGGCCAACGTCATGCTCGGGCCGTTCAACGAGGTCCTGGTCATGGACTGGGGTCTGGCCAAGGTGATCAAGCGTGGCGGCGCGCAGGCGCAGGACATGGAGCACGCGCTCCCCCGCGAGGAGGAGGGCACGGTGCTGCGCACCCGGGACGGCGCCATGATCGGCACGCCCGGATACATGTCGCCCGAGCAGCTGGAGTGCCGCGACGAGCGGCTGGATCCCAAGAGCGACCAGTTCTCGCTCGGCGCGATCCTCTACGAGCTGATCACCTTCCGCCACGCGTTCCCCGGCAAGACGCCCGCCGAGGTGCAGTGGCGCATGAAGCACAACGGTGTGGTGCCGCCGCACAAGCGCGCCCCCAACATGAACATCCCGGCCGAGCTCGAGGCGATCTGCATGCGGTCGCTGGCCATGAACCCCGACGACCGCTTCGACACGGTGCTGGACCTGTACCGCGCCATCGAGGACTTCGTGGAGGGCGCGCGGCGCAAGGAGGCGGCCGAGGTGCGCGTGGAGGCCGGGCGCGAGGCGTTCGCCCGCTACGCAGCGCTGCGGGACGTGCTGCTGGCCCAGCGCCTCGAGGCGGCCCAGGCCCGCCGCCGGCTCAAGGGGTGGGCCTCGCGGGACGAGCGGCGCCGGGTGTGGACCCTGGAGGACCACGCCTGGAAGACCGAGGCCCAGGTGGCCGAGACGTTCAACGAGGCCATGACCTCCTTCGAACACGCGCTGAGTCACGATCCCGACAACCTCGGTGCGCGTCAGGGGCTGGCCGACCTGTACTGGACGCGGTTCCAGGAAGCGGAGCAGCGCAGTGACCAGAACGAGGCCGATCACTACCGGCGCCGGCTCGAGGCCTACGACGACGGCCGCTACAGCAAGCTGCTGGTCGGTGATGGCCGCCTGACCATCGAGACCGTGCCGGGCGAGGCCGAGATCTACCTGTACCGCTACGAGGAGAAGGACCGCCTGCAGGAGCCGGCCCACGAGCTGTTCCTGGGGTACACGCCGCTGCGCAACGAGCCCATCGCGATGGGCTCGTACCTGCTGATCTTCCACCGCCCCGGCTACCGGGACACCCGCTTCCCGCTGCACATCGGCCGCCGCCAGCGCAAGGAGCTGACCGTGCACCTGTTCACCGACGACCAGATCGGGGACAAGTGGGTGCACATGCCGGCCGGGCGCTACATCTCCGGTGGCGACCCCGAGGCCATCTTCGCGGCCGAGGCGTTCGAGGTGGTGGTCGACGACTACTTCATCTCCCGCTTCCCGGTGACCAACCGGGAGTACCTGGAGTTCATCAACGACCTGGGCCGGGAGAACCCGGAGCTGGCCGAGCTGCACGTGCCCCGGGCCCGCCGCGGCGGCGTGACCGTGGATTCACTGTGCTGGCCGCTGGGGGAGGACGGGCGGTTCGAGCTGCCCCAGGAGGTGGTCGAGGTGCCCTGGCACCCGGAGATGCCGGTGACCGGGATCTCCTGGGAGGACGCGGCCGCGTACTGTGCGTGGCTGAGCCGGGTCACGGGGCGAACCTGCCACCTGCCCACCGAGCGCCAGTGGGAGAAGGCGGCCCGCGGCGTGGACGGCCGGGTGTACCCGTGGGGCAACCACTTCGAACCGAGCTACTGCAAGATGCAGGACAGCCGCGCGGGCGAGCCCCAGCCCGAGCCCGTGGGCAGCTACCCGGTCGACGAGTCACCGTACGGCGTGCGGGACATGGCCGGCGGCGTGTCCGAGTGGTGCGAGAACTGGCACGAGGAGATGCCGATGCTGCGGGTGCTGCGGGGAGGGTCCTGGGCCTACGGGGCGCGCCACTGCCGCACGGCCTCGCGCGTGGGTGCGGCGCCGCACAACGTGGCCACGTTCCAGGGGTTCCGGGTGGTCGTGGAGGTGCCGGAGCAGGTCGATTCCGAAGAGGGCTGACCGCCCGTCCGGATCAGATGCAGTCCGTGCCCGGCGTCTCGTACCCCTCTTCGAGCAGGTGGTTCGACTCGCGGCCCGCGATGTCGAACATCCAGACCTCCACGTCGTACTCCGTGTCCGCATCCACGTAGGGATCATCCTGGCCGAGCACGCCGCCCACCGGGTAGTCCAGCGAGAAGTCCGAGGTGAACACCTCGCCGGCGTTGAGCGTGTACATCCAGTGGGTCTCGCGGTCGCCGAACAGCGTCACGATCTCCACGGGCACGCCCTCGCCGCTGCCGTCGTCCGCGCCCATGTCGCCGTCCTCGTCCTCGGCGTGGAACTGCAGGTAGACCTTGCAGGCCGACGCGCCGCCGCCGTGCTCGAGCTCCAGGTCGGACAGCACCGGGGCGAGGGGATCCGGCTCGTCGTCGTCGTCGCCAGCCGCGCTGTCGTCGTCGTCACCGGCGGGACAGCCGCTCAGCACCAGGGCCAGGGGGGCCAGGGCCAGGATCAGGGCCAGGAGAAAGGGATTCAAGCGGTCCATGGTTGCTCCGTGGGTCAATCGCAATTCGCGTCGGGTGTCTCGTAGCCACCCTCGGCGAGCTGGTTGCTCATGTTGCCGGCGCGGTCCTCGATGTCCACCAGCACGTTGTAGCGCGTGGCGAAGCCGAGGTTGCTGCCGTCGTGGGTGATGAGGAAGTGCAGGGTGGTGTCGGTGGTGTCCACCTGCTCGACCGTGGTGCTGAAGTAGACGATCACCTCGGGGTCGTCCACGAGCACGAACTCGATGTAGGCGATGGCGCCGTTGAGGTCACCGTCGTCGTCGTGCCACACGAACTCGTGGTGGATGATGCACGCCCCGCTGTCCACGTCGGTGGCGCCCCACAGCCGCAGCTCCGAGATCTCGGGGGGCACGCCGATGGGGGTGGAGTCGTCGTCGTCGCCCGGATCGATCGGCTCGTCCGGGATGCACGTGCTCGTCTCCGACACGCCCGCGGGCGTGGGATCCATGTCCGCCACCGCGCATTCCATGCCGTTGGGGCAGTCGCCGTCGCCGGCACAGCTGTCGGTGCAGAAGCTGCCGAAGCCCTCGTAGTACATGCAGGTGCCGCCGTCGCACTCGTCCGCGTCCTGCAGGGTCGCGACCTCGTCGTTCATCACGCCGGGCACGGTGCAGCTGTTGCCCAGCACGTCGGCGCACCCGCACAGCAGGACGGTGGTGGTCAGGGTGGTGGCGACGATCCAGCGCATGGCTCCCTCGTATGCACTCCTGGAATACCACGCGCGAGCCAGGGCGGGAAAGGGTGTTCGGAGGGGCTGCTCGTCGACGCGGGGCGGAGTCGCTAGACTGTGTGCGCGGAGGAGGGCGGCCGCCCCGGGAGGTTCGATGCTTCGTCGAGGTGAGATGCACTGCACGGCGCGCTGGCGCGGGCTGTCGATCGCAGGGCTGTGTGTGCCCACGCTGCTGTGTGCCGCGCTGGCGCACGGCTTCCAGCCCGGCGGAACCGGTGACCCGGTGGGCCCGCCGGCGCGGCTGCTGGACCTCCACCCCGAGCTGCAGGCGCGGATGACGTCCGCGTCCGGTCCTTTCCAGCGGATGGCCTCGCTGGAAGGCGGTCGCTGGGCGGTGCGCTGGGACGAGATCACGGGCCAGCCGCGCACGCTGTGGGCGCCCGGGATCGAGTGGTCCGCGTCCCAGGTTCCGGAGGAGGCCGCGGCGTTCGTACTGCGCAACGAGGCGCTGCTCGGCGTGGCCGCGGCCGACCTGGTGCTGACGCGCGACAGCGAGGCCGGCGACCGGCGCTACCTGACCTTCGAGCAGCAGGTGGACGGCGTCCCGGTCGAGGGCGCGGCCCTCGAGTTCTTCCTGCGCACGGGCACCGCCACGGACCGGCTGGCCATGGTCCGCGTGCGCACGGTGCCCATCGGCTCCCTGTCCCTGACGCCGGTCCTGGACGCCGACCAGGCGCTGCGGTCGGCCCTGACCGACCTGGTGCCGCTGCTGGTGGAGGTGCGGGACGCGGGCACCCTGGTCGTGTTCCCCGGCGCCGCACGTGCGCCGGCGCCCCGGCTGGCCTGGCGGACGCGCGTGTGGGTGCCTGGCCTGGCCGCCGAGCTCGTGACCTTCACCGATGCGCACGACGGCGACCGGCTGTACCGCTACGACGACGTGCGGCGCGACATCGAGGGCAACGTGTCCGTGGAGTACGAGGAGCGCACCGTCGACGACCCGCTCGCGAGCTACCCCGGCGCGTACCTGTCGGTCACCGGCAGCACGGGCACGGTCACCACGGACGGGCTGGGTGACTACCTGGTGCCGGTGGGCGCGGACGAGGAGCTGACCGGCGAGATGGTCGGGCCCTACGTCACCCTGCTCGACGAGTCCATCGGCGCGGTGCC
Source organism: uncultured Rickettsiales bacterium (assembly GCA_964639985.1). Lineage (GTDB taxonomy): Bacteria > Myxococcota_A > UBA796 > UBA9615 > CAYRNR01 > CAZXHG01. The sequence goes on from CAZXHG010000007.1 coordinate 23,837, forward strand.
GTCGGCCGCCATCGACGGCGTGGTGGGCACGGGCAACGACCTGGTCTGGGGCGACGACGAGGCCAGCATCGCGGCCCGCGACGTGTTCGCCCACTTCGAGATCGCGCGGCAGTACATGCTGGTGCGAGAGCCGTCCTTTGGCTGGCTGGTCGAGAACGTACCGGCCACGGTCAACATCTCGGCGGGATCGTGCAACGCCTACTACACCGGCGGCACGATCAACTTCTACACCGAGGACGAGGGCTCGGGCTGCGTCAACTTCGGCCGCGTGTCCGACGTGGTCTACCACGAGTACGGCCACGGCGTGCACCACATGATCATCGAGACCGGCGGCTTCGACGGCACGGTCAGCGAGGGCAGCGCCGACTACCTGTCGGCCACCCTCTGGGACGACCCGATCATGGGCTGGGGCTGCTACGGCGCCGGCACCTGGATCCGCGAGATCGAGACCGACATGGTCTACCCCACCAACATCATCGGCGAGGTGCACCACGACGGGCTGATCTGGGGCTCGGCCATGTGGGACATCCGCGAGGAGATGATCGCGCTGTACGGCTACGACGACGGCGTGGCCACGGCCGACGCGCTGTTCTTCGGCACCCTGCGCAGCGGTCCGTCCCTGACCGACACCTACGACGCGCTGATCTTCGCGGACGACGACGACGGGGACCTGACCAACGGCACGCCCCACCTGTGCACGCTGACCTCGATCATGGCGCTGCACGGCCTGGGCCCGGGCGACATGGGCTACTTCCTGTACGACCACGACGCGCTCGAGCCCCAGGCGGGTTCGGTTGCCTCCTACCCGGTGGAGGCCAGCTTCGAGGTGGTCGATCCCACCTGCTCGGACTTCGACACCAGTTCGGTGACCCTGCACTACGTCAAGGACGACCCCGACGCGGGCGCCTGGGTCGACGTGCCCATGACCTGGGACGGCAACACCGGCTACTCCGCGGAGATCCCCCGCCACCCGCAGGGATCGACCGTGTACTACTACCTGTCGGCCGCGGACAGCGACGGCGAGTGGGTGTTCACCAGCCACGCCGGCGAGGACGAGCGGCTGTACCGCTTCGGGGTGGGTGACTTCGTCGACATCTACTGCGACGACGGCGAGAGCGGGGAGGGGGACTTCGTGCACCTGCTGGGCACGCCGGACGTGCCCGAGGCCGGCGACGACGACTGGGAGCTGGGCCTGCCGCAGGGGCTGTCCAGCGACCCGGACCACTGCCACTCGGGCACGGCCTGCTGGGGCACCAACCACGGCAACGGCGACCACGGCGAGTACACCAACCTGACCTCCCAGTTCCTCGAGCTGCCCGATCGCGACGTGGCCGGGTACGAGCGGGTGCGGCTGCAGTTCCGCCGCTGGCTGGCCGTGGAGGACGGCTTCTACGACCACTCCCGGCTGGAGGTCAACGGCACCGTGATCTGGGAGCAGCCGTGGACCGAGGGGGGCGGGACCCACTTCATCGACACCGAGTGGGTGATGCACGACGAGGTCGTGCACGACCTGATCAGCGTGGACGACACCCTGTCCGTGGCCTGGACCCTGGAGTCGGACTGGGGCCTGGAGTTCGGCGGCTGGAACATCGACGACGTGTGCCTGGTGGCGCCCGCGGACCTGGCCGCCTGGTACGCGTCGGACGACTTCGACGCCAGCGACGGCGAGGAGCGCCAGTCCACCCTCACCTGGAGCCACCCCTGGGTGGAGCCCCTGTGGGCCGTGGCCGTGGTGCGCAACCCCGACGACTACCCCGTCGACGTGTACGACGGCGTGATCGTGTATCTGGACACCGAGCCGGAGTGGGGCGATCCGGTGCAGTTCGTGGACCAGGACCTCGAGGAGGGCCGCACCTACTACTACGCGGTCTTTGCCGCGGACGAGGAGTGGAGCTGGCGCTCGGCCGTGATCGAGGGCGGCAATGCCGACTCCGCCACCACCGCCTCCGAGGGCGACGACGACACGGCCGACGACGACGACACGGCCGACGACGACACCGGCGACGACGACACGGCCGACGACGACGACACCGCGGACGACGACACCGCGGACGACGACGACACCTCGTGGTACGCCGACGACGACACGGGCGAGCCCCTCGAGCCCATCGAGTCCAACTGCGCCTGCAGGTCCGACGGCTCGGGTAGCGCAGCGCTGCCTGCCCTCGCGCTTCTCACCTTGCTGGGGATTCGTCGCCGGGATTGAAGCCTACGGCGCCGGCGGTATCGATAGCCGCACCCGCTTCCGCCCCCCATCCTCCCCCCGCACCACCACCGTCACCGCGTCGTGGTTCTCCCCAGCCCACAGCCGGTCGAGCTCCCCGGGGGTCCAGCGGGTCGCGGCCCGCCCGCCGATGCGCAGCACCTCCTGGCCGGGGCGCAGTCCGGCGGCCTCGGCGGAGCCGCCCGGCTCCACGGCCACCACCTCCACCCGGGTCCCGACCCAGTCGATGAGCGCGTCCACCGTGCGGATCCGGTCCCGGCGCGAGAACCCGGGCCCGGGCACCAGGTGCAGCCGCCCGCGCGCGAAGTCCACGGTCACCACGAAGCGGTCCAGCACGGACGTGCCCAGGTTGCCGGCGAGGGTGGTCACGTCCAGCACGCTGTCGGCGTGCTTCGGCACGATCACCAGGGGCGCGTCCACCTCGTAGGGGCCCAGGCGGAACGAGTCCGCGCGGAGCAGCACCGCGGCCGTCTCCCCGCCGATCCCGGCGGTGACCAGCTCGCCGATCGTGGCGTGGCGCTCGGTCAACCCCCACGCAGCCGCGGCCGGGCCGTGCACGGCCACCGCGTCCGCGCCCGTATCCAGCCGCCACAGGCCCGCCAGGTCGTGGTCGAGGGTGGCGCTCACGGCCGGTTGCTGGTCCACGAAATCGATGGCCAGCGTGGCGCCGTCCGCAGGGGGCTCCCAGCCCACGGGGTCACGCAGCACGCAGCGGCCGCCCGTGAAGTCGAGGGTCACGGCGAAGCGGGAGAAGAAGTCGTACCCCAGCACACCCATCACCGGCACCTTGAGCTGCTCGGTCATGGCCGCCGCGATCGGCGACGTGCCCAGCACCTGGTCCTCGAGCAGCACGCCGTCCAGCCGCAGGAAGGGCACGCCGACCAGCTCCACCTCCATGGGCCCGCCGATGGCCAGCCCGTCCAGGTCACCCGCCGGGGTGAGGTTCAGATCGTCGAGCACGTCGCGGTCGATCATGGACAGGGTGGCGCCCGTATCCAGCAGGAACAGGCCGTCCACGGCCGCGGCCGCGCCGATCACGTGCACCTCCACGAAGGCGTGGCCCGTGCGGTACACCAGCGGCAGCTCGACCGCGGAGCTGCCGCCGGTCCACGTCACGTCGGGGACCGGATCGGGGCGTGCGAACAGGCCCGGCTCGGCGGGCGGCTGCAGCGTGAGCGAGCGCAGGGTGTAGGTGGTGTGGTTGGCGGGCAGCGCGTCGTTGTACGAGCGGACCCGGTGGGGCACCTGGATCCCCTCGACCGGCCGGTAGTCCGCCATCTCGAGGACCTCGTGGCCCAGGCCGCTCTCGTCGAGGTGGCTCTCCATGGCCGGCAGCCAGGTCCCCGGATCGATGGTCACGCGCCAGGGCACGCCCCCCGGGACCGTCATCTCCAGCGCGGGGCACGCCACCCCGTGCACCATCTCTGTGCCCGCCAGGGTGATCCGGTCGGGGTCGAACGGTTCGATCCAGGGCCGCCACGAGTCGATGTACAGCCCGGTCCGGGCCGCGGCCAGCTGCCGCTCGTTGAACGCGATCACGTGGCCGTTGTGGTCCCGCAACCAGGCCTCGCCCGCGGCCTGCACCGAGATCAGGGACAGGGGCGGCAGGCTCAGCTCGCTGCGCTGGCGGTCGGGGAAGGCGGTCCACACCCTGGCCGTGCCGCTGAGGCCCAGTCCCGCGGCCTCGGACACCAGCTGATATCCCTGCACGGCTGCCAGCCGGTCCCGGCCGCCCAGCGCCCCGGCCACCCGGTCGACCAGCTGCTCGGCGGTCAGGTCCTGGGCGCGAGCCGGGATCGTGGCGGCCACGATCCATGCGAGCAGGGCGATGCGGACGAATCCCGGCACGGTCTGGCCTCCGGCAGCGCTCCATCTTATCCTTCCCCCCGTTTCGGGGTCCGAGGAGGTGTGCGTGGACCATCTCGAGCTGTCGGTGGTGATGTTCGCCTTCAACGAGGGCGAGAACGTCGCGCCGGTGATGACCGAGGCGCTGGACTGGCTCCGGCAGCGTGCGGACGTGTACGAGCTGATCCTGGTGGACGACGGATCCTCGGATGGCACGGCCGCGAGGGCGCAGGAGGTCGCGGACGCCGACCCGTGCGTGCGCGTGATCTCCCACCCGCGCAACCGCGGCATCGGCGGCGCCCTCAAGACCGGCTTCGCCGCGGCCACGCTGGAGTGGGTGACGCTGCTGCCCGCGGACGGGCAGGTGCCCCCCGAGCAGCTCGACCGCTTCCTCGAGGTGTGCGAGGGCCACGACCTGGTGATCTGCCACTACCCGGACCGCTTCCGCGAGGCGGACCACTTCGGCCGCAAGGTGCTCAGCCGGGGCCTGCGCGCGCTCACGTGGATGGCCACCGGCGTGTCCAACCGCCTGGACGGCGCCTACCTCATCCGGCGCAGCTACCTGCAGGACCTGCCCCTGCGCTCCGAGACGTTCTTCCTCAACCTGGAGCTGCCGATCCGCGCCATCCGCGCGGGCGCGTCCGTGACCGAGACCACGCTGCACATCCGCCCCCGGCGCGCGGGCGAGTCCAAGGTGCTGGACAGCAAGCGCATCGGCAACGTGGCCCGGGAGCTGGCAAAGCTCGGCTGGGAGCTGCGCACACGCGGGCCCTCCCGCGTGGATCCCGGTTGAAACGAGCGGCAACCGGGGCTAGAACCCTCACCCATCATCGTCGCGCGCGGTTGTACGGGGAGCGCTGGGCGGCATCGGACCACAGATTGCGAGGCTCTCGATCATGAACCAGCCCAAGAGCAAGAACATCACCCGCCACGCCCTGCACGTGACCCGCGAACAGCGCGAGACCGCCATGGGCCATCGTGGCGTCACCGTGTGGTTCACCGGGCTCAGCGCGTCGGGCAAGTCCACCCTGGCGACCCTGGTGGACCAGATGCTCACCGAGCAGGGAGTGCACTGCTACGTGCTCGACGGCGACAACGTGCGGCACGGCCTCAACTCGGACCTCGGCTTCAGCCCCGAGGACCGCAACGAGAACATCAGGCGCATCGGCCACGTGGCCCGCCTGTTCACCCAGGCCGGCATCATCAACCTGACCGCCTTCATCTCCCCGTATCGCATCGACCGCGACCGCAACCGGGAGATCCAGGAGCAGGGCGACTTCATCGAGGTGTTCGTCAACACGCCCCTGGAGGTGTGCGAGCGCCGCGATCCCAAGGGCCTGTACGCCAAGGCCCGGGCCGGCAAGATCCCCGAGTTCACCGGCATCTCCGCCCCGTACGAGGAGCCCGCGTCTGCCGAGGTGGTCGTGAACACCGCCGTCGAGACCCCGGAAGAGAGCGCCGCCGTGGTCGTGCAGTACCTCGCGGACAACGGATACCTGGGATCCCATGCCTGAGACGTCGGCCGCGTACGGGGGGCGCACCGTCCTGGTGACGGGCGGCGCGGGCGCGATCGGTTCCAACCTCACCCGCGCCCTGGCCGGGGCTGGCGCCCGCGTGCTGCTGCTGGACGACCTCAGCGCGGCGGCCCGCTGGAACGTGCCGTCCCTGCCCGGCGTGCTGCTCGTGGAGGCGGACGTCCGGGACGAGGAGGCGCTCAAGCGGGTGTTCGCCGAGCGGCCGTCCGTGGTGTTCCACCTCGCCGCCCACTTCGCCAACCAGAACTCCGTGGACCACCCGGAGACCGACCTGCTGGTCAACGGCCTGGGCACGCTGCGGGTGATGGAGTACGCCGCCCTGGTCGGCATGGATCGCCTGGTCTACACCTCGTCCGGCTGCTCGGTGTACGGCGCGAACGCGCCCTTGCCGCTGACCGAGGACTTCGTGTCCCTGGACCTGGCCACGCCCTACCAGATCACCAAGATGCTGGGCGAGGCCTACGGCAACTTCTTCCACCGCCACCACGGCGTGCCCGTGGCCCGGCCGCGCCTGTTCAACTGCTACGGCCCGGGCCAGGTGCCGGGCCAGTACCGCGACGTGATCCCCAACTTCGTGTACTGGGCGCTCAAGGGCCAGCCCCTGCCCATCACCGGCACCGGCGACGAGACCCGGGACTTCACCTTCGTCGGTGACGTGGTCGACGGCCTGCTGCGCGCGGGCGTGCACGACAAGGCGGTGGGTGAGGCGTTCAACCTGGCCTCGGGCCGCGAGACCCGTATCGCCGACCTCGCCGCTGCGATCAACGACCTCACCGGCAACACCGCGGGCGTGCGCCATGTGCCTGCGCGGCAGTGGGACGTCAAGAAGCGGATCTGCGCCTCGGTCGACCGGGCCGCCGACCTGCTCGGCTGGACTCCGACCACCGATCTGGCCGCCGGGCTGGAGCAGACCGTGCGCTGGTTCCGCGACCACTGGGACGCCATCGAGCGCTCTGCCCGGTTCGCGCCCGGCGAGTCGTCCGCCGTGCGCGGTATGATCCGCGAGGAATGACCCCCCCCGACCGCGTCCACCTGCTCGGCTGCGACTTCGACGTCGTCGACCTCGACGCGGCCCTGCGCGAGGTGGCGCGCTACGTGGACGAGGGCACCTTCCACTGCTCCAGCGGCGTGAACGTGGATCACCTGGTGCGCATGCGCCGCGACCCCGCGTTCCGCGACCTGGTCTCGTCGGCCGACCTGGTCACCGCCGACGGCACCCCGGTGGTCTGGGCCTCCCGCCTGCTGCGCTGCCCGCTGCCCGAGCGCGTGCCCTCCATCGACCTGTTCGAGGCCCTGCTCGGCGTGGCCGCGGACCGCGGCTGGCGCGTGTACCTGCTCGGCGCCCGCGCCGAGGTGCTGGACGAGGCCGCCGAGCTCTTCCGTTGCCGCCACCCCGACCTGGACATCGTCGGTCGCCACCACGGCTACTACGCCGACGACGAGCAGCGCGCCGTGGCCGAATCCATCCGCGACGCCCGCCCCCACCTCCTGTTCGTGGCCATGAGCTCCCCCCGCAAGGAGCAGTTCGTGCACCACAACCGCGACCTGCTCGCCGAGGTCCCCTTCGTGCTCGGGGTGGGCGGCGCCTTCGACATCGCCGCCGGCCGCACCAAGCGCGCCCCCCGCTGGATGGCCCGCGCCGGCGTGGAGTGGCTCTACCGCTTCGCCCAGGAACCCCGCCGCCTCGCGAAGCGCTACTTCGTCGACGACATGACGTTCTTCGTGATGCTCGCCGAGGACCTCGTCCGGAAAAGGGACGTACGTAAGAAACCAACTAACTCGCCGAGTTAGTTGGTTTCTTACGTACGTCCCTTTTCCCTCTCGTCCCTTTTCCCTCTCTTCTTGCAGCCGCGTAGGTGTGATGGGATCATGGGACATGGCACGAGAGGGGGTCGCTCATGCGCGCGGGAATCGGGAACCAACTCGCCAGCTGGACCGTCGTGCTCCTCCTGGCAGGCTGTTCGGACTCTTCACTGGCGCCGAGCGAGAACACGACGGACGACGACGCGGTCCAGGACGACGACACCAGCGGTCTCGGGGACACCGATGACGGCGACGACACCGGAGACGACGATTCCATCGCAGACGACGACGCGGGCGGTGACGACGACACCGGGACGGACGACGACACGATGGGGGACGATGACACGGACGACGTACCCGACGACGTATTCTGCCCGAAAGCGAATGTGGATATTGTCGTACCCGTGGACTACCCGTCCATCCAGGGTGCCATCGGTGCGGCGAGCGACGGTGACGTGATCTGCGTCGAGTCAGGGACGTACTCGGAGCACATCGACTTCCTCGGCAAGGCCATTCACGTGTACGGAGTGGCCGGCCCTCATTTCACGATCATCGAGGGTGGTGGCAACGGGGTCCTCGTGCAGTTCGTGAGCTCCGAGGGTGCCGATTCCATCCTGGAGGGATTCACCCTGCGGAATGCCGAACTGGGCGTCGACATGTTCTACGCATCACCAACGCTCGTGAACCTGTTCGTCACGGACAACGTAGACTACTACGGACCCGCCGGACTCTACCTCTACAACGCCTCACCGACGCTGACGAACCTGGTTGTCGCGCGCAACTGGGCGGGCTACGAGGGAGGTGGTCTCGACCTCGCCGATTCCTCGGCGTCGCTGTACAACGTACTCGTCGCGGACAACTACGCCGGATACGAGGCGGGCGGCTTGGACATGCGTGATTCGACTCCCACACTGACGAACGTGATGTTCCTGGGGAATTTCGCGGACTATGAGGGTGGAGGCATCAACATGCGGCGTAGCAACGCCAGGATGACGAACGTCGTGTTCGTGCGCAACCGGACCAACGGTGCTGGTGGAGCGATCAAGATGCGCGACTCGAGCCCCTTGCTGACCAACGTGGTCATGCTCGACAACCAGGCTTCCAGTAGTGGAGGGGGCATCGCCGCGGACGCCGACTCGTTTCCTTCTCTCGCCCATGTGGATGTGTGGGGGAACGCGCCGGACGACTATTGCACATCGATGACCAATCCCACGGGCACGGATGGAAACATGTCCGTGGATCCGCAGTTCATCGACCTCTCGGCAGTCGACCCGCTGGACTGGGACGTCCACCTGGCGACCACGTCTCCGCTGGTGGATGCGGGTGACACCAACTTCTACGACCTCGACGCTTCGGTCTCGGACATCGGGGCCTATGGTGGTCCGTTCGCCGGCGATTGGGACAAGGACTGGGATGGCTACAACGAATGGTGGCTGCCGGGGCTGTTCGATCCGCTGAGCTCTCCGGGATCGGACTGCGACGACCGCGATCCGTCCATCTACCCGGGCAACGGCTGCTGAGAACCGGCGGACTCATGTCCCAGCGGAATGCCGGTTCGGTGGCGAAGCCGTCCGAGGACCGGGTCCGGAAGAGGGACTAGTCCACCTGGATCGGACTGACGATGTCCGCGATGCACAGGGGCACGATCTCGCCGTTGCGCACGGTCGCGTCCGGGCAGTCCTTGCAGATCTCGATGTCGCCGTTGGGGGCCATGTTGGGGGGCTTCTGGAAGACCAGGACCTTGGAGTGGATCTTCGAGCCCGGCTTGAACAGGCGGGTGACGAAGCGGGTGCTGTTCCACCAGTTGAGCGGGTCGGCGCCGAACACGCCGTAGAGCCAGCAGACCAGGGTCGACTCGAGGGGGCCGGGGACCATGTCGAACTTGTAGCGGCCCTTGGTCAGCTTCTGCAGGGTGTTGGCCAGGGCGATGGTGCGGCGGAAGCGGCTGGACATGAACAGGGTGCGGTAGCTGCCGTCCGGCTCGGTGATGGAGAAGCCCAGGTAGAACAGCCAGCGCAGCTCGTCCTCGCGCAGGTCCGAGGCGATGTAGTGCACGGGCAGCTCGCCGAACTCCTGCAGCATGAGGTCACGGACCTCGGTGTTGACCACGTCCTCGTCGGTGAGGTGATCGTGCTCGGAGAAGTCCGGACCGCCGGGCACGCCGCGCGCCTCGGCGATGGGCTTGAAGTTGGTGCACAGGGTGACCAGCATCAGCGTGACGTGGCGGTTGCGCAGCACGAAGTCCACCAGCTCGCGCAGGTCGCCGAGGTTGGACTGGTACAGGGTGAACACCACGCCGCACAGCATGCCGTGGGCCGCGACGCGGTCGAAGATCGCCTCGCGGAGCGGGTGCAGGTCGGCCTCGGTGACGGCGTCGGGCGCGTCCGGGCGGTTCTGTAGCTTGTCCACGTGCAGGGCCACGCGGTTCAGGCCGGCGGCCGCGTACTCGGCCAGGCGCGCGTCGTCCAGGGTCAGGCCGTTGGACAGGATCGAGGTCTTGATGCCCTTGTCGCGGGCGTGAGCGATGGCCTTCGCCAGATCCGGGTGCAGCGTCGGCTCACCGCCGGCGAACGTGATCATGTCGAGGTTGCGCTGTCCGGCCGCGTAGTCGATCTCCTCGAGGATCAGGTCCATCGGCTTGGTGTAGCCGTACTTGTTCTTGTAGCAGGCCTTGCACGACAGGTTGCAGGCCTGGTTCACCTCGATGACGATGTGCGGGATGTCCTTGCCGTCGAAGGGCATGGGGATCGGATCAGTCACCGTCACCCTCCTGTTGCCGCCACCCGCCCAGGCCGGTCTGGCGCTCGAAGTTTCCGGCCAGGAAGCGCCCGCCGGCCACCGGTGAGAGCCGCTTGATCCAGTCGATGCCGTAGGCCTTGGGCGTGATCAGCACGCGCTCGTGGCCCTTGCGCACTGCGGTCACGATGCGGTCCGCCACCACCTCGGGCCGGATGCCCTCTCGCGCGAAGAACGCCTTCACGTCGGCGAAGCTGCCCTCGTGCTGGCGGTCCGCGCCGCGGATGATGCCCGTGTCCACTGCGCCGGGGAGCACGCAGGTCACGCCGACCGGGCTGTCCAGCAGCTCCTCGCGCAGGGCCTCGCTGAAGCCCAGCACGGCGAACTTGGAAGTGCAGTACGACGACAGCGAGCCCACCCCGATCAGCCCCATCACGCTGGACAGGTTCACGATCCAGGCCCACTCCTGCTGCTGCAGGTGGGGGAGGAACAGCTTGCAGCCGGCGACCGTACCCCAGAGGTTGACGTCCACCACCCGGCGGAGCTGCGCCAGGGACTGGTCCGCGACCGTGCCCAGGGTGACCATGCCGGCGTTGTTCACCACCAGGTGCACGCCCTCGTGCTGCGCGATCACCTCGTCGACGAACCGCTGCATGGCGTCCGCGTCAGCCACGTCCACCACGTGGGTGCTGATCCGCCGTCCGTCCGCGGCGAGCTCCTCGGCGCACGGGATCAGTCCCTCGCCGTCCAGGTCCGCCAGCGCCAGGTGACACCCCTCGGCAGCCAGGGCCCCCGCCAGGGCCCGGCCGATGCCGCTGGCCGCGCCGGTGACCACCGCGGTCCTGTGCTCGAGGGACACCCTGGCCATGGTCAGACCTGCGTAGCCACGTGCTTCCAGATCCACTTGGGGATGCCGTAGGCCACGGCGTAGTAGTGCCCCAGGGTGTACTGGCAGGTGGACAGGCAGTCGGTCATGCAGGCGCGCTTCATCGTCTCGAGCTGTTCGTGGTCGAAGCGCGGCGTCCAGATGTTCCCCCAGTCCTGTTTCGAGCCGTACAGCCTGAAGCACGGCGACAGGGACCCGTCCACCCGGATGCAGGTCGCGTTCTGTCCGGCCCGGCAGGTCCACGGCGGCAGCTCGCCGCGCATGAACTGCTTCATGGTCTTGAGGTGGCCGACGGAGTTGACCATGGGCTGGCCGCGCAGGTTGCGTGCGGCCAGCCAGTCGAGCAGCTCGTCCACCTCCCGCCAGTGCTCGGGCAGGATGTAGGTGTCGTTGTCCGGGTGGGCGAAATCGTCCTGCTCGTGGTACGGCAGCTCGTTGAGGTGGTAGTCGGCCCCGATGCCGGCCTCGTCCGCGATCCGCGTCAGCTCCTTCACGTCCGCGACGTTCTGCGACGTGATGTTGATGTTGAGGAACGACACGTAGCCGAACTCGGGCTGCCGCTCGATCAAGGTGCGGAACTGGGGCTCGATGGTGCGGAACGCCTTGGGCATGCCCGGCCGCGGGTCCACGCAGTCCACGGCCAGGTTGATCGCGGACACGCCCGCCGCGCTCACGTCCTCGATGAACTGCTCGTCCATCAGCAGGCCGTTGGTCGGCAGGTACACGAAGAACCCCTGCTCGTGTCCGTACCGCACCACCTCCAGGATGAAGTCCTTCCGCAGCAGCGGCTCACCGCCCATGATCGCGACCACCCGGCAGCCCACGGACCTGAGCCAGTCGATGGAGGACTTCGCGGTCTCCAGGGTCATGCCGGGCGCGCCCGCGCCGTAGCTGAAGCAGTAGTGGCACTGCACGTTGCAGTCCCACTCGGTGAACAGGTACGACAGCAGCGGCCGCAGCTGGCCCGGCCGGGCGCGCGAGGCGATGTAGGGGACGATCCACTTGCGGAACGCCCACACGCCGTTCATCGCCTTGTTTCGCCGGGTCTGCGTGGGCATCCCTCTATCCCTCTGGCCGTGTGCTCGACAGGTGCAGACGGGTGTACAGTCCGTGGTGGTCCGACGCAAGGATCCCGGCCGCAGGTTCCGCACCCACGACGCCTGTCTCCAGCACCTCGACCCGTGTCTCATCGGCGAGCAGCAGCAGGTGGTCGATGCGCTCCTCGCCGCCGTGGAAGCGCGGCGCCGTGTCGTCCGCACCGGCCCGTAGGGGCCGCTCCTGCAGCACGTCGCGCGGCTCCAGGCTCGCTGTCAGCTGGCGCAGCTCGGTCGAGTCGCGGCGGGCGTTGAGGTCACCGGCGAGCACCAGGGGCGCGCCGTTGCGGTGCTCGTGCACGAACGCGGCCAGCTGCCGCGCCTGCCGGCGGCGCACCTGTGACTGGTGGCGGGCCTGCAGGTGGGTGTTGACCACGTCCAGCGGACCAAACCCAGGCACCTCCACCGTGGTCAGGATCATGCCCTTGGCCGCCATCGAGTCCGGGAACGCCGCGTGCCGGAACCGCTCCTGTGCAGTCCGCCGTACCGGAAAACGCGACAGGGTCAGCAGACCGCTGCCGTAGTCGAAGCGCGACCGCAGGTCGTCGGCGTGGTGGTGGGGGAGGGCATCGCGCAATCCCAGTGCCCGTTCGGACCAGCACTCCTGCAGACAGACCACGTCGAAGCGGTCCAGCGCGGCTCGCACCTGGGCCAGGCGGCGCTCCTTGTGCAGCGGGGGCACCCCCCGCGGCCACTGGTCGATGTTCCACGTCAGCAGCGACAGCTCGACGCTCACGTACTCACCGTGGACGTGGATCGGGATCGTTTGCGCAGGGCCGCGCCGAAGTACAGGCAGGCCAGCATGAACTCCCGCTGCAGGAAGAACAGCTTCGCGAAGTTGCCCACCACCTTGCGGGTGCGGAAGTGGTGGGCCACCACGTTGTCGAACACCCGGTCGGCTTGCTCGGCGGTCAGGCCCCGGTAGCGCAACGTGTGGGTGGCCTTGTCCATGTTGCGCCACAGCTCGATGCCGTCCATCAGCAGCCGACCCTCGTCACGAGCTCGCTTGTACAGCGCGGTGTTGGGCATCGGCGTGAGCACGCCGAGGTTGATGAACAGCGGGTTGGCGCGGTCGAGCCAGTCCCGCAGCTCCTGCTCGTACTGTGGGGTGTGGGTGTCCAGGCCGAGGATCAACGACGCGGCCACGGTGATGCCGTGGCGCTGGACCGTGCGCACCACCTCGGCGAAGTCCAGGGGCGCGTACTGGTCCTTGTCGATGGACTGCAGCGAGGCGTTGCCGATGGTCTCGAAGCCGATGAACGCCATGCGGCAGCCCGCCCGGTACAGCAGCTTCAGCAGCTCGGGGTGGCGGGCCACGTCCGCGGTGATCTGGGCGGCCCAGTACTTGCGGATGCGGCGGCGGATGATGCCCTCGCACAGCTCGACGCGCGACGCCAGGTGCTCGTCGGTGAAGCCCAGGAAGTTGGCGTCGCTGAACACGATCGTCTTCTGCGTCAGCTGTTCCAGGTCTTCGAGGATCCGCTCGGTCGGGATCACCCGATAGGCCTTCTTGCGGTAGCTGCCCATGTAGCAGAAGGTGCAGCGGTTCTCGCAGCTGCGCGACGTGGACAGCGAGGCGATCTTGTAGCCGGGGTGGATCACGGTGCGGTCGGGCAGCTTCAGCTCGGCCAGCGGCGCATCGAAGTTGGACACGTAGTGCCGCTGCATGCCCCCGGCCTCGAAATCGGACAGCACGGTCGGCCAGATCGGCTCTGCCTCTCCCTCGACGATGGCGTCGAAGTGCTGCAGCGCCTCCTCGGGGATGGCGGACACGTGCATGCCGCCGCCCACGGTCGCGATGCCGCGCGCCTCGAGCGCGGCGGCGTGGCGGTAGGCGCGGTCCACGTGCCGCGGGATGGCGGAGAACGCGACGAGATCGGCCGAGCAGGCCGCGGGGTCGAACGCCTCCCAGTTCTCGTCGGCCACCTCCACCTGCCACGGCGACGGCGTGTACGCAGCGATGTACGGCGGCGCCAGCGGCTGGTACTTGACCACCGCGTACTCGCCCGGATCCCCGCAGTTGACGATCGTGAGCCTCATCCCGATGGGCATCGTGCGCTACGCGCAGGTCGCGGGCAAGTGCGTGCTATCCTCCGGCTCCATGCCAGACTGGCTCCCTCTCGCCGCCGGCGTGACCGCCGGTGTCGTCCTGCTCGCCGCCGTGATCCTGTGGCTGGTGGCTGAACGGGGCCACGCGCTGTTGCCCTCCACCTGGGCGTTGATGCGTGCCGCCGGCCTGCACCGCCTGCTCGATCCGCTGTTCTGGGAGGGCTACTACGCGGGCCGCTGGACCAACCGCTACGTGCGGCTGCTGATCGACGATGGCTCGGCCCTGGTGAACCGGGTCCCGTTCCTGTGGCCCGCGGCCCGCAAGTGGCTGGGGCGGCGCTACCACGCCAAGGTCGTGCCCTTCGAACAGGCCCGCAAGATCATCGAGCTGGACAAGGACATCCCGCTGCAGGACCTCGAGCAGATCATCCCGTACGACAAGGCCCGGGATCTGGTGCTCAAGGCGCCGCCTGACATCGTGCTGTACGACTGCGCCTGCCGCGCCCGCAAGGAGAACCCCTGCGAGCCCACGATGGTGTGCCTGGTGATCGGCCAGCCGTTCGCCGACTTCGTGCTGGAGCACAACCCGGACACGAGCCGCCGCATCACCACCGAGGAGGCGATGACCATCCTGCGGGAGGAGCACGAGCGGGGCCACATGCACGCGGCCTGGTTCCGCCGCATCTGCCTGGACCGCTTCTACTGCATCTGCAACTGCTGCGGCTGCTGCTGCGCTGGCATCGAGGGCATGGTGCGCCACGGCACGCCGATGATGACCCCGTCAGGGTACGTGTCGCACGTGGACGGTGAACTCTGCGCCGGCTGCGGCACGTGCGCGACCCTGTGTCCCTGGCACGCCCGCGAGGTGGTGGACGGGGTGGCCGTGCGGGACTGGGATCGCTGTATGGGCTGTGGCGCCTGCACGGCCAAGTGCGGCACCGGCGCCTCCACCCTCGACCTGGACGAGGGCAAGGGGATCCCCCTGAACGTGGACGAGTTGACCGGCCCCGGATCCTAGCGAGGATCGCCCCACCCCCGCGGCACCCCCAGCACCTTCAGCGCCGCGGGCAGCACCAGCAGGTCGGCCACCAGCGCCACGAGCACGGTCAGCGCAGTCAGCAGCCCGAAGTTGCGTGTGCCCACGAAGTCGCTGGTGCAGAACACCCCGAACCCCAGCGCCAGCACCACGGACGTGAACACGATCGCCCGACCCACCGACCCGATGGTGCGGGTCATGGCCGTGCCCAGGTCGGCGCCGGCGCGCATCTCGCGGCGCAGGTGCACCAGGTAGTGGATGGTGTCGTCCACGCCGATGCCGATGGCGATGCAGGCGATCATCACGGTGAGGCCGTCCAGCGGCATGTCCAGCCACCCCATGGCGCCGAGCAGGGCCGCGATCGGCAGCACGTTGGGGATCATGGCCAGCAGGCCCACGCGCAGGGAGCCGAAAAGGACGATCATGATGCCCGCGATCAGGGCCAGCACGATGACCAGCGACCGCACCTGGCCGGTGACCAGGTAGCGGTCCATGTGCACGAACAGCACCGACGACCCGGTCAGCCGCACCTCGGCCCGACCACCCAGGGTGTCGGCGCACGCCTGCTCCACGTCGGCCAGCAGCCCCCGTGACCACTTCAGCCCGCGGCCCGCGCCCGCGAAGCGGGTGGAGACGCGGGTGGTGCGACGCTCGAGGTCCACGACCAGGTCGACGACGTCGGGATCGGGCAGCATCAGCAGCTGGGCCGATTCGGCGGCGCTGGCCGGCAGCCCGGCGTCGACATCGCCGGTGGTCGCCCGCCTGACGTCGATCAGCAGGTCGGCGACGGACACACCGCGGACCACGCCCTCCATGGAGGCGAGGTGTGTCTGCAGCGCGGCGATCCCGTCCAGCACGGTTGGGTCCAGCGCGCCTCCGGGTTCGCCCGCGTCCACCACGATGTCCAGGGGCGCGGCGCCGCCATACACCTGCTCGATGCGCAGGGAGTGCTGCACCACCTCGGCCTCGGGGTGGAAGTACGACAGCATGTTGGTCTCGACCCGCATCCGGTGCACGCCGGCCGTGACCCCCGCGGTGATCAGCAGGCCCACCACCAGCACGGCCAGCGGGCGTCCCTGCGCCAGCCGGTCGACCCCCAGCAGCAACCCGGGCGGCCTGCGGGGTGTGTTCACGCCGGTCCCTCCCCGCCGCCCCACCAGCCGCAGCCCCGCGGGCACCACCACCATGGTCGCGCCGAACGCCAGCAGCACACCCACGGCCGCGTACAGCCCGAACACGCGCACCGGCATGATCCGGTTGGCCATCAGCGAGGCGAAGCCCACGGCCGTGGTCAGGCTGGTGAACAGGCACGGCAGGGCCACTGCGGCCAGCGCGCGCTCGATGGCCTCGCGACGACTGGCGGACCGCGGCGCGGCCTCCTGGTACAGGGCCAGGAAGTGCACGGCGCTGGCCACGCCGATCAGGAACAGGATCGGCGAGATGATGGCGGTCACCCAGTTGGTCTGGTGGCCGGCGGCCACGAACAGCGCCGTGGTCCACAGCACGGTCACCAGCACCACCGCCAGGGGCAGCAGGGCCGCGCCCACCCGCCGCAGCCACACCCCGCAGGCGACCATCACCAGCAGCAGCATCAGCCCGGAGAACAGCTGCTGGTCGCGGCCGTTGTAGCGGTCGATCGACTCGGCCACCACCGGGTTGCCGGCCAGGGCCACCTCGAGCCCGTCGCCGGCCAGGGGCATCACCGTGTCGTGGATCGAGCGGACCACCGCGTTGGTCTGCACCGGGCCCAGGCCGGGGTCCACCTCGGCCACCACCAGGGTCGCGCGGTGGTCCGGCGACACGTACCACGGCAGCAGCATGGACTCGCCCACCCGCCGCTCCACGGCCTCGGCCTCGGCCCGGCTGTCAGGCGGCGTGGGAAACAGCGGCCCCACCACGGCGGCCCCGTCCTCGTGCACCACCGAGTCCACGTTGGCCAGGCTGCTGACCCGCGTCACCCCGTCCAGATCCCCCACGAGGCGAGTCACCTCGTCGAGCCGCGCCAGGCCGTCGGGTGTGAACACGCCCTGCTCACCTGTGTCCAGGGAGACGAACACCAGCAGGTCGCCGCCAAAGCGATCGGTCACCTCCCGGTAGAACGCCAGCCCGGGATCACCCCGGGCCAGGAAGGTGTGGATCGTGTTGTTGGTCTCGATGCCCGACGCCAGCCAGCCCGCGGGCAGGCAGGTCAACAGGACGAGCGTGGCGAACAGCGGCGCGAACCGGACAATCAGGTTCGCGGTTGGGATCACGGCAAGGCCGGCAGCTGCTGTTGGATGTGGCGAATGTCGCCGTCCGCGAGTCCGTACAGCGCGTAGACGAGGCGGTCCAGGCGGCGCTGGTGGTAGGCCTCCTTGTTCGCGACGGCGTCTTGCTCGTCGTTGGTCAGAGCGGCGTCCCGATCACGCTCCATGTCGAGCATGCGTTCGACGATCTCCCGAAGCTCGCTGGGGAGCGTGCGAATCAAGGGAAGAGAGAGCAGCGGAGCCCGATCCACCTGGAGCTGGTCCCCCTGTTTCTTGCCACGCCGATCCAGCCAGAAATGAACCAGCGACGAGTTGAGCAGGCCCGTGAGTGCCACGAGATCAACGCCATGCGGCTGGATCACGTTGAACGTCTGGGACACAAACGTCGGGGATTCCGCGTAGCTGAAGTACGGTCGTGCCGTCTTGCGGAGGGCCAGGATGGCTGGCTCCATGAACAGTCGTTCCTCCCTCGCACGGTGCAGGCCGTAGGGCTTGTTGTGCGAGGTGATCACCGGCTGGAAGCGGTCGAGATGTGCACGAATCCTCGGGTAGGACTCCATCGCGCGAGCCTGTCTGCTGTCTATGTACAGCACCCAGAGGCGATGGTCGGGGCGCGTGCTCCAGCGTCGAACCTGGTCGGTCGTGAAATAGGGGCGGAGCAGCTCCTCTTCGTCACCCAGGTCCAGTTCGAGTCGCTCCTCTTCGTTGATGATGAAGATCCCGTCGCCGGCCTCGACCTCCTCGGGCAGGTGGTCCAGGTGCCTGGGGATCACCCACTCCTGGGGCGAGACGATCCCCTGCCCGATGTCCTCCTTGGCCAGCCGCCAGTCCGATGCCGCGGCGATCTTGTCGAGCACGGCCACGTCGGACTCGGGCAGGAAACGGAACGTGCCGCCGTCGGTGGAGATGCGCGCATCGAAAGACCGGACCTGGGCGGAGCCTCGATGGGTCCTCATCGCCGACCGGAGTGCCCCGTCCCGGATGCGCGCGTCCTCCACGCGGAGATATCGCACCGTGCCGCGATGGGATTTCGATGTCTTTCGCAGGACGTAGACCATGGTCTGGATGCCCGCGTCCACGAACACCTTGTGGTTGCCGAAGTCGAAGAAGCTCTCCATCTGGGTCTCGCCCAGCACCTTGTCGCGGAGCTTGGAGGCGCCAGCCTGCGTGATCCAGTTGTTCGTCGCGATGAAGGCGTGCACTCCGCCGTTGCGCAGCACGTCCACCGATCGGCTCGCGAACAGGTACCAGTAGTCCATCTTCCCCTGGTAGTACCGCTCGATGTCCGCACCGCGGACGTCGTGGAAGGGCTGGACCCAGGTGTACTCCTTGAGGTAGGGCGGATTGCCCAGCACGACGTCGAAGCCCGGGCGACGTCG
This sequence comes from uncultured Rickettsiales bacterium, assembly GCA_964639985.1. Lineage (GTDB taxonomy): Bacteria > Myxococcota_A > UBA796 > UBA9615 > CAYRNR01 > CAZXHG01. The sequence goes on from CAZXHG010000007.1 coordinate 42,670, forward strand.
CGAGAACACCGCAGGGAAGGCCGACGCGATGTCCAGGGGCGCGACCCGCGCCTGATCGCTGGCCGTCGCCTCGGGGTTGGCAGCGAACCAGTCGTCTCCAAGGAGGAAGTTGCCCCATCGTACGTTCCCCCCGAGGTCCGGGAGCACGCGTTCGTGGAACAGCTGGACCTGGCGGATCTCCTCGGTGACCCCCTCGAGGACCTTGAGCTGGAGGGACAGGCGGGTGACCTCCACGGCCTGGGCGTCGATGTCCACGCCGTAGATGCTGTCCAGGAGGATCTGCTTTCGCCGGGCCACGGTCAGGGTCCACTGGCCGTCGATGGTCCTGCGGAGAGCCGGGTCACGGGCCAGGTGACCTCCCCGGGGGCCTCGACGGTCGGCATCGAACTGCTCGGGACCCTGTTCCAGGTACCAGTCGAGGTGCCAGTCCAGCAGGTACTGGTAGGCTGCGATCAGGAACGAGCCTGAACCGCAAGCCGGGTCGAGGATGGTGAGCCTGGACGCATCGCGAGGTGTGCAACCCTCCAGTTTCGGGCCCAGCGAGCGGTCGACGATGTACTGCACGACATGGGAGGGCGTGTAATACACGCCTCCTCGACGGCGGAGTTCGGGCTTGATCTCCAGGGAGATCATTCCGTCGGCTCCGACCTGGATCTCCCTGCCGAGGTATTGCTCGTACACCTTGCCGAGGATGTCTGCAGGGATGGCCGAGAATGCCCACGGGTTCGGGGGGTACAGCGACTCCAGGATGGTACGCAGGGTCGCGTCGCCCATCCCCAGGCCCGGCGTGAAATCATCGGGAGGGGACTGTTGATCCGCCTCGTTGCGGAAGTGGAAGAGACCCGAGTCGAAGCGATCGTCCGCCTGACGGAACAGCCGCAGCAGGTTGGAGTAGACACCCTCTCCGCGGCTGGAGCGACGCAGCTTCCCGTAGTCCTCGATGCCCCGGTCCTCGGCGATCCGGAGGAAGATGATCCGGTCGAGTGTGTGCTGTACCGCGAAGTTCAGCTGGCGCAGTTCGAGCGCGGGGTTGCGTCGTGCGATGTCGCGTGCGAGCAACTCCCGCCAGCGACTCATCGCGTCGAGGAAACGCCGGTCGACGGTCAACGTGCCCTTGGGGGTTTCCTCGCGTAGCTGGTCGAGCGAGCCGGCGGCCACCGCATCCCTGTGGAACAGGCTGGCGATCTCGTGCCAGTTCGCCTCGTAATCGCCGTACAGCCAGTAGTTGCAGCGTTCACATCCGGGATCGTCCCCGGGCTCGGGTGGATGGACCGTGTTGTAGACGGCGAACTCCTCGAAGTCCGTGAGGATGGACACTGGCAGCCCTGCGTTCCAGGCGTATCGCCTGAGCTGGAATGCGGCTTCGCGCGACGCGTCCAGGGCAACCGACGGTTGCTTGGCCTCGACGAAGAACTGCCTCGTCTGGTCACTGCGTCGACCGAGGTAGAAGCCGTAGTCCGGCGCCTTGATCTCGCCCGTGCCCTGGATGCGCACGCGATCCTCGTGCACGACCTCGCGTCGGAGCATGTCGTCGACCGGCCAGCCCAGGGCCTTGAACAGGGGATCGATGTACCCTCGCCGTGTCTCGGTCTCGTTGAGCGTTCCCGGATCGATCCGCTCGAATTCGTCGATCTTGCCGAGCAGCTCGTCCGGGATGGTCCACATGCGCTTCACCCACCTGCGATCCGGAGATCGTACCGCAGCCGGGGTGTGCTTGGACGTGGGGCGGGATCAATCCTTCTCGATCACCAGGGCCGTGCCGTAGGCGAGCAGCTCGGCCGCGCCGGTCATGATCTCGGAGGTGCAGAAGCGGATCGCCACGATCGCGTTGGCGCCCTTGTCCAGGGCCTCGGCCGCCATGCGGTCCAGGGCCTGCTCCCGCGACTCGGCGATCATCTTGGTGTAGTTCTCCACCTCGCCGCCGACCAGGGTCTTGAACACGGCCATGATGTCGTGGCCCGCGTGGCGGGTACGCACCGTGTTGCCGCGCACGAGCCCCACCGTTCGCACGATGCGGTAGCCCGGCACGTCGTCGCAGGTGGTCATCATGATGCCGTGGTCGTACGAGCCGTTGTCCGTTGGCACGGGAAGGTCGCTCATCGGATCACCTCCGTGTACTTGTCCTTGCGACCGGTGGTCAGCCGCCAGCGCACCACCGACGCCAGCAGCACCAGCCCACCGGCGCCCAACGTACCCAGGCCGATGCGCAGCCACCCCGGTACCTCGGGATCGATCAGCACGTGCACCAGGCCGAAGGCCGTGCAGATGGAGATGCCGATCAGCACCAGGGACCAGCCCACCCGCTGCTCGAGGCGGTTGTAGACCCCGCCCCAGAAGTTGTCGAGCGCCTGGTCGTAGCGCAGCCGCTCGCGGATCATGTCCGTGGTCAGCTTGTGGTCCTCGAAGTCCGCGAGCTCGGCGCGGCAGGTCTCGCAGGCCTGCAGGTGCGCCGTCAGGAGCGGCGCCTCCTCGTCCGCCAGCACGCCGTCCACGCGCTTCATCATGAGGACCTGGGCTTCCTCGCAGTTCATCCGGCGTCCTCCTCGGTCAACCTCTCCCTCAGCGCGCGCCGTGCACGGTACAGACGACTCATGATCGTGCCCACCGGGACGTGCAGCATCTGGGCCATCTCGTCGTAGGACAGGTCCTGGTAGTGCCGCATGTAGATGATCTCGCGGTGGTCCACCGTGAGCGTCTCGATCGCCGCCTGTACCCGCAGCTGCTGCGCGTGCGTGATGACCGAGGCCTCGGGGCTGCGGCCGAACAGCGACGCGCTCTCCGGCGCGGGCGCCCGCTCGATGTCGTCCACCGGGTAGGGGGTTCGCTTGCGCCGCTTGATGCGGTCCAGGCACAGGTTCTTCAGGATGCGGTAGTACCAGGGGTAGAACGGCCGGGTGGTGTCGAACGTGTGGATCGCGCGGAACGCCCGGGCGAACGCCTCCTGGCTCGCCTCGCGCGCATCCTCGGGGTTACGCAGGAATCCCAGCGCGGCCAGGAAGGCCCGGCGCTGGTACTGCCGTACGATCTGTTCGAACCACTCGACCCCGCCGACCGGATGGTCGGGCCAGCGGGCGTCACCGTTGACGGTCATCGTCGTGTCCATGGTGGCCAGGAATACTGGCCGGCGGATGGACTATTCCCGGTCCCCCTCACTTTTCTCCTCAGCCCTTGCGGATCAGCTCCGTGGCGACCGCGCGGGCGTCCTTGTCCCGCACCCGCATGAGTCGCATCTGCAGCAGCTGCCTGGCCACCTTGCGGCGGCTGTCGGGCTGGTCGTCCCACAGCGCGGCCATCAGCGGCACCACCGTGGCGAACAGGGCGTCGTCCTTGACCTCGGCCATGGCCATCAGCGTGGGGAAGTCCTCCTCGGGCACATCGTACTCGGCGAGGTAGGCCTCGGCGGCCTCCTTGCGCTCGGACTGGGTGGCCGCGTCCTGGATCTTCGCGGCGGCCTTGTCCCGCTTGGGGTCGGAGAACATCTCGTTGAGCTTGTCCTTCATCACCCGCTCGAGCGCGGCCTTGTAGTGGCGGTTGGAGGCCTTGCCGCCCCCGTACGACGGCCGGTTCTGCTCGGTGTGCGTGGAGCTGTCTCGCTTGCGGTCGATGTCGCGCCACGAAGGGCGGTCGTCGCGGTCTCGGTCGTCTCGGCGTCCCATGGTGTTCTCCCGAACGTGGATTCGAGTCTATCGGGCCGGGAACTCGAATGAAACCGGCGCGACCCCCGTCTCATCAACCGTGCATCGTTGTAGCGCGTAACATTGGGATGAAGACGATGACCGACAATCACACCTCGAATCGCCGCTCCGACCATCGACCCGTGCTCGCCGCGGCCGTGGGCCTGGGCGACATCCTGCTCGACCGGACCCTGGCCACGAACCGCCGCGCGATCTGCGCCGGCGGCACCGCCCGCTGCGACCTGCCATTCCCGGGCAGCCGCCCGGTGGCAGCGCGGCGCAGCAACGGCGCCTGGACCATCACCGTGCCCGCGGACACCGACGTCCAGGGCGCCGAGGTGGTGGACGGCCGGATCAAGCTGTACGACTGGGACGGCGGGGTCACGTTGAGCGTGGGCGACGCGTGGCTGCGGCTGTGGCCCACGCGCTCCGCGCCGTTCACCGACACGGGCCGGTTCGCCCGCATGGCGGGCTACCTGGGCCGCGCCCTGCCCCTGGCCTGGGTGGCCCTGGCGCTGACCATCGGCCTGGGCACCTTCGGCCTGTGGGCCGGCGGCGCGCTGCAGGGCAACCCCTCGGTGTTCGCCCTGGGCGAGGACGGCGGTGGACTGGGCACGATCCCCGACCGCGTGGCCTCGTTCGGCGAGGGCGACACCTCGACCGGCCAGGCCCTGTCCGCGTGGGTGTCCGTGCCCACCAGCCTCGACGACAGCGAGGACGCCATCGCCGAGGTGGACGAGCCCGAGGAGATCGACGAGGCCGAACCGCAGCCACAGCCGGCGCAGGTGCCGGCCGAGCCGCGCGACGCGGCCCCCGAGGCCCAGCCCACCAACGAGACCGCGCCCAACACGGCCGCGGCCGACGCGGACGCCACGGCTGACGCCAGCGCGACCGGCGCAGCCGGCGCGGCCGGCGCGGGCAGCTTCGGCCTCGGAGGCGGCACGGACGACGGCTACGCCGACCGCTCGGACTCGGCCCGCGCCCTGGAGCACGTGCTCGTCTCGTGCATGGAGGGCAGCAAGGTGCACCGCCTGGAGCTGGCCGTGGGCGTGGACGGCCGCGCCATCATCAGCGACTGGCAGGGCTCCTGGACCGCCTCGGAAAGGACCTGCGCCCAGCAGGCCATCGACGACTGGGCCTTCCCGGCCGGCGGCGACACCTACGAGGTCAGCCTCAAGATGCGGCAGGGCTCCCGGCGAAGCCGGGTCTGAATCCTCACCGGGCCCCATGCTATAGCATGGGGCCTTTCTTCCGTTGAAACCCCCCTGAAACCTCCCAGCTCCGCCCCCTCCCTACCTTGGACAGCGAACGGCCGCTGCGCGCGGCCAAGACCAAGGGAGGACATCATGACCTGGAAGATCAACCTGCTCGCCTGTCTGTGCACCGCTGCCGCTCTGGTGGCGTTCCTCGGTTGTCCGCCCACTGCGGACCCGGGCGCCGGCGACGACGACACGTTCGACGAGTGCGTGCCCGACTGCGACGGCATGGAGTGTGGCGACGACGGCTGCGGAGGCTGGTGCGGCAACTGCTCGGTCGGCGAGGAGTGCGAGGACGGCGTGTGCGAGGAGAACTGCGAGCTGTGCATGGAGACGCAGTGCGGCTACGAGCTCGACGAGTGCAACGACAACTGGGAGTGCGTGGCCCTGATGGACTGCCTGATGGACTGCTCCACCGAGTCGTGCATGGAGAGCTGCATCTACGCCTACTACGACGGCGCGGACGACCTGCTCGACCTGCTGGAGTGCGTGGACGACGAGTGCGGCGACCTGTGCTGACGATCAGGCCGGGGCGGGCTCTGGCACGGCCAGCAGCCCGTCGCCGGCCTCGTCGGTCAGCAGCTCGTGGCGGTAGGCCTCGACCGCCGTGGGCGGCTGGCGCGTGTCGCCCACGGTGCGCAGCCGGATGGCCTCTGCGCCGGCGAACCCCAGCACCGCGGCCTCGGTCAGCCGCTCCTTGACCGTGGAGCGACCGAAGGCCGCGCGGTACTGCCGCCGCAGGTGCCGAGCGAGCTCGGAGGTGCGCCGGTTGTCGGCGAATGCCGCCCCCGCCCGGATGAACGGCCGCAGCTGCCGGGCGTAGGTCTCGAACGAGCGGGCGCGGTTGCGCAACCCCGGGGCCCGGGGGGCCCGGGTGTACAGGTACCCGCGCAGGTTGGTGGCGATGTTGCGCCGCAGGGACGGCCCGTTGCGCTCCAGATCGGTGAGGAACGCGTCCCGCAACACGGTCCTCGTCTGCTCGCGGGTGAACGCCGGGTGGCTGAACCAGATGCGGTCCTGGCCGTGCTGCTCCTCCCAGGGCACGCCGCGCAGCAGCTTGCCCTGGCGCTCGTAGTCCTCGTACAGGGCCGTGCCCGGGATCGGCCCCAGCTGCATGAACTGCAGGTAGTCGGGATCCAGGCCGATGGCGTAGTCGATGTCCTCGTGGATCGAGACCGGGTCGTGGTGCTCCAGGAACAGGATCGCCGAGGCCATCACCGCGATGCCCCGGCGCCGCAGCTGGAACACCAGCGCGCCGAAGTCCACGTCCTGGTTCTTGTCGTAGATCTCGGTGCGCGACTCCACGCCCAGCCAGATGAAGTTCACGCCCAGCCGGACCATCAGGTCCAGGTCGCCCAGCTCGGCCAGGGTCTCGGCCGAGCTGAAGATGCCGAAGGTGAAGTAGCGGTCGTGCTGCTCCATGAGCTTCACCAGCTCGCGGGCGCGCTCGGGCAGCTTGAGGAAGTTCTCGTCCAGCACGCCGAAGTCGGTCACGCCCAGCTCGTCCTCGGCCGCGCAGCAGGCGTCGAACAGGTCCTGACCGGTGGGCAGGTAGGTGACGTAGCGGCCGAAGAAGTGGGACGTGGCGCAGAACCGGCAGTGGTTGGGGCAGCCCACCCCCGGGATCAGGATCCCGGAGCCGTCCGGCACCGGTACGCCCATCACCCTGCGGTTGTACGAGCTGTGCATCGCCGGGTGGCGGATGGGGCGGTCCGGATCCTCGCCGAACAGCTCCCGCAGGAAGCGCACGCCCTCACCGCGGCAGATGTGGTCGTGCTCGATCTGGGCCTCCACGTCGGGCACGGCCGTGCCGTGTCCGCCGAGGATGATCTCGGTGTCGGGGGCCAGCTGGCGCACGATCTCGGCCATGCGCCGCGCCTTGGCGAAGTTGGGCATGATGAAGCTGATGCCCACGTAGTCGTAGCCCTCGGCCAGCTCCTCGCGGAACCGCTCCAGGGTCGGGAAGTCCAGCACCGTGGTGGGCAGGCCCACGTTCTCGGCCAGGAAGTACAGGCCGAAGCTGGCGTGGTTGAAGCGCATCGAAAAGAGACCCTGTTCCCGGGTCACCTGGTTGTGCATCAGCTCCATGGGGTTCTCGCGACGGCCGTACGCGTCGTCCACCCCAAAGGGTCCGAACACCGAGGTCAGCAGCAGCTTCTTCATCATCCGCTCCCCACGAATGCAGTGGTCCGGGCGCAGCTATGGCCGCGCCCCCGAGGGGAGTCTGGAATGCGAATGTCACCGTTGTGTCACGGGATTCAGACGTTCCCGGTCAGCATCTTCAGCAGCTTCGGATGCCGCACGAAGTCCCAGGCGTGCTTCAGCATCAGCATGGAGAACATCCAGCCCTGCTGCATGGGTCCGCCGAAAAACATGGTGGGGTAGTTGGCGTCCTTCATCACCGCGAAGAACTCGGCCATCTCGTCCTCGGTGATCTTCATCGGCAGCATCTTCATGCGGCCGTTCAGCTCCGCGACCTTGACCAGGGAGTCGGTGATGAACTCGGCCACGCCGGCCAGCGCCTCGGCCGTGGGCTCGCCCGCGGCCAGCGCCCCGGTGATCACCTCGCCGGCGTGTACGCCGTGCGCCAGCGCGGGCACGTTGCCCAGCTCGCCGCCCGCGGTGAACGCATCGCCGATGGAGACCAGCCCCGGTCGGACCACGTCCCGGTTGGCGTCGTGCATCACCGCGCGACAGCCGTGCACGCGCAACGGCTCCCGCCCCACGAGGTGGTCGCCGAGCAGCTCCTTCACCCGCGGATCCTCGTCCAGGATGCGGTCGAGGTAGTGGTCGATGGGTTTCGGCGCCTTGTAGGTCTTCTTCCGCTGCAGCAGCACGACCAGCACGTGCAGGCCCTCGCCCACCCCCACCCCGGCCATGGCCGCGGGCATGCCCTCCTCGAGATCGAGCTCGCCCTCCATGTAGAACAGGCCGCGAGGCAGGTCGGGCGACGACTCGTACTCGTACGCCAGGATCACGGCGTGGCCTTCGGTGCCCTTCAGGTTGGGCAGCCCCGCCTTCTTGCTCAGCTTGCCCTGGATCCCGTCCGCCGCCACCACCACCCGCGCCTTCACGGTCCGGCCGTCGTGCAGCACCACGCCGGTGAACGCGTCGCCGTCACGCAGGTAGTCCTCCACCTTGGCGCCGTACCACAGGGTCGCGCCGCAGCGCTCGGCCTCGTCGGCCAGGGCGTTGACGAACCGGTCCTTGTCCGCCATCCAGCCCGGCTGCACGCCGTCGGGGAAGGTGTCGCCCGTGCGCAGCCCCCGCGGCCCGAGGATCCCCAGGCGCTCCACCTGCGACACCGATTCGAACGGTGGCAGGTGGATGTCCAGCTCCGGGAAGTGCACGCCCTGGTCGTCCACCTCGATCCCGGGCAGGCCGGGCATGGTCATCAGCACGCCGCCGTCCACGTGGTGGCTGACCCGGCGGTGGGGGAGGCGCTCGCAGACCAGCGTGGACAGGCCCTCGCGGGCGCAGGCGATTGCCGCGCCCAGGCCGGCGGGGCCGCCGCCGATCACGACCACGTCGTAGCGGTCGGCGAGGTCCGGCTCCGGCTCCACCTCGGGGTGCACGCCGGTGCGCAGCGCGCGCAGGATCCGGATCGCCTGGGTGTGGCACTCGTCCTCGCACCCGAAGCAGCCCATGCAGCGGGCCTCGTCCGACACCACCACGAGGTCGTCCTCGATGGACAGGATCAGCTGGGGACAGACGCGCGTGCACATCTTGCACGCGTCGCAACGGTCGGCGTCATACAGGATCTTCATCGTTCCCCCTCGGTGAGCACGATGCGGAGGTCGCAGACGTTGGTGTGGGTCGGCCCGGTGCGGATCAGCGCGCCGAGCGTGTCGAAGAACCGGTAGGCGTCGTTGCGCGCGAGGTGGTCGGCGGCGTCGAGACCCCGTTCGCGGGCGGCCTGTGCCACGTCTCCGTCCACGAACGCGCCGGCCGCGTCCGTGGGCCCGTCCTCGCCGTCCGTGCCACCGCTGAGCAGCGCGGCCCCACGCCAGTCTCGCAGGGCCTGCAGGCCCGCCAGCACGAGTTGCTGGTTGCGGCCGCCACGGCCGCGCCGTGCCTCGTCCACCAGGGTCACGGTGGGCTCGCCACCGCTGACCAGGCAGCGGCGGCCGCCGCGCGAGCGCCTGGCCTCCGCATCGGCGGCGAGGTCCCGCCCCAGACCCTCGGCCGGCCCCTCGGGCCCGGCCGCGACCTCGACGGTCACGTCGTAGCCGAGCTGCCGTGCCTCGGCTGCGGCCGCCTCGGCAGCGCGGGATAGGTTGCCGATGACCCGGTCGTGCACCGTGCACGACGGCGGGAGAGGGGAGGAGGGCGCGGCGTGCAGGTGGTCGAAGACCCGCTCACGGATCCCCGCCTCCCGCGCACCGAACCGCTCCAGGACCGCCAGGGCCCGCTGCGGCGTGCCCGGATCGGGCACGGTGGGCCCGGACGCGATCAGGTCCAGGGGATCACCCAGCACGTCGGAGATGATCAGTGACACCAGCTGCCCGGCACCGCAGGCACGCGCCAGGCCGCCCCCCTTGATCGCGGACAGCTGCTTGCGCACGGTGTTCAGCTCGGCGATGTCCGCCCCGCCCGCGGACAGCAACCGCGTGACCGCCAGCTTGTCGGCCAGGGCGAGGCCAGGCGCGGGCGCGGGCAGCAGGGCCGACCCCCCACCAGAGATCAGGCTCACGCAGAGGTCGTCGGGCCCCAGGCCGGCCGCGATCTCCAGGATGCGGCGCGTGCCCTCGGCCCCCTCGGGCCGGGGCTCGTTCACGCCGGCTGGCCGGGCCGCGTGCAAGCGGATGCGCTCCGTGGGCCGCACGCAGTCCGCGGGCACGTTGACCCACCCGGTAAGCTCCAGCCGCTCCACCAGGTCGGCGCCCAGGGCCCGCTCCAGCGCCACGGCCATGCCGGCGCCCGCCTTGCCCCCGCCCACCACGGCCAGCCGCCGGACCGACGCCAGCGCCACCTCCACACCGGCGAGCCACAACGCATCACCGTCGACGCGCACCGCCTCGGCCACCAGCCGCTCGGATCGCACCGCATCCACACCTGCGGACCAGATCCGCAGGGCGTCACGCCGGAGAGGAGAAAAGGGGACGCTCACAACTAAACAACTTACTCGCCCGGCAGGAGCCTTGCGAGGTCATCGGGGTGGGGTTTCCGGTACAGTGGTGCCGAGGTGCACGATGGGCGATCTCCGGATGATCCTGGTGTTGTTGGCCGCGGTCGCGTGGCAGGGCTGCGAGGCGGGCGGCTCGTCGGTCGGCGACGACGACGACGATGACGACTCCGCGGTGGCGGACGACGACGACTCCGCGGTGGCGGACGACGACGACGACACCACGCCGCTGGACCCGCCGGACTGGTGCGAACCGGCGATCCTCGGCGAACTGCAGGACGTGACCACCACCCCCGCGGCCCAGTACCTGGTGAACCACCCCGAGGACGGCGCCGTGCACGTGCCGATCGTGATCTTCCTGCCGGGCGGCAACGGGGCGCGCGGCGCGGGCACCGGGGTGTTCAGCGGGTTCATGTCCGACGGGTACGGCGTCGGCCAGGTTCGCTCGGTGGTGCCCTACGCTGCGGACGGCAGCCTGCTGGACGAGTACGACCGCACGCTCGACATCCTCGACGAGGTGCTGCAGTGCTACGGCGGTGATCCCGACCACGTGCACCTGGCGGGTACGTCCAACGGAGGCATGGGCGCGTTCGAGCTGATGGTGGACTCGCCCGAGCCGTTCACCACCCTCACCGGCGCGCCAGGCCTGTTCACCGGCGCCAGCGAGGACGAACTGGTCACCGCCCTGGAGGGCAAGGCCGTGCTCAACGCCGTGGGCTCGCTGGACTCCGGCTGGGTCCCGGCCGTGGAGGCCACGCACGCGCACCTGGTCTCCCTGGGCATCGACTCCACGCTGCACGTGTGGGAGGGGCAGGGTCACATCCCGGACGACGACTTCGATCCCACGCCGCTGTTCGACTTCTGGCTGGCGCACTGAGGGGGCGACCATGGGAGAGATGGGCGGTACGAGGTGGGCAGCGGTCACGCTGCTGGGGGTGCTGCTGGGCATGGCCGGACCCGCCCGTGCGCTGACCGGCGCGGACGCCTATGGCTACACCTTCGTCGACTCCGACGAGCCTGGCGGCCCGGTGTACGACGCCACCACCCAGCCGCCGGCGGCCCTGCTCGGGCTGTGCGAGCAGGAGTGGTACACGGTCCCCATCGGGTTCTCGTTCGAGTTCTACGGCGTGAGCTACTCCCAGGTGGCGATCAGCGCCAACGGCGCGCTGTACCTCACCAACGGCTCCCTGGACACGAGCTATGGCGGGGACAACGCCAACGACTGCCCGCTGGGCACCCACCAGCACCCGCGGCTGGCCGTGCTGTGGGACGACTACGCGGCCAACAACAACTACATCCTCTGCGGCGGCGGTTCGTGGTGGGTCACGTCGGTGTTCGGAACCTCGACCGTGGGCGTGTCGCCCGACCGGGTGTTCATGGTCTCGTGGATCGACAACCCCCACACCAGCTGCTTCACCGGCTCGGCCACGTTCTCGGTGCACCTGTACGAGGCGGACGGGGCCATCGAGTACCACTACCAGGACACCACCCTGGGCAACGCCAGCTGCGACGACGGCGCGTCGGCCACCGTGGGCATCGCCGACTCCACGTACCTGACCGGCAACGCGCTGGAGGTGGGGTGCGACGCGACCGGGCTGGTCACGGCCGGGTACGCGGTGCGCTTCGAGCCGCCGGTGTCGTGCCCGGACGCGGACGGCGACGGGTACACGGACGATGCGTGCGGTGGGGACGACTGCGACGACGGCAGCTACTTCGTGCACCCCGGCGGCTCCGAGGTGGCCTACGATGGCGTGGATCAGGACTGCGACGGCGCGGACTGGGCAGACCTCGACGGGGACGGGTACGACTGGGACGGCGCCGCGGGCGGTGGCGACGACTGTGACGATGACGACGCCACGATCCACCCGGGCGCGACCGAGTGGTGCAACGGCCTGGACGACGACTGCGACGGCACCGTGGACGAGGGGTTCGACCAGGACGGCGACGGGGTGTCGGTGTGCTCGCTGCCTGCGGACTGCTGGGACGATGACCCGGCCACCTGGCCGGGCGCGGCCGAGGTGCACGACGGGGTGGACAACGACTGCGACGGCACCGTGGACGAGGGCACGGACGGGTACGACGACGACGGCGACGGCGTGACCGAGGAGGGGGGCGACTGCGACGACGCGGACCCCGCGGTCCACCCCGGCGCGGTCGAGGTGTGGAACGCCCTGGACGACGACTGCGACGGCACCGTGGACGAGGACACCATCGACAGCGACGACGACGGCGACGGCTACAGCGAGCTGTACGGCGACTGCGACGACGCGGATCCCACCATCCACCCGGGCGCGAGCGATCCGGTCGACGGGGTGGACAACGACTGCGACGGCAACACCGACTCCCTGGACGGCGACGACGACGGGGACGGCTTCAGCGAGCTGGGCGGGGACTGCGACGACGACGACCCCACGGTCCACCCCGCGGCCACCGAGCTGGAGAACGGACGGGACGACGACTGCGACGGCGCGGTGGACGAGGGTACGCCGCTGGTGGACGACGACGGGGACGGCCTGTCCGAGCTGGACGGCGATTGCCACGACGGCGATCCCGGCATCCACCCGGGTGCGGACGAACTGGCCAATGGCCTGGACGACGACTGCGACGGCACCGTGGACGAGGGCACCGAGGCCTCGGACGACGACGGGGACGGGTTCACCGAGCTGGGGGGCGACTGCGACGACGACGATCCGGCCGTGCTGCCCGGCGGCGAGGAGGTGGAGAACGGCGCGGACGACGACTGCGACGGCGTGGTCGACGAGCACACCGCGGCGCACGACGACGACGGGGACGGCCAGTCGGAGCACGAGGGGGACTGCGACGACGCCGATCCCTGGATCGCCATGGGTGCCGAGGAGGTCTGCGACGCGGTCGACAACGACTGCGACGGCGACGTGGACGAGGGGTGCGAGGCCGAGGCGGAGGAGCCCGCGAGCGACGACGGCTGCTCCCACGCCGGCGACGCGGGCAGCCGCTGGCCCGCGTGGGCCGCGCTGGGGTTGTTGCTGGTGGCGCTCGGGCGGCGCGCGCGACGGTCCGGGCTCATGGTCCTGGCCGTGGTCGGGCCGCTGGCTGCGGGCTGCGGCTCGGACGTGGCCATCAGCGCGGGCGTGGGCGACCTGGTCATCACCCCGGACCCGGTGGACCTCGGCGTGGTCGCCGTGGGCGGGTCCGCGACCAGCACGGTCTACCTGGACAACACAGGGCGGGCCTCGGTGGACATCACCAGCATCAGCACCCAGGACGATCCGGACGGGTTGTTCGCCGTGCAGGGCGAGACCTCGTTCGAGCTCGGCCGCGGCGAGAGCGTGGAGCTGACGCTGGCCTATGCGCCCCTGGCCGAGGGGCTGCATTCCGCGACCCTGGTGATCGTGTCGGACGCCGGCGAGGTGACCCAGCGGGAGGTCCCGATCCGCGGACAGGGGGCCGTGTCGGCGGTGCAGCTGTACCCGCTGGTGCTGGACTACGGCCTGCGGTCGGGCGGCGAGCTGGCGAGCCTGGACCTGGTGCTGAGCAGCGAGGGGCTGGTGCTGGTGACGGTCACGGCCATCGAGCTCAGCGGCGGGCCGTTCGAGGTCTACCTGCCGGCCGCGGCCGGCGAGGTGCCGTTCGAGGTGCTGCCCGGCACGCAGACCACCGTACAGGTGGAGTTCGCGCCGTCCGACGCAGAACCGGTCGAGGAGACGCTGCGCGTGTACACCGACGATCCGGATGACGCCCAGGTCGCGGTCGCCCTGCTGGGCAACGTCTGCGAGGGAGGGTCGTCGGCCCTGCACGACGCGGACGGGGACGGGTTCTCGACCTGTGGGGGCGACTGCGACGACGGCGACCCCGCGGTCCACCCGGGCGCGGACGAGCACCTCGACGGCGTGGACAACGACTGCGACGGGGACGTGGACGACGGTACGGTGGCGTTCGACGACGACGGGGACGGCTACACCGAGCAGGACGGCGACTGCGACGACACCGACCCGGACACCTTCCCGGGCGCCGAGGAGGTGCACGACGGCGTGGACGACGACTGCGACGGCCTGGTCGACGACGGCACCGGCGACCTGGACGACGACGGCGACGGCTATGCCGAGTCCGGTGGGGACTGCGACGACGGGGACCCCGACCTGCACCCGGGCGCGGAGGAGCTGGCCAACGGCGTGGACGACGACTGTGACGGCGTGGTCGACGAGGGCACCGACCTGTTCGACGACGACGGTGACGGCTACACCGAGGGGGACGGGGACTGTCACGACGGCGACCCGGACGTGGGGCCGGATGGGGTCGAGGCCGCCAACGGGGTGGACGACGACTGCGACGGCACCGTGGACGAGGAGACCGACTGGTTCGACGACGACGGCGACGGATTCACGGAGGCGGGCGGCGACTGCGACGACAGCGACGCCGACGTGAACCCGGCGGCCGAGGAGATCGCGGGCAACGGCGCAGACGACGACTGCGACGGGACCGCGGAGTAGACCGGGAGCGAGCGCGTGCCAGGCGGAAACGACACCCCATCCAGCGATGCGCCGCGCCGCGATCGCTGGCTGACGACCGCCCGGCTGGTGATGTACTCCAGCGCCGCGGCCGTGCTGGCCTCGGGCCTGACACGGCCCATGCTGGGCATGCATTCGTGGCGCCAGACCCAGAACGCGATGGTGGCGCGGAACTTCGTGCGGGAGGGGTTCGACCCCACGGTCACCCTGCTGGACCTGGGCGGCGGGGGCATGCTGTACGGGGTGAACCTGCCCGTGCTGTGCTGGCCCACCGGCATCGGCTGGGCGTTGCTGGGGCACGAGAGCCCGGCGGTCCCGCGGCTGTTCTCCCTGCTCGCGGCGCTGCTCGCGGCCTGGCTGCTGGAGCGCATGGGCAGGCGGATCGGCGGGCCCTGGTGCGGCCTGCTCGCCGCCGCGCTGTTCCTGCAGGCGCCCCTGATCTACGGCTACGGCGCGTCCTTCCTCGAGGACGTGGTCATGCTGGCCTGCATCGGCCTGGCCGTGGACCGCGCCTGGGCCTGGGGCAGCGCGCCGCGCTGGAGGGACGCCGCGCTGGTGACCGCGGGCATGGCCCTCGCCATCGGCATCAAGCTGCCGGTCGGAGCGCTCGTCGTCCCCCTGTGCATGGCGGTCGCCTTGTTGGCGGCAGGGCGGCTCCGCGCGCTGCTGCACCCCCAGCTGGTGGTGGCGGTGGCGGCCGGGATCCTGCTGGGCATCGCCTACTACGGCGGTCTGTGGCTGCGCAGCCAGACCTGGGAACACTTCGAGTGGGCGTTCACCTGGGAGCCGGGCACGGACAAGTGGGGCTCGCTGGGGCTGCTGCTGGCGCCCGAGACCCTGGTGTTGCTGTACAAACGCGCGATCCAGGAGATCACGGGCGTCAGCGGGTTGCTGCTGATCGTGGTCGGGCTGGTGGCCTGTTCCCGTGATCGGCGGGTGATGGTGCCGCTGGCGTGGCTGGCGTGTGCCCTGGTGTACGGGTTCGTCACCCTGGGGGGGCAGCTGGCCCACGACTACTACCAGCTGGTGATGGTGCAGCCGGTGGCGCTGCTCGGTGCGTGTGCCCTGGCCGGCTACAAGGACCCCGAGGGCGGGTGGGAGCAGCGGCCGCGCTGGCGCAAGGTGTTGCCCGTCGTGGGGATCCTGCTGGTGATCGCGGGCGCGGTCGAGTTGCGGCCCTTCCGGCAGTTCCTCAAGACCTGGCAGGACGACCGGCTGGCCGTGATCGCCGAGGCCGTGGCCGAGACCACCGAGCCGGACGAGCTGGTGCTGGTGGTCGATCACCTGCGGCCCGAGGTGCTGTACTACGCCGACCGACGGGGGTTCCACCTCAACCGGGTCGAGCTGTCCGCCGCGCTGATCGCCGATCGGGTGGAGCGCGGCGCCGTGGCCCTGGCGATCCTGGAACCGCAGCACGTGCCGCTGCTGTGGGACCCGGCGTTCGCCGAGGTGGTCGACGGGTGGGTGGTGGCCTCGTCCGGACCGGACCACGTGGTGCTGCGCACCGACGAGTGACCCTCTAGCGGGCACGACTTCTACTCGCCCGCGGCCTTGGCTAGGATACGGCGGATGAACGACTCGACTCCCAGCCCGACGGTCAGCGTGGTGCGGACCGGTACGTCGATCATCGACGCCGTGGCCGAGGCCATGGAGCTGGCCGGGGTGCTCGACGGGATCGAGCCGGGAGCGCCCATCGCGCTCAAGCCCAACCTGGGCTTCGACCTGTACGTGCCGGGCGCGGTCACCTCGCCGCCCGTGGTCGAGGGGGTGATCCGGGCGCTGCAGGCGGTGACCGACGACATCACCATCGTCGAATCCGACCAGGTGCTGGTCGACATCGACAAGGCGTTCCGGCGGTGCGGCATGGTGCCCCTGCTGGACCGCCTGGGCGTGCGGTTCCAGAACATGTCGAAGGGGCGGTTCGTGGACGTGCCCGTGCCGCGGCATCGGCAGGTGGAGTCGTTGCGGCTGCCCGAGATCCTCACGCGGGCGACCCTGGTCACCGTGCCGGTGATGAAGACCCACAACAAGAGCACCATCACCTGCGCGATCAAGAACCAGTGGGGGTGCCTGGACACCTTCCGCCACAACTACCATCTGGTGCTGACCCAGGTGCTGGCCGACATCCACAAGGTGCTGCGGCCCGCGTTCGCTGTCTGCGACGCCACCGTGGCCATGGAGGGGGACGGGCCCAAGACCGGCGTGCCGCGGCGGGTGGACCGGGTGCTGGCGTCCCGGGACATCGTGGCGCTGGACAGCGTCGTGGCGCGGATGATGGGCTTCGATCCGCAGCAGATCGACCACCTGCAGGCGCTGCAGGAGGACGGCAGCGGCTCCATGGAGGACGTGCAGGTGGTGGGCGAGTCCATCGACGGGGTGGACCTGGGGTTTGCCGACGCCCACCACAACGCGGTCAGCTTCGTGGAGATGGCGCTGCGTCACACGCCCCTGCAGCGGGCCGTGTTCCACACCCGCATGCTGGACGTGATGTGCGCTGGCGCCAACGCCTGGTACCGCGCCTGGTACTACCTGGGCCCGGGGCACCGGCTGGGCGAGACCAGCGGCGTGGGCGATCCGCGGGAGGCGCGCTGATGAAGGTCGCGGTCATCGGCGGGGGCGTGGCCGGGCTGAGCACGGCCTACTTCCTGGCGCGCCGGGGCGTGCACGTGGAGCTGTACGAGGCCAGCGGGGAGCTGGGCGGGCTGGCGCGCAGCTTCGAGTACCGGGGCCAGCGCAACGACCTGTACTACCACTTCTTCTGCCTGGCCGACGAGGACGTGCTGGCGCTGGGCGACGAGATCGGCCTGGGCGGGCAGTTCTACTGGCGGCCCACGAAGACGACGTTCTACTACGAGGGCCGGCTGTACCCGTTCACGTCGGCCGCGGACCTGCTCCGGTTCAGCCCGATCCCGCTGGTGTCGCGGATGAACATGGGCATGGCCGCGTTGCAGTGGGGGCTGCAGTCGCGGTGGGAGCACCTCGACGCGGTGCCCGCGCACCGCTGGCTGGCCGAGCGGGTGGGGCAGCGGGCGTACGAGGTGGTGTGGTCGCCGCTGCTGTCGCTGAAGTTCGGGCGGTTCCGTGACCGGGTGAGCGCGGCGTGGCTGTGGCATCGGCTCCACCGGGTGGCGAACTCGCGGCAGGGCGCCGCGCGCGAGCAGGTGATGGGGTACCTGCGGGGTGGGACCCAGACGCTGATCGACACGCTGCACACGGCCATCGAGGACCACGGTGGGCGGGTGCACGTGGATACGCCGGTGCAGGGGGTGAACGGTGGGAAGGGTGGGGAGCTGGCCAGCATCCGGGTGGCGGATCGGGACCGGGAGTTCGACGCGGCGGTCATGGCCCTGCCCCTGCCGCAGGTCACGCAGCTGTTGCCCGCGGCCCTGGACGCGTACGCGGGCGAGCTGGACGAGGTGGACTTCATCGGAGTCGCCTGCCTGGTGGTGCACCTGGCCGAGAGCATCAGCCACAGCTTCTGGTGCAACATCAACGACAGCCGCATCCCCTACAGCGGCATCATCGAGACCACGGAGCTCAACCCGGCCGCCGGGTCCGGGGACTGCCTGGCCTACGTGCCGCACTACCTGACCGCGGACCACCCGCGCTTCGGCTACTCGGACGCGACCTTCCGACAGGAGTTCGTGCGGGTGCTGGGGCTGCTCAAGCCCGGCCTCGGGGAGAGCGCGGTGCGGTCGTTCCGCGTGTTCCGCTCGCCGTACGCCCAGGCCATCTGTCCGCCCGGTTTCGGCGCGCGCGTGCCGCCGACCACCACGCCCATGCGCGGCCTGTTCCTCATCGACTCCACCCAGCTGTACCCGTCCGACCGCACGATCTCGGGCACGGTGGGGCTGGCGCGCAGGGTGGCGGCCGAGGTGCAGGGGCACCTGGGGGGTGCGGGGGGCTGACGGCGCGGATCAGTGCTGCCGCTCCCGACACCGCCGCACGCGATCTGCCATCGCGCGCCTCCTCGGCGGCCATCATGCCGCGTTCGTGACAATATCTGCCATGGAACAACAGCCCGGGAGCTCCCATGGGTCGCGACTCGTGCCATGACTTCTACCAGCCCATCCTGGAACCACCTCCTGCCGGGGCTCGATCCTTCTCGCGTTTCCTCGAACTCGTCCAGGAGGTGGAGGAGCAGTGCGCGGACGAGGCGCACGACATGGCGCTCATGATCACGCGTCTGCGCAAGGTCTTCTACGACACGGATGGCTGGGACCGCTACCTCATCCCCGCCAGGGCGGCGGTGGAGCGAGACCTCTGCGGAGGACGAGATCGCCGCGGATGCGAGGCCGTCCCACGAACCGCGACCGTGCGGATTCCCTGGACACCATTCCACTTCTCCGTCCAGCGGGACGATCCCGAGGCCAGGACCGGCGGCGACGATCTCCTGGCCCACCAGGAGGTGGCGCTTCCCGAAGGTCACTACGCGGATCTGGGACACCTGCTGGCGGGCCTCGACGCCCACAACTTCACCAGCCGCGTGGACGGCCCCCTCCGCATCGACATCGAGTCCAACCTCGACGCCGTCACCTGGCTCGGCGATCTGGCATCCGTGCTGGCCGAGGCCCGTTTCCTGGAGTGGAACGAGAACAGAGCGATCACGGCGGTGGAGCTCCAGGGTATCGTCGACGAATTCGCCTCGGCCCAGGACATGCTCGGCAACATCGATCCCTACGCCTTCGCGTCCGTCTTCGACACGAAGGACGCCGGCGACGGGCCGCTGGTCTCCGAGATGCTGCATGCGTACTACTCCGGTGATCCCGGTACGCCCGCGTGGGTGGCGCGCACCCATCGGTTCAGCCTCTTCGCCCGCGCGGTCGGGCTCAGGGGCTGGAACGGCAACCGCTGGGAGAACGCAGGCGCCTGGGTGGACCGGTATCGCGATCAGGTGAACGACGGTGCGGCCATGTACGCCGCGGTGAACATCCGGGGGTGCACCCGCTGGCTCGGTGCGCTCGCCCTGGTCTGGGACCGCGGGGCCGCCTCGTTGCTCGAGGCCTTCCTGGAGGCGCTCGCCGACTGCGTACGGGAGGAAGTCAGGGGAGACTGACCGTAGCGTCACCGGCGGCGGAGCCGGCGAAGGCGCTCGAGTACGGGGGCCAGCACCCGCCGCAGCACCCGCCGGGTACGACCTGGGCGGCGAGGAGCCGCGGGGTCGCTCCGCTCCTCTGGCTCCTCCACCACCCGCGCCGCGCTGGGCGACACCCACTCCCAGTCTCGAGAAGGGGCGCGATCGCGGGGCTTGTCGCTCAAACGCCCCGCTCCGACTCGCCGTCGAATGTGGTGCGCTCGCCGTCGCCGGAGTCGCGCTCACCGTCAAGGGACCGGCGTCGCCTGCCCTTGGCGTTGCGCGGCACCACGTCGCCGAGCTTGCGCACCGGGTCGCCGCCCCAGCGCTCGCCGGCCGGGATGGTCATGTAGATGGGCAGGAACGAGCGCGCCTCCACGTACGCGCCCTTCTCGATGCGCACGCCCATGCCGATCTGGCAGCGGGGCTCGATCTCGACGTCGTCAGCCACCTCCACCCCGGGGGCGAAGTCCACCAGCGCGCCGACCTTGACGTTGTCGCCGAACTTGCAGCCCGGTCCGATGTTGGTGCGCGCGCCCACCGAGCAGTGGTCGCCGAAGATCACCGGCGCCTGCAGCAGCTTGTCGCCGCGGCTGAGGTGGGCGGTGATGCCCGTGCCCTCGCCCAGGTAGGTGAAGCGGCCGAAGCGCAGCAGCGGGTACGAGTGCAGTTCGCTGCCCGGCGAGATGTGGGTGGACCAGTGCAGCTTCATGCCCATGCAGCGGCCGTGTACCCAGCGGGTGAGCGTCAGCAGCTGGATGTGGGTGATCAGCGGCCGCGGGAAGTATGCCTCCAGCCCCCAGCTGCACAGGAATGCGGCGAATGCCCGGCCCACGAACACAGGGCTGATGCCCTGCCGCGGCCGCGGCAGCACCAGCCTCAGGACACCGGCGGCCAGGCTCGCGCCGAGCAGGAACACCAGCCAG
Source organism: uncultured Rickettsiales bacterium (assembly GCA_964639985.1). Lineage (GTDB taxonomy): Bacteria > Myxococcota_A > UBA796 > UBA9615 > CAYRNR01 > CAZXHG01. The sequence continues at coordinate 63,212 of CAZXHG010000007.1, forward strand.
GCCACGGGCAGGGCCAGGAACAGGGCCCACCAGCCCACGTACAGGCCGGCGAGGCGCAGGATCGCGCCGGCCGTCACCGCGGGCACGCCCCAGACCCAGACCAGGCCCACGCACCACAGCACGTCGAACAGCAGGATCAGCAGGGTCTCGCGGGGCAGGCGTCCCGGCGAGGTCGGACTCACGCCTCGAGCTCCTTGGCCTCGATCAGCTTGATCACGAGGTTGAGGAAGGTCTCGACCGTGAACAGGGTGGGGATCTCCCGCACGGTCAGCCCCTCGCGGAAGTTCTCTACCGGCACCTCGGGCATGGCCTCGCGCAGCTTCCTCATCCCCAGCTCGGTGAGCACCCCGTCCACCTCGAACGGCTCCTCGCCCGCCGCGGCCTCGTCCTCGGCCTGGCGCTGGATGTCGCCCCGGGGGATCTTGATCGCGAACGCCTCTTCCAGCCGGAAAGCGATGTCGAGGAAGTCCAGTGACTCGGCGCCCAGATCGTCGATCAGCGTGGCGTCGAGGGTGACCTCGTCGTCGTCCAGGCCGAGCGCCTCGGCAAAGCAGTTCTGCACGACCTTGAAGACCTCGTCACGGTCGACGGGCATCGGCTCATTCTCCTGTCGGCAGCGGCTCAGGGCTCCTGGCCCAGCTGCTCCACGACCCGCCGCGCGGCCTCCAGCGCCTCCAGGATCGAGCCGGGCCGGAGCGCGTCACCGACGGTGTAGACCGTCGCGCGGGACCCGGACGTTATAGCAGGGTCGAGCCGGTTTGCCTCCCTGCCCGTGGCCACGACCACCTGGCCCACCCCGTCGAGGATGCGCGTGGCGCGGCGCTGGTACACGTGCAGGGAGTCGCCCGAGGCCTTCAGATCGTGCACCCGGGTCAGCACCTCCGTGTCCGTCTCCTTGAGCAGCCGCTGCAGGTGGTAGCGCACGTGGGGAATCAGGCCGATGCCGATGCGCGGCCGCTTCTCCAGCAGGGCCACGCGCGCGCCCAGGCCCAGCAGTGCGTGCGCAGCCTCCATGCCCGCCGCGCCTGCGCCCAGGACCACGCTGAGACCCGCCGGGGGCGCGGGCGCGCGCAGGGCCTCGTCCACGGTGAGCACGGGGAATGCCGCCTCGCCAGGCATCGTCATGGGTGGTTGGTGGCTGCCCGTGGCCACGATCACCGCGTCCGGGTCGTAGCGGGCCACCTCGTCGGCGTCGACGGCCGTGCCCAGGCGAACGTCCACCGGGGCCGCGGCCAGGGCCTCGGCCAGGTGCAGCTTGAGCGCGGCCACCGGCTGCTTGTGCTGGCCCCGGCCGGCCACGTCGAGCTGGCCGCCGAGGCGGTCCGAACGCTCCAGCAGGCGCACCGCGTGGCCGAGCTGCGAGGCGAGCAGCGCGGTGGTCATGCCCGCGGCCCCGCCGCCGACGACGAGCACCCGGCCGAACATGGCCGGCACCTGCAGCGGCCGGTCCCCCAGCATGGCCAGTGGATTCACCGTGCAGGACACCGGGCCGTAGGCGATGGAGTGGATGCAACGGTTGCACTTGAGGCAGGGCCGCGGCGCCGTGCCCTCGCGCAGGTGCGTGGCGAAGTCCGGGTCGGCGATCAGCGGCCGACCCACGGCCACCAGGTCGGCGTCACCGGTGCGCAGCACGTCCTCGATCAGCTCCGGGGTGTGCAGCCGGCCCACGGCGATCACCGGGACGTCGACCGCCTCTCGGATCCGGGCGGCCAGCGGCCGGAATCCAGCCTCGGGCAGCAGGTAGATGGGGATGTTCCACTCCAGGCTGCCATAGGTGCAGGCACTGACGTGGATGGCGTGCGCGCCCGCGGCCTCGAGCCGGACCGCGATGCGCTCGGCCTCGTCGACGTCGATACCTCCCGGCACCTGCTCGTCCGCGGAGATGCGCACGATCACGGCCAGCGCTGGACAGGCCTCGCGCACGGCCGCGATCACCTCGACGGGGAGACGGCAGCGCCGGTCCGTGTCCCCGCCGAACGCGTCGTCGCGATGATTGCTGGCCGGCGAGAGGAAGGCGTTGAGCAGGTAGCCGTGGGCCATGTGCAGCTCGACGCCGTCCGCACCCGCCTCGGCCGCGCGCCGCGCCGCGGCGGCGAACGCCTCGACCAGGTCGGGCATCTCGTGGGCCGGGAGCTCCCGGGGCGGCTGCCGCATCACCGGGCAGGGGATGGGCGACGGCGCGATCGGGTCCGTGCCGATGGTGTCGGCCAGGGTCTGGCGGCCCGCGTGGGTCAGCTGCACCACCAGCCGTCCGCCCTCGGCGTGCACCGCGTCGGCCAGGCGGGTGAACCCGGGGATGGCGTCGTCGTCATCCAGCCGCAGCTGGGCGGGCGACGTGAGCCCATCGCCCCGCACGGCCACCCCGCCGGTGGTGATCCAGGCCAGGCCAGTGCCCGCGCGCCGGGCCAGGAACGACACGTAGCGGTCGTCCACCCGGCCGCGGTCCTCCATGGCCACCTCCATGGCGGCCATCAGCACCCGGGAGGGGGCGTGCAGCGGTCCGATGGTGATGGGTCTGGTGGCCCGCGTCAGCACGGCTCGACCACCAGCGCGGCGTGGGTCTCGTCCGGCACGCGAAGCATCACGCCCACCCGCTCGCCCGGGTGGCACAGGGCCACGGCCAGGGCCAGGGCGCCGCGGCCGCCGTGGCAGTTGCCCAGCCGGGCGGCCACGCCGGACACGATGCGGTCGAGGTCGCCGGGCTCCACGCCCGCGTCCATGCACGCGCGCCCCAGCGGGTCGCCCCCGGGCAGGCACGAGCCGACCCCGGTCAGCCAGGCGAGCGGCACGCGGCCGGCGGCGCGCGCGTCCGACTCCCGCTCCAGCACGAAGAACGCCGCGCCCTCCCCGGGCGGCTCGGCCGGGTCGAGGCGGCCGGCGAGCTGCAGGCCGACCATGTCCTCCACGGTCAGGTAGGTGCCGTAGCCCCCGGCCAGGGCGATGTCGCAGCGGCCCTCGCGCAGGGCGTGCACGGCCTCGCCCACGGCCAGAAGGCCGGCGGCCTCGCCGTCGCAGAAGTTGTCGTTCACCCCCTTGAGCTGGGCGAACAGCGAGGCAAAGGCCAGCACGTTGTTGCTCAGGCCCTTGATCAGCCACAGGGGATTCAGCACCGGGATCCCGTCCATGGCCCAGCGCCGCAGCTCGAATCGCCCGTCGTCGTCGTAGGACTGCTTGAGCGGCGGCACGAAGTCGCCGCCCTCGTCCACGTGCAGGCCCGCGCCCACGAATGCGGCGCAGCGCTCCGGCGGTGGCAGCTCGCCAACCAGTCCGCGCCATGCGGTCATCGCGGTACTCACGCCGATCACCACCGGGCGGGTCATCACCTTGAGGTGCTTGCGCTGGCGCTTCTCCACCAGGTCCCGTGGCCTCAGGTCAGGGATCTCGCCCCCGTCCGGGCAGGGGAACCACGGCTCGTCGATCACCGTGATCGGCCGGATCCCGCTGTGCCCGGACCACCACGCGGACTTCAGCTGGTCCAGATCCCGGGCCAGGGAGCACAGCACCGACGCGCTGGACACGACGATCCGCTCCATCAGCCGTCCTCCCGCCAGCGCCGTACCGCCAGGCACGCGTTCTGGCCGCCGAAGCCGAAGCAGTTGTCCAGGGCCACGTGCACGGCGGCCTCCCGCGCCGCCTTCGGCACGTAGTCCAGGTCGCATTCGGGGTCGGCCTCGTCCAGGTTGATCGTGGGCGGCAACGCCTGATCGCGCAGGGCCGCCAGCGCGGCGATCAGCTCCACGGCGCCGGCCGCGGCCACGCCGTGGCCGATCATGGACTTGGTGGAGCTCACCGGCGGCGCCGTGTCCGGCCCACCGAACACCCGCTTGATGGCCAGGGTCTCGGTGACGTCGTTGAGCAGCGTGGACGTGCCGTGGGCGTTGATGTAGCTCACGGCCTCCGGTGGCAGACCCGCGTCGGCCAGCGCCCGCTGCATGCACAGGGACGACCCGCGGCCGTCCGGTGTGGGCGCGGTCACGCGGTAGGCGTCAACGGACGTGCCGAAGCCCACCACCTCGCCGTAGATGCGCCTGCCCCGGGCCCGCTCCAGCGGCTCGAGCACGAACGTGGCCGCGCCCTCGCCGATCACGAACCCGTCCCGGTCCTTGTCGAACGGTCGGGAGATCTCCGGCAGCGGCCGGTCGCTCTCGCTGAGCGCGCCCAGCAGCTGGAACGACAGCACGCCAAAGGGGTGGATCATGGACTCGAACCCGCCGGCCAGGGCCCAGTCCAGCCGCCCGGCGCGGATCTCGCGGAACGCCTGGCCGATGGCCATGCCGCCGGCCGCGCACGCCGAGTAGTTGGTGGCCACCGGCCCGCGGATCTCGTGGCGGCCGGCCACCAGGTGCGCGGCCAGGTCGCTGAGGTGGCGCCAGCGGTAGTCCGACTCGGTGTGCTCCAGCTGCCGGCCGGCCGAGCCGAAGTCGAAGCGGCCGTCCGGGTCGATGTGGGCGAGGAAGTCCTCCTCGGTCTCGCGCACCACGTTGGAGCTCAGCCCGCTGGCCAGGTACAGGCCGCGGCGGGCCGGGGACGCGGACGCAGGCACCGCGGCACCGTGGGCGTCGCGGATCGCCAGCTCGGAGGCGGCCAGCCCCAGCTCGGTCTTGAGATCCTCCTTGCCGGCGAGGAACCTCGCCTCGGGGCCGTCACAGTGATTCGCCAGGTCGAAGTCGCGCACCTGGCCGGCCGCGCGGATCTCGAAACCGTGGGTCTCGAAGCGGTCCAGCGGGCCGATGCCGCTGCGACCCGCCAGCATGGCGTCCATGATGGCGTCGGGTTCGTGGCCCAGCGGGCACACCGCGCCGACACCGGTGATCACCACACGGCGGCTCATGACGCCTCCAGCGGAGCCAGCACCAGCGCGGCCACCGTGCCGTCCACGCCCGCAGCCCAGATCAGCTCCGGGCCGTCGGCCGGCTCGCAGCAGGAGATGCCGACCTCGACCGCGCCCGCGGCCGCGAACGTGTGGCCCATGAGGTCCTTGGTCGCCCGCCGACGCGGCAGCCGCCCCCCGAACAGCTCCCTGGCAGCGGTCAGCTCCGCCCGGTCCACCCGGGGCACGCCCCAGCCGTCCGCGGTCCATCGGGCCACGTCTCGCGGCCCCAGCCCGGCGTCGGTCAGCGCCTGCTCACCGGCGCGCAGCCAGGCGTCCGGGTGCCGCGGTGGTCCGTACGGCCCGGGATCGTGGGCCTGCCCGGCCGAGATCAACCGACGCAGGGGGGTCGCTCCCCGAGCACGCGCGGCCTGCAGCGGCTCGATCCACAGGAACGCCGCGGCCTCGCCCAGCACGGTCCCGTCCGCGTCCGGCGCGAACGGCCGGCAGCGGCCCAGCTCGCTGAGCAGCCCCTCCACCCCGAAGTAGGCGGTCATGAAGATGTTGATCGGCGCGTCCGTGCCCCCGGCCAGGGCGTAGGGCGCCTCGCCGTCGGCCACGGCCAGGGCCGCGTCGGCCACGGCCTGCAGACCGGACGCGCCGTGCGGACCGATGGAGCTGTTGGGCCCCTGCAGGCCAGTGGCGATGGACACGTGGGCCAGGGCCATGTTGGGCAGGATCTTCAGGGCGTTGAGCGGGTTCATGCGAAACCGCGCCTCGCGCCACAGCCGAAGCACGTCGATGGTGTGCCAGTCCTCGTCCTCGGGTCCGAGGTGCGCCGGCCGGCAGCTCGCCATCATGCCCAGCACGGACTGCAGGTCGATGGTCTCGTAGCCCGCGGCCACGTACAGGCCGCCGTCCCGGGGATCGACCTCGTAGCCGACCTCGGCGTGGGCGCGGGCCTCGAGCGCGGCGGCCACGGCCAGCCGCGCGGGCGGGCTCATCAGCTTGATCGCCTTGCGGTCCGGCAGCACCTTCCGGGGCACGAATCCCTGGATCTCGGCCGCCTGGTTCCAGGGGAACGCGGACGCGTCGAAGCAGCGGATCGGCCCGACCTCGCAGCGCTGCTCCCACAGCCCCACCAGGGTCTGCGCGCGGGTCAGCCCCAGGGGGGTGAGCAGCCCGACCCCCGTGACCACCGGGCAGCGGTCCGGGTCGAACCTCACACCTCGCTCCGCTGCAGCACCAGCGACGCGTTGGAGCCGCCGAAGCCGAAGGAGTTGGAGACCGCGGTGTGGGCGTCGGCCGAACGCGGCTCGATCGGGATGTGATCCAGGTCGCAGACGGGATCCGGGCGCTCCAGGTTGGCCGTGGCCGGCAGGATCCCCTCGGCCAGGGCCCGCACCGTGAACACGGCCTCCACCGCTCCCGCGGCCGCCACCAGGTGGCCCATCTGGCCCTTGTTGGACGACACGGGCGTCGTGGCCGCGTGGCCCCCCAGCGCGCGCTGGATGGCCCGGGTCTCGGACTGGTCGTTCATCAGCGTGGACGTGCCGTGGGCGTTGACGTATTGCACGTCCGAGGCCGTGACGCCCGCGTCGGTGAGCGCGTCGCGCAGCGCCTCGTAGGCGCCGCCCCCGTCCGGGGGCGAGTCGGTGATGCGCCACGCGTTGAGCGACGAGCCGTAGCCGGCGAGCCAGCCGAGCACGTCCGCGCCCCGCTGCCGCGCGTGTCGCTCCGACTCCAGCACCACGAAGCCCGCGCCCTCGGCCAGCACGAATCCGTCCCGGTCCACGTCGAAGGGCCGGCTGGCGCGCGCGGGCTCGTCGTTGCGCTCGCTGAGCGCGCCGATCAGGGCGAACCCGGTGACCATGAACGCCTCGACCAGCGCGTCCGTGCCGCCGGCCAGCACCACGTCCGCGTCGCCGCGTCGGATCATCTGCAGGCCCCGGCCCAGGGCCTGGGCGCCGCTGGTGCAGGCCGTGGACGAGGTGCGCGCCGGACCGCGCATCCCGAAGCGCCGGCCCAGCAGTCGCGTGGGCGCCCACGGCTGCAGCCGCGGGTAGTCCTGGGCGTGGATGTGGGGCACCACCGGCTCGAGGGAGTCGAGGTGCCGCCAGCGGGCGTAGTCGGCCGACACCTTCTGCAGCAGCTTGCGGCCCGCCTCCGCGCCTACGCTGAGGCCCACGCGGTCGGGGTGGGGTGGCTCGTCGTAGAGCCCGGCCTGGGCCCACGCCTCGTCCGCGGCCTGGAAGGCGAACCGGATCCGCCGGTCCAGGCGGTGCATGCCCACCCAGTCGGAGTGCAGGGCCGGGTCGTCCCGTTCGTCCCGCACCTCGGCCGCGATCCGCACCGGGAACCCGTCCGGATCCCAGGCCGTGATGGTGTCCACGGCGATGTCACCGGCCAGCAGTCGCTGCCACGAGGAGTCCAGATCCCGCCCCAGGGGCGTGACCGCGCCCATGCCCGTGATCGCTGCTCGCACCGGTCCGCTCATTCCTGCGTGTACTCCGCCTCGATGTCCTCCATGGGGCAGCCCAGCCGCCGCAGCTCGCGGCGCTCGTACTCCTCGAGGGTCACGCCCTCGACCAGGTCGGGCAGGCCGTCGGGGTCGAAGGCGAAGATCAGCTCCACGTTGCCCTTGCGCTTGCCCTCGGCGTGGACGACCCCGCGCACCACGCCCGACTCCTCCCGCAGCGCCTTGAGCTTCACCTCCAGGGTCACCTCGTGCTGCGGGTGGATGAACGAGCGGAACTTGGCCTCTCGCACGATGCTCAGGATGGGGAAGATCCACACCCCGCGCTCCAGCCGGACGGACACCTCCAGCAGCTTGCCGGCGAGCTGGGCCAGCATCTCCACCAGCACCACCCCGGGGATCACGGGGAAGCCGGGGAAGTGATCGGCGAACAGGGGCAGGTCCGGGTCGAGCTTCGTGTGGCCCACGGCCCGCTCGTGGGGCACCACCTCGTCGATCCGGTCGATCAGCTTCCAGCGCATCGGCTCATCCCTGCTCTCCGCCGTAGGTCCGGCCCTTCCACCGGGTGCTCCGGCTGCCGCGGGTCTGCAGCACGGAGTCGATGATGATGCCGCTCAGCAGCAGCGCCTGCAACGGGTGCAGCAGCACGTGGGCCCAGCCGTACCCACCGGGATCCACCCACCGGGTGACGGTGCGGTACACCACGATGCCCGCGGCCGCGGTCAGCGCCAGCGCCTCGGCCCAGCCGAGCGAGCCGCCGGCGATGGACAGCGCGGCCCATACGGCCAGCAGGGGCGGCACCACCCCGGAGAACAGCAGGTACCCGACCGCGGCCACGGCCAGGCCGGGCCGCTGCTGCATGGCCGGGAAGAAGTTCTTGGCCCAGCCCCGCCAGATCTGGCCGAACGAGGCGTACATCCGCGTCTGCATCAGCCCCAGCGCGAACGCCATGTGCATCACGAAGCCCGCGGTCTTGACCGCCCGGGCCAGGCTGACGTCGTCGATGATGGTGTCGCGGATGGCCGCGTGCCCGCCCACCTCGTTGTACACAGCGCGGCGGATCAGGATGAACTGGCCATTGGCGATGCAGTGGTCCTCGGCCGGGTCGTTGACCTTGTGCAGCGGGCTGAACAGCACGATGAAGTCGGCGATGAACGGCATCAGCTGCCGCTCCCAGAAGGTGCGCATCTCCAGCTGGGCGAACCACGACACCATGTCCGCGCCGTGCGCCCCGGCCGCGCCCAGGGCCTGGCGCACGGCCTGGCCGGAGAGCTGCACGTCGGCGTCCACGAACAGCAGCCACTCGCCGGTGGCCTGGCCCACGGCCTGGTGCAGGGCCCAATTCTTGCCCTTCCAGCCCACGGGCAGGGCCTCGCCCACGATCCGCTGCAGCCGGTCGTCGGTGCGGGCCAGGGCGTCGACGATGTCGCCGGTGCCGTCGGTGCTGCGGTCGTCCAGCACGATCACCTCGGCCAGGGCGTGGTCCTGGGCCAGCACGCTCTCCACGCAGGGCTGGATGGTGTCCCCTTCGTCCCGTGCCGGGATCAGCACCGAGACGGTGGGCTGCTGCTCGCGGTCGGGCAGGGGATAGGTGTCCTCGGTGACCAGGAATCGCTTCTTCGCCATCCGGGTCATGGCCGCGGCCAGGTGGACCCACCAGTAGAAGGTGGTCGACCCGCCCAGGATGGTCAGCAGCGCGCGCACGGTCGGTGATCTATCACACGGATCCTTCCTGTGCACCGCGCGCGTGCTCGCGAGGTCTGCTACCTTGATGGGACCGAGGAGGAATCGGTGTCGCACGTTCGCAGGGCCCTGTGCCTGGTCATCGCGCTCGCCCTCGCCGGCTGTCCCACCGGGGAGGTCGACGACGACAGCGTCGATCCCCCCGGGGACGACGACGCCACGGGCGACGACGACGCGACCGCGGACGACGACGACGACGTGGCGGACGACGACGACGACTCGGCCGAGCCCCTGGACCCCAACTGGTCCCACGACATCGCCAGCACGACCCTGGCCGTGGATCTGGCCCAGCAGACCGTGGCCGCCACGGTCGAGCTGTGGGCCAGCGACGACGAGGTCGCCTCGTTCGAGGTGGGCGACCTGGAGATCCTGTCGGCCACCGGGCCCGACGGTGATCTGGACCTGCAGCGCCAGGGCGGCCTGGCCAACGTCACCCTGCCGACCGGGGACGACCTGCTCACCCTGCAGTTCGAGGTCCGGTACACGCCCCACGACGGATTCGACGGTGCGGATCCCGACGGGTTCTCGTTCCTGTGGCCCTACTACTGCGGCAACCTGTTCCCCTGCCAGAGCGAACCGGCCGACGGCCTGACCTTCGAGCTCGAGGTCGCGGGGGTGGGGGACGACGTGGTGGTCGCGGCCGGCATCCCCACGGACGCGCCCGCCTACCAGGTGGCGTGGGCCGCGGGCGAGTACGAGCGCACGTCGCTGGGCAGCACCACGGACGGCACCGAGGTGGTGGTGTGGTACCTGGCCGGCAACCTGCAGACCGCCATCGAGGGCACCGAGTACCTGCTCGCCACCTTCGAGTGGATGGAGCAGACCCTGGGCGCGTACCCCTTCGGCTCAGAGGCCGGCACCGTGGAGCTGGACTGGGGCGCGGGCGGCTACGGCGGCATGGAGCACCACCCCCTGTGGCACGTGGGCAGCTACTCCCTGCCCGACCGCTCGGTGCACGTGCACGAGGCCGCGCATGGCTGGTACGGCGGCGGGATACGCATCGAGTGCTGGGAGGACTTCGTGCTGTCCGAGGGCACGGTCACGTACCTCACGGCCCGAGCGATCGGCCAGGCCGTGGGCCCGGTGGCCGAGTCCGAGGTGTGGGACGTGTACGCCGACCAGCTCGACTACATCCTGAACTTCTCCGACGGCATCGCCTGGCCCGACTCGTGCGGCGAGCTCGACGTGCTCGACGACGGCATCTTCTCGCTGGTGCCGTACATCAAGGGCGCCTACTTCTTCAGCGCCGTGGCCGACGAGGTGGGTGCCGAGACCCTGGACGGCGTGCTGGCCAGCTTCTACCTCGACCACGTGAACGGGGCGGCCCGCATGCAGGATATGCTCGACCACATCCTGGCCGAGACCGGCTTCGACGCCACCGACCTGGCCGAGGACTGGCTGCGAAGCCTCGGAGCTCCGGACGACATCCCCTAGCCGGTCCCCACCCCCGGACCTCGTTCTCCGGGCTCTGCAGCCGTCTGCCTGAGACCCTCCTCGCAGCTTACTCTCCGGGGCACGGTCGTCGGTCCGTCCCGGACCTCCTCCCTGAACGCTCGCGGCCTTCGTCCGTCACGGACTACGGCCTTCGCTTGTCACCCCGGAGAGTGAGCTGCTTCGGAGGGAGCGGCAGACGGGTTCTGGGGGGGGGGCGGAGCGGGGATCAGGAGTTCTTGCGGCGGGCCTTGTCCAGGTACATCTGCTCGTCCGCGGCTGCGACGAGGGCTTCGGGATCGGGATCGGTGGGGGGGGCGGCGGCCAGGCCCATGCTCAGGCCGACGGGCACGGGCAGGGCGCACCAGGCGGGGTCCACGGCCTCGCGCAGGCGCAACAGCACGGTGTCCGCGCCCTCGGGATCGGTGTCGGGGAGGATGATCGCGAACTCGTCGCCGCCGATGCGGTAGCACAGGTCCACCTCGCGGGTGTCGTGCTCCAGCACGCGGGCCACGGCGCGCAGCACCTCGTCGCCGGTGGCGTGGCCGAGGGTGTCGTTGATCGCCTTGAAGTCGTCCACGTCGATCAGCACGACCGCGAAGCGATAGGTGCCGCGGCGCACCCGGGCGCATTCCTCGTCCAGCCGCTCGTGGAAGGAACGACGGTTGAGCAGTCCGGTCAGGGGATCGCGGAAGGCGAGCTCGCGGTACTGGCGGAGCCGCTCGACCTCGCGGCGGAGCGAGGCGTTCTCCCGTCGGAGCCGGGCCACCAGCGTCGGATTGGAACGATCCTGTCCGCTGCGGTCCAGGTGCTCGTTTCGGAGAATGACCAGGCTCATGCGGGCTCCTGTCACGCACACCGGTCCACTCACACCGAGGGCGTGCCTCGTCGAGTCGGGACCTGGGGTTGAGGTCGCGTCTACTGCCCCTTCGCGACCTGTTCTCTGTATCGGACGGAGCGAGGATTCCTTTAGGGAGAAGTCGACGGGCGGCGGTTCGTGGAGCCGGGCGTGGACGTGGACCTGGTGAGCGAGGGGGTGCTCGTCGGGTTGTTGCGGCGCTAGCGCCCGATGCGGGCGCGGAGGCCGTCCGCGGCCGCGTCGAGAGCCAGTCCGCCGGCCCAGACGAGGCCGAGGTTCGGCAGCAGGAACACCTTGGGCAGGATCCAGCTGGGGTGCAGGCGGGACACGGTCCAGGCCAGGAACAGGGTGCTGCAGGCGAACCACAGCACGGGGAGCCAGGTGCGGCGGCGGGCGGCGAGCAGGATGCCGATGGCGCACAGGAGCCAGCCCACGGCCGCTGACATGATCCAGGCGAGGGGGAAGGGGAGTGCGTGCCCGTGGACCAGGCCGGGGGGTAGCCAGGCGTAGGCGGTGTGCAGCGCCATGGTGCCCAGGGACGCGGTGTGGAAGGCCGATGAGGAGCCGCCCCACACGGCCAGGTGGCCGGACGTCATGTGGTGCAGGCCGTCCAATGGGTCGTGCCACAGCATGGGGTTGGTGCCCACGAACACGGCCAGGGCGAGCACGGTTGCAGCAGCGAGGCCGCCGGCCAGCAGGGTCGGGCGCTCGTGGACGCGGTGGGCGAGTGCGAGGGGGATCACCGGCGCGAGCGCGGCAGCGTAGAGCTTGCAGCTGACGGCGAGGCCAGCGAGCAGGCCCAGCAGCAGCAGCAGGGCCACGGTGCGGGAGGGGGCGTGTGAGCGGCGGTGGAGCGCGGCCAGTACGAGCAGGGCGGCTGCGGTGAACAGGGCCATGGGCAGGTCGGGCAGCATGGCGGCCTGCACGTTGCGGAAGGCGGGGCTGGCCAGCAGCAGGGCGAGCGTGCACCAGCCCGCGGTGGGGGAGGTGGTGCGGGCGGCCAGGATGAACAGCAGGGCAGCGGTGAGCGCGGCGAGGGTGCCCATGAGCAGGCGCTGGGCCGCGACGCGGGTGGTGATGCGGTCGATGGCCGCGAGGGTGTACAGGCCGACCTTGGGGTTGTGGCTGCCGTAGTGGGAGAGACTCTCCGACCACAGGGGATCGGAGAAGCCGTCACCGCCGGTGAGGCCGTCGGCGTACAAGGGGGCGAGCTGGTTGGCGGCGGCCAGGAAGCCGGGCTCGTCGTGGACCAGGGTGTCGGGCTGGAAGAGGAGGGAGGCGGCGATCACGACCCAGGCGAGGGTGAGGGCCGCGAGGATCTGACGCAGCACGGGGTCAGGCCGTGTCGTCGTCCGTGTCGTCGTCGGCCGAGTCGTCGTCGCCGGCCGGGTCGTAGCACTCCTGGTCCGCGTCCATCACCCAGCCCTCGGAGCACGGCATGTCCCAGGGCGCGGGGTCGCAGCTGAGGCCGGCGAGGGCCAGGGTGGTGGCGAGCAGGAGCAACGGTCGCATGGGGTGCCTCCCGGGGGGAGTATACCCGGAACCGGGAGGCGGGAAGTGTCTCCTGCAGTTAACAGATTCGCGCGCCACCCGGGCCAACCTGTCTCCTCGAGGAAACACATCCACCCATACCCTGGCCCGTCTCCTGGATGATGCGCGTTGTGCATGTCATCGAGATCATTGGGAAACGGGCGGGACATCGAATCACGACCGGATGCTGGCACGCCGTTCGCAGTGCTTTCCCCCAACGACTGACGCCGGAGAGAGCCACCCATGCCCGACCGCCCCCTGTTCGATCGCGTCAAGCTGCACCTCGAGACGCGCGCCTGCGAGCGTGACGCCAGCCCCTACGTCCGGCACGCGCTGACCCTGCTGCACGAACTCGACGACGAGATCCCCCGCGCCGGCGACATCTATGCACAGCTGCCGTGCAGCGAATCCACGGCCAAGCGTCAGTTCCTCGCCGAGGTGGGCGTGAGCGTGGGCGACTACATCGCCGTCCTGCTGCTGGTGCGCTCGCTGAGCACGCTGCTCCGGTATCCGGATTACGATGTCCGTCACGTCGCCCACCTGGTCGGCTACACCCAGCTCAGCTCGCTGGTGCGCGCCTGGACACGCGAGCTGGGCTACACGCCCGGATGGGCCCGGCGCATGATCGACGAGCGGCCGGTGCCGTTTCCTGCAGGAGACATGGGACTGCTCGCAGCGGCCATCTACCTCGACAAGCGGGCAGCGCGTCGACCTGCTTCCCCAGGCGAATCCCCCCGGCTCCTGCAGGCAACAAGCTGAATACCTCTGTGATTCCAGGGTGAAAGCCTCCTTGACGACCCTCGTGTAGCCTGCAGGATACACCCTCGTGTTCCCCCCTCGATGGCCTCATTCCGTGGCTTCGATGGGGGGTGTCTCCTGGAGGAGACAGCCGAGGAGTCGTGCATGCCCGTCGACCGTGATCGCGAGGCCGCCGAACTGATCAGCCACCTGCGTGACCTGCAGACCCGCGAGCGGGACCTGCAGGAGAAGGTCGCGGACGTGGTGCAACGGATCGGCGGGCAGCTCCGCCGGTCGACGCTCACCGACCGCGACGACTGGGACCGGCTCGCGGCCGCGGCCCGGGAGTATCGCGCCGAGCGCAACCTGCTGCGGCTGGTGGCCGGCGTGGCCGCGGACACCGCCGACCTCTCCCCCCAGGCCTTCGTGGCTGCCGCGGCCCGCGCCATCGACGCCATGCCGCGGGTGGAGCGCGGCGCGGTGTTCCTGTTCGACGGCAAGGGCGAGCCCGAGGTGATGGAGACCCTGGGCGACGACACCGAGGACCGCAAGGTGATCGCCGAGCAGCTCAGCAGCGGCATCGTGGCCCAGGTGTGGGACCAGGGCGAGGAGGTGTACTGCAAGGAGGCCGTCGCCGATGCCGACCTCAAGCAGCTGCACAGCGTGGTGCATCACCACCTGCAGACCGTGCTGTGTTGCCCGATCCAGGACGAGGGGGGGCGGGTACGGGGTGCGCTGTACCTGGAGAACCGGTCCCTGCGCGACGCCTTCCCCGATGCGTGGCGCGAGGCCGTGCGCATGCTCGCCGCGCAGATGGCCCAGCAACTGGCGCTGCTGTCGATGCCCGTGCAGCACGAGGATCCCACGGCCTCGTACCGGCGCGGTGGCCGGTACCGGGAGATCGTGGGGTGCTCGGCGGTGACCGCACAGCTGCTGGCCTCCATCGACGAGGTGGTGCAGCGGGATCCACTGCCCACCGTGCTGATCGTGGGAGAGACCGGGGTGGGCAAGGACCTCACGGCCCAGGCCCTGCATTGCCACGGCCCGCGCCGCCGGGGACCGTTCGAGGCGATCAACATGGCCAGCCTGCCCGAGACCCTGGCCGACGCCGAGCTGTTCGGCTCCAGGAAGGGTGCGTTCACCGACGCGGTCACCCGCGACGGCCTGTTCGTCAAGGCGCGTGGCGGGATCCTGTTCCTCGACGAGATCGGCGAGGCGTCGCCCGAGGTGCAGGCCAAGCTGCTGCGGGTGCTGGACACCCGCCGGGTGCGGCCCCTGGGCGGCGGAGCCGAGGTGCCGGTGGACGTGTGGGTCGTGGCTGCCACCAACCGTGACCTGGTCGACGCGGTCGACCAGGGCACGTTCCGGCGCGACCTCTACTACCGGCTGGCCCAGGAGGTGATCTCCATCCCGCCGCTGCGGGAACGGCCCGAGGACGTGGACGCGCTGGTCCGCCACTTCGTGGTCGAGGAGAGCGCCGGCCGCGAGGGGCCCACACCGTTCGTCTCGCCCGAGCTGATGGTGGCGCTGCAGGGCATGCGCCTCGATGGTAACGTGCGCGAGCTGCATGGCCTGGTGCAGATGGTGGTCAACCGCACCGACGGCGCGCTGCTCACCCTGGCCGAGCTGCGCAAGACCGGCCGCAAGGACGCGCTGGGCAAGGTGGGCGCGCTGGAGCAGACGTGGGACGGCGCCACGGCGGAGTTCCAGCGCCGCTACCTCGCCTGGGTGGTCCAGCAGTCCGGGGGCTCGGCGTCGGCCGTCGCCCGGGTGCTGGGCATCAGCCGGCCATACGTGTACAAGTTGGGGAGGCGCTACGGCGTCGATATCGGGGGGGTGAAGGCGGGGGGCAAGGAGCGCTGAGTTCCGTGCCACGTGGATCGGACAACGACGACAAGCCCCGCAGCGACCTTTCGGACCTGAGCTACTACCAGCGTCAGGTCCCGGCCGTGGACGAGGAGGCCAGCGAGGACGAGCCCGTGGACCTGCGGGCCGTGCAGGACCTGGTGAGGGGCAGGGAGGGGCGCTTCGAGCTGGGCTCGTGGACCCGCCGCGGGGGCATGGGCGAGGTCTCGGAGGTGCACGACAACCTGCTGGGTCGCACCGTGGTGTGCAAGCGGCCGCGGAGCGAGGACCCCACGGACGACGAGTGGCGGGCCTTCGTGCACGAGGCCCAGGTCACGGCCCAGCTCAACCACCCCGCGATCGTGCCGTTGCTGGACCTGCGCAAGGACGACGAGGGCTACCTGTACCTGATGCCAGCGGTGGAGGGCATGACCCTGGCCAACGTGCTGCGGGGGTTGCCCGATCCGCAACGCAGGGACCTGTTCCGGTGGGACCTGCGCCGGCTGCTGCAGGTGTTCCGCACCATCTGCGGCGCGGTGGCGCACGCCCACGGTCGCGGCATCGTGCATCGGGACATCCACCCGGGCCAGGTGCTGCTGGGCAACCACTCCGAGGTGCTGCTCACCGACTGGGGCCTGGCCGCGCGCCTGGGGCGTTTCGCACCGCGGATCCCGTCGAGCGCAGGGTCGGCCCTCAGCGCCGCGTCGATCCGCAGCGGGCACACCGTGCTGCAGGGGCTGCACGGGCAGCCGTCCTACCAGCCGCCAGAGCGGCTGGTGGAGGGGCGGATCCCGGCGCAGACGACCCAGGACGTGTACAGCCTCGGCGCGGTGCTGTACCACGTGCTGACCCTGAAGCCGCCCGTGCGCCGGCCGCGGGACCGCACGCTGGAGCAGGGGAAGGATCCCGCCTACCTGACGTTCCTGCAGCGGCAGATCGCGAAGATCGTGCCGCCTTCGCAGAGGGAGGCGCGGCACCGTACCCGGCCGCTGGATCCGGTATGGGACGAGATCTGCCTGAAGGCCATGGCCCGGGAGCCCAAGGCGCGCTACCCGGACGCGGGGGAGTTGCACGAGGCGGTGGAGGAGGCCCTGTCGGCGCACGACGAGGCGGAGCGGCGGCGGGAGCGGGCGCGCGAGGCCGTGGAGGAGGGGAGACATGCCGTCGATGCGCTGGAAGAACGGCAGACCGAACTGCGGGAAGCCCGGCGACGGAGGCTGACGCTGGAGTCCTCGATCCCGCTGCATCGCCCGCTCGCGGACAAGCAGATCCTGTTCGATGCCGAGGCCGAGGAGGAGGCGCTGGCTCGTCGACTCTCCACGTGTGTCGCGGAAGCGGAGCGGGCGTTCGAGATAGCCCTGATCGAGGATTCCACCGACGCCGACGCGCGGGCTGGCCTGGCCGACTTGTACCTGGCGCGGCTGGCGGAGGCCGACCGGGATGGGGACGCTGCAGCGCGGGCGTACCTGACGGAGCGGTTGCGGCGGTTCGATGACGGCAGCCGCGTGGCCGCGCTGTCGAGATCCTGCGAGATCCGGATCGACTGCCGACCTCGGAGTGCCAGGATCCGGTCCTCCGCGCTGGTCGAAACCGAGCGACGCCTGGTGCCAGCGTCGTGGACGGAGCACGGCGCGCCTGACGACCAGCCGATCGAGCTGGCGCCGGGGCGCTACGCGCTCGAGATCGCCGCAGATGGGCGGTGTACGGCACGGTACGCGCTGGCCCTGCGGCCCGGGGAGACCGTGAGGCTCGACCCGCGGCTCCCTCGCCGGGAGGATCTGCCCGAAGGCTTTGCGTACGTCCCTGCCGGCCGCGCCTCGCTGGAGGGGGATGCTCGGGCCGACGGGTGCGGGCCGCGACGCTACCGCCAGATGCCGGACTACGCGATGGCCGTGTTTCCCGTGACCATGGCCGAGTACATGACGTTTCTCGACGATATCGGCCAGGAGGCTGCCAGGGAGCACGTGCCTCGGGACCCGGTGGATGGAAGGGCTCTGTGGGTGCGGGAGGGTGATCGCTGGTCCATTCCGGAGAGAGATGCGCACGGGGATCCGATGTCACCCGACATGCCGGTGCTGCTCATTCGTGCCCGGGATGCCGATGCCTATGCGTCCTGGCGGGCTGGTCGGGAGGGGAGGGGGTACAGGTTGCCCACTCGTGACGAGTGGGAGTACGCAGCCCGGTCGGGCGACGGACGGATCCACCCGTGGGGCGACCGGGAAGAGGCCACCTTCGCCTGGGGGCGGGACAACCAGCCCGGCAGGCCCGTGCCCGGTGCTATTGGCAGCTGCCGGCAGGATATGTCTCCCATCGGCGTGCGTGACCTCGCTGGCGGCGTCGGCGACTGGCTGGGCGAGGACTTCCGCGAGGATGGTGGCGAACGCCAGCTCGGGGGAGGTTCCTGGTTCGCGGGCATCTTCTGGATGCGCATGGCAAGGCGTTTCGGGATCGATCCCGACTATCGCAGCGCAGGCGTGGGATTCAGGCTCCTCCTGGAAATCTAGTCGACCGGCTCGCTCAGCCGCCCCAGGGACCGTCGTCCCAGAACCCCGCCCCGGTCTCGTCCAGCTCCAGCACCAGTTCCTTGGTGTCGTAGAACTTGTAGCCGGTCCAGTTGGAGTCCCAGACGCCCACGTCGTGCACCTCGTAGTTCAGCCACTCGCGGAACTCGAGGAACACACCAGGATTGGCGCTGCACGGGTACGCGATGAAGTACGCGGTCAGCTCGGTGAAGTGCGGGTCGTCGGCCGTGTCCAGCGCGTCCTCCCAGTCGTCCTTGTCCGGAGGGCTGGCCGGACAGGTCGCCAGGTGGTTCTGCTGGGCGTAGATCGCGTCCCACCAGTCCCAGCCGGTGGTCGCGCGGGCCGTGGTGGGCTGGGCGAGCAGCGCCAGCAGCGCGACGGCCGAGGTGGTCAGGATGGCGAGTGTGATCAGGTTGCGGTTGGTCATGGTTTCCTCCGTGGACCTTCGCCCGGCCGCCAGCGGCCGGTGGTGTTGCCCCACGGAAGCAAGCCATTGCGAAGGGCGTGCCATGCGCCCCAGGTGGGCTCGAGATATCTACAACTTGTTGGAATCACGGAAGATGTTGGAGAAGTGACCGGGTCCGGTCCTTCGCTGGAGTGTCTCCTGGAGGCTACACACCTCCGCCATCGGGCCCCGGACGTGTTGCCTCCTGGAGACACTCCGGTGGATCGAGCGGGTCCCCCGCCTCGCCGTTGACCGCGGCCGGCACGTACATCTCGAAGGTGGTCAGCCGCCCCTTGCGGAAGCGCACGCTGCCCCCCGCGTGATCCACGGCGTTGCGCACCACGCTGAGGCCCAGGCCGCGACCGGAGCGGTCCCGGCGTGTGCTGTAGTGGGCGCGGAACATGTTCCGTGCCACGTCGTCCGTGATCCCGTGGCCGTCGTCGGCCACGGCCAGCCGCACGTACCGGCCCGGCGCGTGCAGGCCGATCCGGCCGGCGCGCTCATCGTCCAGCTCGACGTTCCCGGTGATCAGCCGGATGGTGCCCATGTCCGCGATGGCCTCCTCCGCGTTGAGCACCAGGTTGGTCACGGCCCGTCCCAGCAGCGCGGGATCGCCGACCAGCGGCCACGCATCTGCATCGAGGTCCGTCTCGATGGTCATTCGCCGGCGGGAGGTGCGCCTCAGCATGTCTGCCGCGCCCTGCATCACGTCGTTGGCGTCGATCCGGCCCAGCTCGCCATTGCCGCGGCGCGGCCCCAGGTGGGCCTCGAGCAGGCCGCGCACCTTGACCGCCTCGGCGTGGATCCGCCCGGCCCGGCCCCGGTTGGCCTCGTCGAGGTCCCCCGAGGCGAGCAGGCCCTCGGCCTCTCGCCGGATCATGCCCAGGGCCGAGGCCGCGTCGTGCATCGCGGTCTGCCAGGTGAGCTCGCGGTCGTCCACGGGCGCCGGGTTCAGATCGAGCTGCTCCGCCCACTTCTTCTTCCGGGAGGCTTCCTTCATCGAATCGAGGATCTTTCGCAGTTCACGGTCCATCGTCAGGCTCCTCGTTCGTGCTCCGGGCACGGTTGTCCGATAGATGTGCAAAGCCAGATCCGTGCCATTCGAGGACAATCGGGACCGATCAAATCCCTACACTTGTAGTTGACATTTGAGGCAGCTCTCCATGCC
>CAZXHG010000008.1:0-82283 GCA_964639985.1 uncultured Rickettsiales bacterium
CGAGCTGCCAAGCGGGAGAAAGTGCCCGATAGCGGGGGCTAACTAATCAGGTCTGGCACGGGGAAGGTGCCGTGTATTAAGCTTTAAGCTTTTCTGGTAGTCTCCCACGCATGCCCAGGCCACCTCGTCTCGACTACCCCGATGCGCGACACCACGTGATGAATCGCGGAGCGCGCCGCGCACCGATCTTCTTCGGCCACGAGTGTTGCAGCCTGTTCCACGGTCTGCTCGCCCAACTTCCAGACCGCTACAACGTCGTGGTCCACGGCTACGCCGTGATGCCCAACCATTTCCACCTCCTGCTCCAGACACCGGATGCCAACCTCAGCCGAGCGATGCACTACCTCTGCGGCACCTATGCTCGCGAACTCAACCGAACCCACGAGTGGGACGGTCCACTCTTCAAGGGCAGGTTCAAGAACAAGGTCGTAGAGACCACCACCTACTGGCAGCACCTGCTGGCCTACGTTCACCTCAATCCGGTCCGTGGGGGCATGGCGGTGCGCCTCGATGCTGCCGACTGGACCAGTCACCCGGCATACGTCGGTCTGGAGCACCCGCCGGACTGGTTGTGTCGAGACGAGATGCTGGACATCTACGGCTCTGCGAAGTCGTACTTCGAGTACTTGAAGGACGTGCAGTTCGGCAGACGCCAGGCTCCCGAGGGCTTCGAGCGTTCGGTCCTGTGGAAGAAACGGGCCGCAAAGCGACCAGAGCCCCGAACGACCGATATGCAAAGGGGGACCGTCGAGGAGACCTTCGACCATGCTCTGGCCGAGATCGAGTCGGTCACCGGTCTGAAGCGAGACGAACTTCTCAATCCGGCCCGCGGCCGCAAAGGCAACCGGGCGAGGTGGGTCACCACGTGGTGGCTACGGTGGCGAGACAGGTTGAGCGGGGGCGAAACTGCACGAATGCTAGGCGTCAGCCAGGCGCGGATCAGCCAGATGCTCGCCAGGGCCCGCGAGGCTGAGGGCGAACAGGAACCGCTCTCCACTTGGATGCAGGAGTTGAGGGAACGAGCGTAAAAAGCTTAAAGCTTAATAACCGGCACCTTTTCTTCTCCTTTTCTTCGGGGGGTGGCCTGGTCTACGGACACACCGCTCCTACGTCCACCGCCACCTCGTTGTCGCCCTCCTCGCACTCGGAGTACGAGCCGGTGCCGGTGCCGTCGTCGTCCACGACCACGGTGATGGTGGCTGCGCCAGCCACGTTGGCGGCCGTGGCCACGAGGAAGACCGGGTCGGCGATCATGCCTGGGTCGAGGTCGTCGGGCAGGAGCGCGTAGTCCAGTGCCGTGATCGTGCCCGCGCCGTCGTCCGCGTACAGCACCACCTGGATCCCGGCCGCGGCCATCAGCGCGCCCTCGTTGGCCACCTGGACGACGAAGGTCACGTCGTCGCCGCAGGCGTCCTGGCACACCTCCACCAGTCCGGGTAGCAGGTTGGGTGCGGCCGTGGCCGCGATCGAGCCGATGCCCGCCTGGCGGAAGGAGTTGAACTGGGGCCAGTTGGGCAGCGCTGGGCCGGGGATGCTGAGGTCGTCGTTGACGTTGGTGATGGAGTACGCGTGCTGGTTCCACACCTGGCGCGTGGTCACCCAGTTGTCGTCCGCGTCGCCGATCACGCGCAGGCCCAGGTTCTCGTCTCCGCCGCCGCTGTCGCCGTTGGGCAGCACGATCTCCGCCCGGCCGTCCCCGTCCGCGTCCGCGATCACCGGGTACTCGTTGACCGTGCCGGAGCGGTGGTCCTCGTACTCGAGCAGGATCGCACCAGTGGCCCCATCGTAGACCCACAGCCGGGTCTCGTCCGCGTACACCACCTCGGCCTGGCCGTCGCCGTCGAAGTCGAACACGGACGACCCGGTGGAGTGGGAGCTGCTGTCGTCGATGGCGTTGGACCACAGGATGGTGCCGTCCACCTCCCACACCGTGTAGTAGTCGTCACCGGGCAGCCCGATCTCGGGGTCGCCGTCGCCGTCGTAGTCCGCGATCGTGGGCGGCCCGCCGTCACCACCGCCATACACCTCCCACTCCGCCAGCAAGGTGCAGTCGGTGTCGAACACCCACACGTCCCCGTCGTCCACGGTCACGAACTCGCCGTAGCCGTCGCCGTCGAGGTCTGCCGCCGCGGGGTAGCCGTCCCGCTCCGAGGTGGTGCAGATCGTGTTGCCGTCCGGGTCGTACAGCGCGTCCCCGACCACCACCTCCATGACGCCGTCGAGGTCGAGGTCCATGGCGAACGAGGTGTACGAGCTGTTGGAGTAGCTGCTGTTGTAGCCCGCGCCCTCCGAGCCCTCGCCGCGCAGGGTGCCGTCGGCGTTGTAGATCGAGGCGCCGAAGATGATCTCCGGGCTGCCGTCCCCGTCCATGTCCGCCACCGACGGGTAGTGCCCGCGGCGGGGGTAGTCGTTGATCTCGTCCACCCAGCGGGTGGTGCCGTCGTTCTCCAGGCAGGCCAGGAAGGTGTCGCCGCCCTCGTACACGGTCACCAGCACCTCTGCCGCGCCGTCGCCCTCGAGGTCGGCCAGGGCCAGCGAGCCGAGGTAGTAGGCGTGGTAGTCCGTGCCGATCTCGTAGGTCTCCCAGTGGATGCCGCTGCCGTCGCCGCTGAGCAGCCGCACCACGCCGCGGTAGCTGTCCGAGCGCGAGCGGAACACCGCGGCGATGTCGGGCACGTCGAGCTCGTCGATGAAGCCGTCGCCGTTGTCGTCGGTCATCTGGCCGACGGCTGGCGTGGAGATCACCTCGTCGTGGGACGAGTAGTTGGCGAAGGTGGTTACGCCCCACTCGGCGATCGGATCGAAGTCGCCTACCGGCGGCGTGTACTCGCAGGCAGCGTCCATGGCGCCGGACGCCTCGGGGGGCGGATCGTCACAGGGATCGGGGTTCTCGTCGCCGTCGCAGTCCGCGTCCACGCCGTCGTACCAGGCCTCCTCCGCGTCGGGATTGACGGCAGCGTCCGCGTCGTCGCAGTCCCCGTCGCACTGCATCCAGCCGTCGCCGTCGCCGTCCGCCTCGTCCGCGGGCACGCTGCCGTCGCAGTCGTTGTCCGCGCCGTCGCAGACCTCGGCCGCGGCCGGGAACGACTGCGCGTCGGTGTCGTCGCAGTCCTCGCAGTTGACGAACCCATCGCCGTCCGCGTCCACCACCTCCACGGCCAGGGGTGCACCGCTGCAGTCGTCGTCGAGGCCGTTGCACAGCTCGGTCGCGCCCGGGTTCACCGCCGCGTCCGTGTCGTCGCAGTCGCCGTCGCAGGTGGCGTACCCGTCGCCGTCGCCGTCGACCTCGTCCGCGGGCACGGCGCCGTCACAGTCGTTGTCCACGCCGTCGCACAGCTCGGTGGCGCCGGGGTAGGCCGCGGCATCGGTGTCGTCGCAGTCGTCGCAGGCGAGGTAGGCGTCGCCGTCGAGGTCGGCCTCGATGGGGGGGAGCACGCCGTCGCAGTCGTTGTCGATGCCGTCGCACAGCTCGGGTGCACCCGCGTAGACCATCGCGTCCGTGTCGTCGCAGTCCTCGCAGTTGACGAAGCCGTCGCCGTCCGCGTCCACGATCTCATCGGCGTCGGGCGCGCCGCTGCAGTCGTCGTCGAGGCCGTTGCAGATCTCGGCGGCGCCGGGGTTGATGGTGCCGTCGTTGTCCACACAGTCCCCGTCGCAGGTGGTGAAGCCGTCCCCGTCGTCGTCGACCAGGTTCAGACCGGCGTCGGTGTCGTCGCAGTCGCCCTCGCATTCGGTCGCCTCGTCGCCGTCGTCGTCGGTCTCCATGGGATCGCCGATGCCGTCGCAGTCGTTGTCCTCCACGCCGTCGCAGATATCCGGTGCGCCGGGGTACACGGCAGGATCGCTGTCGTCGCAGTCCTCGTCCTCGGTCCAGCCGTCGCCGTCGTTGTCGACCGGGGCGGAGTCGTCGTCGTCCGCGGAGTCGTCGTCGTCCGCGGTGTCGTCGTCGTCCGCGGTGTCGTCGTCGTCCGCGGTGTCGTCGTCACCGGTGGTGTCGTCGTCATCGTCCGTGGTGTCGGTGGTGTCGTCGTCGTCCACGATCCCGTCGGTGTCGTCGTCCCCGATCACCTCGTCCGGGCAGCCGACGAGACCGATCGCGAAAAGCAGCGAAAGCAGGAGTGAGGTGAATCGGAACATGGCGCTCTCCACTTGGGTTGGAATGCAAATGATAGGTGAAACGCGTGTCAGCCTGGGACCTATGTTGAAACCTGCGCGCCTTCCGGGCGTTGGTGTGCACGGGAGGTCGGCGCGATGCTGAACGGCGGGCCGCTGTTGATGGCGGCCGTACTACTGTCCGTCACCCCGCAGGACGAGAGCCGCGAGGCTCGCGCCGACCCCACCGAGATATCCCTCGACGCGAGCCTGCAGGCCTTCGTCGGCGACGACGAGGCCGTCGACCGCCTGCTCACCGCCGTGGACGACACCGCCCGGGACCTGACTCCCCGGCTCGCCGCTGTCGGCCCGGCAACCGAGGACCAGGTGACGTGGCTGCTACGCGACCGCGTACTGGACAATCTGGAGCACAAGCAGGGGCTGGGACAGCAACGTGGCCGCGGGTTCGCCATGGACGAAGACGAGATCCGGCGCACTGTGATCGGGTACGAGGCGTTCAAGATCGAGGCCTACGTCACCTCGGGCGTGTTCCCCAAGCGCTACTTCGGCTACGTCGACGGCAAGTGGGACACGGCGATCCACGAGTACACCCTGGCGCAGACCACCCACACCGCGGTCGAGGTGATCAACCGCTGGCTGGCCGAGCAGGGGGATCCGCTGCGTATCAACGATCAGGAGGTGGCCGTGACCTGGGTGGCCGAGGGGGGCGCGCTGCTGCTCGGCGAGGACCAGGACGGGATGAACCAGGTGCACCCGGTGTTCGGCGTGGGCCTGGACGACATCGCCTCGGGCACGGACGAGCTCGCCGGACTGATGGCCGACCTCGACGAGGCCATGGGCACGGACCTGTCCGGGATCGTGCGCTGGCAGGAGGACGACAGCGGCGACCGGGTGGCCATGCTGCACCGCTACATGACCTACGAGGAGTCCATCGCAGGCACCGCGCTGATGTGGGTCTGGGAGAAGCGGATCGCCCAGCGGAAGCTGAAGAAGGCCGGGCGCACCCTGCTGCACAATCGGCCCCTGGACGAGCAGTTCATCCTCGGCTCGCTGGTCTACAACTCCGGCCTGATCCACGACGAGGGCCGGGAGCTGATGATCCGGGATCTGCAGTGCGGCCCGTGGCTCAAGGCCAGCTCGGACCGCAACGCGCACCGCCGTAGCGAGCTGAACCTGGTGCGGCCGGCCGACGCGCTGGCCGAGCTGCTGACCGGACACGGCTACCGGGACCAGTGGACGTCGTGGCTGGCCGTGTACCACGTGACCCAGCGCTACGGCGGTTGGCTCGGGCTGTCGCGCTTCACCGACGTGTTCGACGGCGCCGGCAGTTACGACATGGACCGGTGGGCCTCGTGGAAGGAGGGGTGGGATCTGGCTGGCGGCGCGGACGCGGCCCGGGTCGAGCCGCAGACCCTGGAGGAGCCGGTCCCGGTCGGGTCGTCGGCAGCGATCTGGCCCTGGTTCGGCGGCGGCGTCGCGGCCAGCGCGATCGTGATCGCGGTGGTCTCCTTGTGGGGGAGGCTGCGACGCGGTCGTCTCAGAAGAGATCTTCGAGCACGATGACACCGACTCCCCTGGCCTCGGCCTCACGTCGGAAGCCGGCCGTCCCCTCCCGGGACAGTGCCAGGTGGTGCGACGTCCGCCACGTGCCCGCTCCGGATGGGCGGTGGACCTTGCGCAGCACCTGGTCCACCAGGTCGCCGGATGCGTCCGGATCACGAGCGAGCCACTTGGCCTCGATGATCCGCACCTCCCGGTCGTCCAGCCCCTCGACGACAACGTCGATCTGCGTGGTGCCGGCCTCCCAGTAGGTACCCACGCGGTACCGCCCGGAGCGTAGACCGAGCTTCTCGAACAGGGCCGGGCTCCGCGCCGACTCGTCGGCCTGGCCGCGCTCGATCAACGTGGTCAGCAACAGTTCGAATGCCCGGCCACTGAAGTTCGGGATGTGGTAGCCGGTGCGCGAGCCGAGTACTTCGGCCGGGAACAGCAGTCCACGCTCGTTGCCCTGGATCCGAGCCTCCAGCGGGGCCAGGACGCGGTAGTAGAGGTTGAGGTAGGGATCGTCCATGTAGAACCGGACTCCTGCGCGGTTCTTCTTCGAACGACCGAGGGGCTGCCTCTCCTGGATCAGACCGTAGTCCAGCAGCCGGTCCAGGATGCGGTGCGTGGTGTCCTGTGCCAGTCCGGTCCGGCGGACGATGCTGGCCTGGGTTGCACCGTCCTGTCCGAGGGAGGCCAGCACGTGCTTGACCCGCGCGCGGGGGCCGATCCGGGTGGTCTCCAGTTTCAGGATCGCGTCGATCTCCTCCAGGAAGATGGTGTCGCGACAGAACAAGGCGCTGTTGATCGCCCGGATGAAGTTGGGCTCCGGGCGGATCTGCTCCAGGTAGTAGGGCACCCCTCCGAGCATCATGGCCACGAGGCAGATCTCCTCGTCGGTCCAGTCGGGGAAGTAGTACTCGGCGATCTCCGCCAGGGAGAAGGGCTGGACCCAGATCGTGGCGTGTGTACGCAAGCCCCTGAGAACGGCCTGCTCGCCGTCGGCGTAGCGGTGGAAGAAGCGGTTGGACGAGCCGGACAGCAGCAGCTTGAAGCGGCCGGGGCGTTTCCACTCCGACCAGTGCTCCTTCAAGGTTCCGCAGAAGCCGGCCCCGCGGGGTGCGAGCCACTGGACCTCGTCGAGGAGCAGCAGGAAGGGCGAGGCATCGGTTCTCGTGGCAGCATGGCTGCCGACCTGGCGAAAGATCTCGTCCCAGGTCAACTCCGTGGACCTCAGTCGGGTCAACCAGCGACGTCTCGTGAACCTGTCCCACTCCGCCGCGAACCTCCGCTGGGAGACGCGGGTGCTCTCGTCGTCGCGGCCCATGAAGTAGAAGCAATTGTCGTGGCCGGCGTGCACGCGTCTGAGCAGTTCGGTCTTGCCGATCCGGCGACGGCCGCGGACGTGGGTGAGGCCTGGACCGTCATCGCTGAGGAATGAAGCGACCCGGGCCAGTTCCTGCTGGCGGCCGTGGAAGACGAACGGCATCGACGAGGGCATCGGCAGCTCCTGATGGCCGGGGATACAAGAACATGATTTTAACCGACGCAACGATTCAGATCATGTTTTTAGTCAAGCGGCTTCAGTGCATTTTGCCGGAACTCTTTGAAATAGTGCTGAAAAATTAAGTAGTTAAAAACATGAATTTTGAGGAGGAGCAGTTTTAGATCATGTTTTTCCCGGACCGCGGACAGGACCAGCCGGTGCTATCCTCCCCAGCCGCACAGCCAGGAGTCCTCCCATGCCCGACGTCCCCCTCCGCAACGGCGTCCCCCAGTACACCCTGGAGCACTTCGAGCAGGACTTCGCCGACCGCCACCTTCTGCACGGCGTCCTCGGCAAGTGGGCCCAGGAGCGGCCCGAGGCGATCGCGATCACCAACGCCGACACGGGCGACCACATCTCGTGGGACCGGCTGGACCGCACCACCACCGCGTTCGCCCTGGCGTTGCTCGATCTGGGATTCCGCAAGGGGGACGTGTTCGTCACCTCGCTGCCGTTCCTCTCCGAGCACGTGTACCTGGCCTACGCCTGCTTCAAGATCGGCGTGGTGCTCGCCCCGCTGGACCTGCGGCTCAAGGGCCCGGAGGTGATCCGGTCGATCGAGCTGGTCGAGGCCAGGGGCTACGCCTTCCTCGGCCAGACCGAGCACGCGGACTTCCGCGAGCTGGGCCGGGCCGTCAAGAAGAACTGCCCGTCGGTCGAGCACTTCATCCAGTTCTCGCCCCCGGACCAGACCGTGATCCACGGCGCCATGTCGGCCAGCCGGTTCGCGGCGGGGGCCATCGAGCTGGGGACCGCGGCCATGACCACGCCCGGGACCTCGGACCTGGCCAAGCTGTTCCTCTTCGCCACCACGGCGGTGGAGGAGACCGACGGTGCGCTGGTGATCTTCACCACCGGCTCCACCGGCTACCCCAAGCCCGCGCTGCTGAGTCACCGGGCCATCACCTGCCAGAACATGTGCCTGGGCGCGGCCTTTGGCATGGACGCGGACGGGGACCGCATGCTGGTCAACCTGCCGCCGTCCCACGTGGGGGGCATGACCGAGCAGCTGATGACGCCGCTGTTCTGGGGCACACGCGCGGTGCTGCTGCACATCTTCGACCCGGAGAAGACCTTGCGCGCCATCGAGCAGCACCGGGTGACCTCGTTCGGCCAGATCCCGGCCCTGTTCGCCATGGAGTGGCGGCTGCCGGACTACGGGGATTTCGACCTGTCCAGCCTCAACTTCGCCCTGTACGGCGGCCAGCAGGTGAGCCGTCAGTTCCTCGACCAGCTCGCCGCCATGGCGCCGGGGTTCGGCACCGGGCTGGGCCTGACCGAGGCGGCCGGGTTCTGCACCTACACGCCGCTGGACGGCAGCGTGGACGACATCCTCGCGGGCGTGGGCTTCGACATGCCCGTGTACCCGATGACGATCCGCGCGCCCATGAAGGGCGACGGTGGCGCGGGCGACGTGCTGGCCGCCGGCGAGGTGGGCGACATCTGCTTCGAGGGGCCGCAGAACTTCCTGGGGTACGTCAACGACCCGGAGGCCACGGCCCGCGCCCTGTCCTCCGACGGCGTGCTGTACACCGGGGACATGGGCTACGTGGACGGCCAGGGGCTGCACTTCTCCGGCCGGGGCAAGCTGGTGATCAAGCCCAAGGGCTACCAGGTGTTCCCCGCCCAGGTGGAGGAACACTTCTGCGATCTGAGCGAGTCCGTGGCCGCCTGCGCGGTGGTCGGCGTGCAGCACGAGGTGTTCAGCGAGGCCATCGTGGCCTACGTGGAGCCGAAGCCCGGCGCGTCGCCGGATCTGGCCGCGATGGCCGCGCACGCCCGCGGGCTGGCCGCGTACATGCGACCCTCCCACTACGTGCTGCTGGAGCCGGCGGGCATGCCGCTCAACCGGGTGGCCAAGACCGATTACGTGGAACTGGGTAAGATGGCCCGGGCCGAGGTGGACCGGCTGCGCGAGCAGGGCGGCTGGGACCGCGGCCAGGAGTGACCATGGCACTGCCCAAGATCGAGTCCAAGGTCGTCGGGAGGGAGTTCTCGCCCCACGACCGCGAGGTGACCTGGCGCGAGATCACCAACTACGCGGCCGCCGTGGGCGACGACAACCCCCGCTACCTCGACGACTCCCGCGCCGGTGGGATCGTGGCCCCACCCATGTTCGCCGCGGCCGTGACCTGGCCGGTGATGCACCAGTTCAACCACCGGCTCGGCGGCGCGGTGCCGCCCCAGGTGATGCCCACGCTGGTGCACTCCAGCGAGCACCTGGTGTTCCACCGGCCGCTGCGGCCCGGGGACAGCTTGCGCATCGGCGGCGAGGCCATGGCCGTGTACCCGGGCAACTCCGGGACCCGCTTCGTGATGCGCCTGGACGCGGCCGACTTCAGCGGCGGGCCGGTGTTCTCCGAGTACGTGGGCGGCGTGTTCCGCGGTGTGGACTGCGCGGACGAGGGCGAGGGCAAGGCCAAGGTGCCGGGCTGGCCCAGGTGGCTGGACACGGAGACGCCCCAGTGGTCCGTGGAGATCGCGATCCCACGGCAGCTGCCCTACCTGTACGACGGGTGCACGGACATCGTGTTCCCGATCCACACCTCGGTGTCGTTCGCCCGTGGCATGGGCCTGCCCGACATCGTGCTGCAGGGCACGGCCACTTTGGCCATCGCCGCGCGCGAGGTGCTCAACCGCGAGGCCGACGGCACGCCCGAGCGGCTGCGCGAGCTGGCCTGCGAGTTCGGCCACATGGTGATCCCCGACTCCACGATCCGCGTGGAGCTGACCCGCCGGGAGCACCGGGGCGTGGAGACGCTGGTGGGATTCAGGGTGCTCACCGGGTCGGGCAAGCAGGCGATCCGCCATGGGTTCGCGCGGTTCGCGGACTGAGCCTCACCGCCGCCGGTCGGTCTTGTACGACTCCAACTCGTCGAGCGTGCGCGGCCAGTCCTTCTTCAGCAGCCGCGACAGGGCCCGGTCGGCCAGCAGCTTGCCCCCGGTCTGGCAGGTGGCGCAGTAGTTGGCCTCGTTGTCCGCGTAGCGGATGCGCTGCACGGGCTTGTCGCATGCGGGGCAGGGCTGGCGGTGCCGACCGTGCACGGCCATGTCCTCGCGGAATGCGGTGACCTTGGAGGGGAACCCGTCCCCGTTCTCGTCGATCAGCCGGTCGCGCCAGGTGGTCAGCACCTCGACCGTACAGGTGAACAGGTGCGCGATGGTCGGGTCGTCGAGCTTGCCGGTGAGGCGGAACGGCGACAGCCTCGCCGCGTGCAGGATCTCGTCGGAGTAGGCGTTGCCGATGCCGCTGAACAGGCGGGGATCGGTGAGCGCCCGCTTGAGGGTGTGGTTGCCCCGCCGCAGCGCCTCGCCGAACTGCCCGGCCGTGGCGTCGAGCACCTCGAGGCCGCCGGGATCGTGCTCGGCGAGCGCGTCTTCGCCGCGCACCAGGTGCAGCGAGGCCCGCTTCTTCTTGCTGGCCTCGGTCAGCAGCAGGGCGCCGTGATCGAAGTCGAACGCGGCCAGGCCGCGGCCCCGCGGCACGACTGACCCTGGCTTCCGCCACTGCAGTCGGCCCGAGATCATCAGGTGCAGCACGGCGAACAGGTCGCCGTCGAGGCCGAATACGATGCGCTTGCCCAGCCGGTGCAGGTCGACCACCTCGCGGCCCGCGGCCTCGGCCAGCGGCGGGTCCACCGAGCGCAGCAGGAAGGGGCTGGCCAGGCGGATCCCGGTCAGGGTGCGGCCCTGGACGCGGGTACGCAGCGCGTGCAGGTACAGCTCGATGTCGGGCAGTTCGGGCATCTCCCGGCCAGGGTAGGCGCTGACCTGGCAGCGGACAAGCGCCAGGATTTCCCCTTCTCGTCCAGCGAGGTTCTACGCACCAGACGAACGGATGCGGCGGAAATGGGGCGGCCGGCGCGGGAAGCGGGGCCCGGGAGAGGGGACGGAACCATGATCATCGAACGATGTACAGCGCTCTGGGCCGGCGCTCTCGCCGTGGTGTGCGGCGGAACCCCGTGGTCCACCGCACCCCAGTTTACCCTGGATGGCGAGATCGTCCTGTCGGACGACTACGAGTACCGGTTCCCCGACGGGGAACTCGACGACGAGTGGTCGGTGCAGGCCACGTTCACCGCCGTCCCACCACCGTCCTCGGGCACGCTGTGGTACCTGCTCCGTGGATCGCCGGTGGTGGTCGATCTGACCGCATCGCGCCACACCAACATCATCGACATCTGGGGCAACACCACCGGCCGGCTCCTGGTGCACCGACGTGGACGACGGCGACGGCCTCTAGATCCACGGTCACCCGGCCTCGCGCGTTGTGGACGTGACAGGCTGCGCGCACCTGCGTGCTATCCTGCAACGCGCACCGGAGGCCCCCGTGAACCCACGTCTGACCGTGCTCGCCCTGATGATCTCCCTGCTGCTACCCGCGGCCGCCCAGGCCGGGGGCGGACGCTACCTGATCATCACCCCCGACCAGTTCGCGGACGAGGTCGCGCCGCTGGCCGACTGGAAGAGCCGCAAGGGCATGCTGGCGCACGTTGCCACCACCTCGGAGGTCGGCTACTCGACCGTGGAGATCCGCCAGTACATCGAGGAGGCGGTGACGACCTGGGATCTGGCGCCGGAGTACGTGCTGCTCGTGGGCGACATGAACGCCCTGCCCATGGCCGTGCTCGAGGGGGGGTACTCGGACACCTACTACGGCCAGGCCGACGGCGATCCGTTCATCGAGATCCACCCGGGCCGGCTGCCCGCCACCAGCGCGGTCCAGGTCGAGACCATGGTGGAGAAGATCATCCAGTACGAGCGCTACCCGACCGACGACGCCTCGTACTACCTCGACGCGATGATGACCATCGGCGAGGACTGGGACGACGACGACTGGCTGCACTACTACGGCGACTCCAACTGGGTGCAGGGCCTGATGATGAACGTGGGCTACGCCGACGTGCCGATCTACACCCGCGGCACCACGGACAACGCCACGGCCACGGCCGAGGCGTTCCTCGAGGCCGGCGCGTCGTACGCCTCGTACCACGGCCAGATCAGCGGCACCATCGGCTGGTACGGGTTCAACATCACCCCGGCCCAGCTGCACAACGGACCCATGCTGCCGATCATCGTGTCGTTGACCTGCCAGACCATGGGCTACAACGGTGGCGGCGGGGAGCAGTGGATGCAGGCCGGCTCGCCCGGCGACCTGCGCGGCGGCGTGGGGTTCGTGGGCACCACCATCAGCTGCAGCTACTGCGCCCACTGGCGCTCTGCCATCCGCCGCGGGTTCTGGGGCCATATCTTCGAGGACACCGCCGACGAGGACGTGGTCACCTTTGGCGAGGCCGTGGAGCAGGGGCGGCTCAAGTACTACGACGAGTTCCACTCCACCAACCAGTACGTGGCGGTCAACATCTACGGCGACCCCGAACTCAACCTGTGGACTGGCCTGCCGCAGCCCATGGTGATCAGCCACCCGCCGGCCGTGCCGTGCGGCGAGACCGAGGTGCGGGTCTGCGCCGTGCTCGAAGACGGCTCCCCGCGTCCGGGGATCCGCGTGGGCCTGTACGGGCCGGACGGCGGCGCGCACGCCTGGGGCATCACCGGCGACGACGGCTGGACGACCATGGACGTGGACACCTCTCACGACGCGGTGCTGTACGTCACGGCCACCGGCCGCAACATGATCCCCTACGAGGGGGAGGCCCTGGTGGGCGACGGCTCGGCCGCGCCCGCGGACGACGACGACACGGCGGACGACGACACCACGGATGACGACGACGACACCGACGGGGACGACGACGACTCCCTGGTGACCGAGCCCAACGACACGGTCGAGATCGGATCGGGCGAGTGCCAGTGCACGGCCGCGGGCGGCGCCGGTCCGCTGGCTGCGGTGCCCGTGCTGCTGGCGGCCGCTGTGGTCCTGAGACGTCGCCGCTGAGATCCGACCGGCCTCCCTGGTATCCTGTGCCCAGGGAGGTCGCCGTGATCCATCGCCTCACCGTCCTGAGCCTGCTCGGCCTGCTGCTGCTGCCCGGGATCGCCCGCGCCGACGGCGCGGTCTACCTGGTCATCGCGCCGGACGAGTATGTGGCCGCGCTCGAACCGCTGATCGAGTGGAAGACGCTCAAGGGGGTTCCCGCGATCACGGTCCCCACCAGCGAGACCGGGTACTCCACCCTCGAGATCCACGACTACATCGCCGACGCAGCCGCGACCTGGGAGCCGGCACCGCAGTACGTGCTGATCGTGGGTGACATGAACACCATCCCGATGCCCACCCTGCAGGGGGGGTACAGCGACACCTACTACGGCGACACGGACGGCGACACCTTCATCGAGGTCCACCCGGGCCGGTTCCCGGCCGAGGACCTGGCGCAGGTGGAGCTGATGGTGGAGAAGACCCTGCGCTACGAGCGGCACCCCACCAACGACGACGCGTACTACCGCTCCGCGCTGCTGACCATCGCCGAGGACTGGGACGACGACGACTGGGTGCACTACTACGGGGACGCCAACTGGGAGGCCGGCCTGCTGACGCGGCACGGCTTCGACAACGTGCAGATCCTCACCGGCGGCACCACCCCCGATCCCACCGGCACGGCCGTGGACGTGCTCGAGGCGGGTGTGGCCTACGCGGGCTTCCATGGTCAGATCGGCGGCACGGCCGGGTGGCGGTACTTCGAGTTCGCGCCCGCGGACGTGGCCAACGGCCCCATGCTGCCGGTGGTACCCACCTACACCTGCCAGACCATCGCCGGGGCGTCGTACGGCGGGGAGCAGTGGATGCGGGCCGGCACCGCGGCCGAGCCGCGAGGGGGCGTGGCCTTCGTGGGCCAGACCATCAGCTGCGGCGGCTGCGCGCACTGGCGGTCCTCGCTGCGGCGGGGGTTCTGGGGGTACCTCCTCGAGGACACCAGCGACACCGAGATCCTCACCCTGGCCGCGGCCGTGGAGGCGGGCCGGCTGCACTACTACCAGGAGATCCTGTCCACGCAGCAGTACGTGGCCAGCAACCTGCTCGGCGACCCGGAGCTCGAGCTGTGGACCGGCGTGCCCGAGCGCATCGACGTCAGTCATCCGCCCACGGTCCCGGCGGACATCGTCAGCTTCTCGGTTTTCACCTCGGACGACGGTGTGCCGCGGCCCGACGTGCGGGTCTGCGTGTCCGGGTTCGTGTCGGAGTATGCGCACGGCACCACGGACGCGGCCGGCCGCGTGACCTTCGAGGTCAACGCCACCGCCGAGACCGTGCTGCGCGTCGTGGCCACCGGCCGGGACATGGAGCCCTACGAGGGGCAGATCCTGGTCGGGACCGGGGTGCCCGCGGGTTCGTCCCGCCGCCCCTGAACCACCTCGCCATCCCCCGAATCGGTGCTATCCTGTTCGCCGGGAAGATGGAGGTGTACGTGTCGATCCGCTGGTCTCTGTTCCCCCTGCTCGTGACCCTGGCCCTGCCCGGCCTCGCCCGGGCCGACGGCGCCCGCTACCTGATCATCGCGCACGACTCGTTCGTGGACGAGCTGGCGCCGCTGGCCGAGTGGAAGACGCGCAAGGGGGTGCCCGCGCTGGTGGTGCCCCTGTCCGAGGCGGGCTACTCGTCCCTGGAGATCTGGAGCTACATCAACGAGGCGTGGGAGACCTGGGAGCCGCGGCCCGAGTACGTGGTGATCGCGGGGGACATGAGCATCGTGCCGATGCCCACCCTGCAGGGGGGGTACACGGACACCTACTACGGGGACATGGACAACAACACGTTCATCGACCTGCACCCGGCGCGGTTCCCGGCCGTGAACGAGGAGCAGATGCAGACCATGGTGGACAAGACGCTGCAGTACGAGCGATACCCCACCACGGACGAGGACTTCTACCGCCGCGCGCTGCTGACCATCGCCGAGGACTGGGACGACGACGACTGGGTCCACTACTACGGGGACGCCAACTGGGAGTCGGGGCTGCTGACCTCGTGGGGCTACGACGACATCGAGATCATGACCCGCGGCACCACCCCCGATCCCACGGGCTCGGCCACGGCCATGCTCAACGAGGGGCTGTCGTTCGCGGCGTTCCACGGCCAGATCAGCGGCACGGTCGGCTGGTGGGGCTTCGACGTGGTGCCCGACAACCTGAGCAACGGGCCCATGCTGCCGGTGCTGCCGATCTACACCTGCCAGACCATCGCCGGGGCGAGCTACGGCGGCGAGGAGTGGATGCAGGCCGGTGAGCCGGGCGACCTGCGCGGTGCGGTGGCCTACGTGGGCCAGTCCATCAGCTGCTCGGGGTGCGCCCACTGGCGGTCCTCCCTGCGGCGCGGGTTCTGGGGCCACCTGCTGGAGGACACCCCCATGGACGAGGTGGTGACCCTGGGCGCGGCCGTGGAGGCGGGGCGCCAGCAGTACTACCAGGACATCTACTCCACCCAGCAGTACGTGGCGTCGAACATGTTCGGCGATCCCGAGCTGAACGTGTGGACCCGTGTGCCCGAGGAGATGACGGTCAGCCACCCGCCCTGTGTGACCAGCGGCGAGGGCGTGGAGGTGACCATCCACACGTCCATCGACGGCGCCTGCCGCGCCGGGGTCAACGTCTGCCTGATGGGTGAGAACGGGGCCTACGCGGTGGGCACCACGGACGACACCGGCTCGGTCACCCTGGCCGTGGACACCACGGCGGACGAGCAGCTGTGGGTCACGGCCACGGGCCGCAACGTATTCCCCTACGAGGGCGAGATGGACGTGGTCGGCGAGGCGTCCAGCGACGACGACGACGACGACGTGGCGGATGACGACACCGAGGGGGACGACGACACCGAGGGGGATGACGACGACGTCAGCGACGACGACACGTCGGACGACGACACCGACAACGTGTACACCGATCCGAGCACCACCGAGGGGGCCGTGATCGAGGGCAACTGCATGTGCACCGCAACGGGCTCCACCGGGGCCGGTCCGCTGACGGCCCTGTCCCTGCTGGTGATGGTGTTTCTCCGCCGGCGTCCGTGAACGCGGTTCCACCTGTTAGCATGTCCGTCGAAGGGAGCCGTCCATGCGCCCACGTCCGTCCGTGGTCCTTCCCTTGCCCCTGGCCCTGGCCCTGGCCCTCACCCTGGCCTGGGGCTGCGCCGAGCCCGACGAGTACGACGGCCACCGGACCGTGCAGCAGCACAGCTCCCCGATCGTCGGGGGCACCACCACCACGGACTGGGACTCGGTGGTCTTCCTGGAGATGTCCGGCTGGATCTGCACCGGCACCCTGATCTCGCCGGACGTGGTGCTGACCGCCGCCCACTGCCTCGAGGGCGCCCACGGCACGGTCAATGCCTACTGGTGCAACAGCTGCTACTGGCCTAACGACACGTCGGCCACGCGGTCGTCCAACGACTACCACATGCACCCCAGCTACAACCCCAACCAGATGACCCACGACATCGGGGTGGTGGTACTGAGCCAGGACGGGCCCACCGATCCCTACCCGATCAACCGGGACGCGGCCTCCAACAGCTGGCTGGGCAACAGCAACCCGCTGACCTTCGTCGGCTTCGGGGTGACCGCCGCACACCTCAACGACGAGGGCACCAAGCGCACGGTCGACATCTCCATCGACGACTGGGACAGCAACTACCTGTACCACTACGACCCGCAGCACAACACGTGCGTCGGCGACTCGGGCGGCCCCAGCCTGACCGATCACTCGGGACAGTGGCGGGTGGCGTCGGTGGTCTCGTGGGGCGACGCGAACTGTTCGCAGGACGGGTACAACACCCGCGCCGACAGCTACCAGACCTGGATCGACGGCTACACCGGCGGCTACGACCCGGACCCGGGCGACGACGACGACGACGACGACGACTTCACGCCCTCGGACGACGACGACACGGACCCTGTGGGGGACGACGACGACACCACGCCGGTGGACCCCTCCGGCCTGCCCGAGCCCAAGGTCAACGCCGGCTACGGAGCGCCCGAGGGGGCGTGCGTGGCCCAGGTCGCGCGCGGCGACGGCCCGCGGGCGGCGGCAGTGGTGGCGGTCGTCGCGGCGCTGCTGGCGCTGCGCCGCCGGGGCTGATCAGGGCGACAGCGCGGCCAGCACGTGCTCGTGCAGCCGCCCGTTGGAGAACACCGCCGACCCGCTGTCAAGGTCCGCGCCCCCGGCCAGGTCCGTGTACCGTCCCCCGGCCTCGGTGAACAGCACCGGGTAGGGACCCAGGTCCCACGGCTTCACCCCGCATTCGAGGAAGACCTCGGCCTGGCCGTCGAGCACCATGCG
Source organism: uncultured Rickettsiales bacterium (assembly GCA_964639985.1). Taxonomy (GTDB): domain Bacteria; phylum Myxococcota_A; class UBA796; order UBA9615; family CAYRNR01; genus CAZXHG01. Next base: position 17,423 of record CAZXHG010000008.1, read on the forward strand.
CGCGCTGGCCACGTCCCCGTAGGCTCGCACGGAGGCGGCCGAGCGGATCAGCGCGGTCGCGCCCGCGCACACCGGGGACGCCATGACCTTGTCGACCTCGCCGAGGCTGAGCGTGGCCTGATCCCAGCGGTCGACCGTGGACAGGTGGATGGGCTCGCCGTTGCGGTACGCACCCAGGCCCTCGCCAGCCCAGTACAGCTCCCGCGTCACGGGCAGGTACATGGCCCCGGCGAGCACCTCCTCGCCTCGACGGAGCGCCACCAGCGATCCCCAGAACGCGCCGCCGCGCACGAACCCGCGGGTCCCGTCCAGGGGATCGACCAGCCACTCGTACGCGCCGTGGCTGCCGTGTCGACCGCTCTCCTCGGTGAGGAGGCGGTGGCCGGGGTACTCGTCGCGGATGCGCGCCACGATGGCGTGCTCGGACGCCTCGTCCGCGTCGGTCACCCACGACGCGTCGGCCTTGGTGCGGAAGGGGATGTCCGTGGCGTGGAAGGCGAGCGCGGCCTCGCCGCCGGCGCGCGCGGCCTCCCGGGCCACGCGCGCGAAGGACGCGGTGTCGGTCATGGTCATGTCCCCGTGGTCGGCTTGTCGCCCGGGTGCTCGGGCAGGCGGGAGTCCAGCATGGTCTGCAGCACGTCCAGCCAGATCTGCACCGGCACGCGCGTGTCGCTGATCGCGGTCTTGCGCAGGTCGATGGGCACCAGGTTCTCCCCTGCGCCCAGGGTCACCTCCACGAAGTCGAGCTCGTGCTGCTCCGACCAGGCCACGAACATCACGGTCAGGCCCTCGTGGAACGGGACCTCGTATCCCCCCGGGATCTTGCCGAAGCCGTGGAAGCGGGGCGTGGGCCCGTCGCCGATGAACACGGTCTCGAAGTCGTCGGGCCGGCCCTGGGCCCAGATGTAGGTCTGGATCGGCTGCAGGGAGCCCATCTCCAGGGGCTCGAACACCACCCAGGCGGGCATGGCCAGCGACGGGTCGGTCACCGGTGGTCGGGCCGTCAGCGCCGGGCAGCCGACCGTGGTCAGACCGGCGAGCAGCGGCAGCAGCGGCAGCAGCGTGCGTCCCATGGGGAGATTATGGCCCCTTCTTCCGCTTCTTCACCACCACCGAGCCCTGCAGACGCGTGGTACCGTCGAAGCGCCGGGCGCCGTTCGCGCGCGGCGAGGAGGAGTCGATGGGTCTGCTTCGTATCCTGATCGTGGCCGTGGTCCTGGGCGCCTGGCTGAGCCCGACGTCCGCCCGGGCGCAGGACGCAACCCTGGCCGAGGCCGCCAGCGCCGTGTACGCCGCGCAGGCCGAGGCCTTCGCGGCCGGCATGGCCACACCCGAGGACGTGTACACCTGGTCGGTGCGTTGGCTGGCCGCGGTCAAGGGGCAGCAGCCGGACGCGGCCCTGGCCGATCACCTCGCCCGCATGGAGGCGTTGGCCGCGCGCGCCGAGGAGCAGGTCGCGGCCGGGATGATCGCGCCGGCCGTACAGGCGGCGTGTCGCTACTACGTGCTGGAGGCACGGGCGTGGAAGGCGAAGACGGAGTAGTCACTCGTCCCGCGCATCACCCGCCTCCTTCGATGAGTTCCAGCTCTTGTCTGGATCCTGCGCACATCTGTTACCTTGCTGGGAGAAAAAAAGTGGAGGGAGACCGATGAACCAGCGATTCACCTGGCTTGCCGCGCTGCTGTGCGCAGCCCTGATCACCGCAGGGTGTCCGACCGAGGAGCCCGACGACGACGACATCACCGACGACGACGACGTGGCGGACGACGACTCCGCGAGCGACGACGACGACTCGGCCGGCGAGTGCGTGGACACGGCCGGCGGTGAGTTCCCGGCCTCGGCCTCGGAGATCTCCTGGTCGCCCGACGACCCCGAGGCCTCCATGCTGGACTACGCGCTGATGCCACTGAACGGGTACGAGGGCACGTACGTCTTCGGCGGCGACGACCGGCTGTGGGAGGCGGTGCGCTTCGACATCGACGTGCCCACCACGGTCCACGGCGCGCGCGTGGCGTGGCGCGGCCTGCCCGAGGACGCGCCCGGGGCTATCACCCTGGGGTTCTACGACGACTTCGGATCCAACGGGTTCGACTTCTACCAGTGGGAGGCGCTGTTCGAGGGGGACCGCTGCCTGACCGCGGACGACCAGGATGTCTGGATCGACTACGTGCTGCCCGAGCCGATCGAGATCGACTTCCAGCACATCCTCTGGGTCGCGCACCTGTACGAGGACGAGTCGTCTCCGGCATTCGCCTTCGCCACCGAGTCACCGGACTGCTCGACCTTCCACGGCTGCCACAGCGCGGTGAACTTCCCGGACGCGGACCCGAACTACTTCTACAACGGACTGTCAACCTCCTGGCACTACAACTACTCGGTGCGGCTGGTGGCCGAGGTGCACGACACGATCCCCCCCGAGGACACGTGGTTCCAGGTGGACGAGGCGCTGTCCGGCTCCGGCCAGGTGTCGTGGGGCGACTACGACCACGACGGTGACGACGACCTGATGACGAACGGGCCGACCCTGTACCGCAACAACGGCGACGGCACGTTCACCGACGTGTCCGAGGAGGCCGGGTTGAATGCCCTGACCGGCTCGTCCAGCGCCACCATCTGGGGCGACTACGACAACGACGGCTGCCTGGACTTCTTCGGCGCCAACAGCGGCTACACCAGCCACGACATCCTGGTGCGCAGCAACTGTGACGGCACGTTCACCGACGTCACCGAGGGCTCGGGCATCGACGACACCCAGGACTCCACGGACTGCGACGGGGACGGTGAGCCCGAGCACTCGCCGACCACGGGCGCCGGCTGGTTCGACCTGGACAACGACGGCTTCCTCGACCTGTACCTGGCCAACTACGAGTGCGGCGGGGTGTACGTCAACTACCCGGACTTCCTGTTCCACAACAACGGCGACGGCACCTTCTCCGACTGGTCGGATCACGGCGTGTCGGCGTCGTTGCAGGCCGGCCGCGGGGTGAGCCCCAACGACGTGAACCAGGACGGCCTGATGGACATGTTCGTGTCCAACTACCGCCTCGACATGAACTTCATGTACGAGAACCTGGGCGAGGGCGAGATCTACGACCGGGCGCTGGCCTGGGGCCTGGCCGGGCAGTGGAACAGCGGCTCGTACGGCCACACCATCGGGTCGGTGTGGTCGGACTTCGACAACGACGGCGACTGGGACATCGTGCAGTCGAACCTCGCCCACCCGCGCTACTACAGCTTCTCCAACAAGACCATGATCCTGCGCAACGACGGCGACCAGGCGTTCGAGGACATCGCGGTCGAGGCGGGCATGCACTACCGCGAGACCCACTCCAACGTGACCAGCCAGGACTTCGACAGCGATGGCGACTGGGACCTGTTCTTCACCTGCGTGTACGAGGGCCGCTTCTCGGAGCTGTACTTCAACGACGGCGACAGCACCTTCACCCAGGTCAACTACCCCTCGGGCGCCATCATCACCAACGGCTGGGGCAGCGCCGCGGCCGACTACGACAACGACGGCGACATGGACCTGCTGGCCTACGACCTGTTCCGCAACGACACGGCGGCCGCGGGCAACCACTGGCTGCAGGTGCGGGCCCACGGCGGCGTGACCGCCAACTGGTCGGCCCTGGGCGCGCGGGTCGAGGTCGACGCCGGCGGCCAGACCGTGATGAACCAGGTCAGCGGCGGATCCGGCACCGGCTGTCAGGACTCGGCCACGCAGCACTTCGGCCTCGGCGCGGCCACGGTGGTCGACGAGGTGCGTGTGATCTACCCCGGCGGCGCCTCCGTCACCGTGGATGGCCCGATCGACGCGGATCAGCGGGTGTGGGTGTACGAGGACGGCACCGTGACCTACGGCTGGGCGCCCTGACCGATCCGGCTCACCAGGCGAACCCCACGGTGGCTCCGGCGGTCCGGCTCGCGGGGTCGGCCCAGGGGGTCACGAGCAGACCGTGCGGCTCGCTGCGCAGATGCCGGTGGGCGTAGCGCAGCAGCGCGATCCCGGCGGGCAGCGCGGCGACACCGAGGCCCCAGCAGATGGCGTACGGCGCGGCCCAGTCGTGCAGCGCCCCCTCACTGCTGGGGGACGCCACGGCGGGCAGCAGCCACAGCCACGCCGTGGCCAGGGACAGCGCGCCGGTCCCGACCAGCGTCACGCCGTAGCCGGTGAGGACGCGGCGGCCCACGTCGCCTGAGCTCCAGCCCTGGCCGGCCTTCAGCCCGATCCCCCCCGCCAGGCCGGTCACCCCCAGCCCGATCAGCGCGGGGACCAGCGGGATCGTCGGGTGGGAGAGGTCCTGCCGGCCGGGTTCGATCAGGGCAGCCAGCATGACCAGACCGCCGGCCAGGGACACGCCGCCAGACACGCCCAGGGCGTGGGCTGGACCGTGATCGAGCGGGTCGGGAATCTCGGCTGCTACCGCCGGTCCTCCGAGGAGTACGGCCGCGACCGCCGCGGTCAGCACGGCGCGTATGGCCCGCGTGCTCATTCCTCGATGGCCAGGTAGTCCTTCTGCAGGGACCAGTCCAGGTCGGCCAGGCCACGCACGATCTGGTCCGGATCCTCGGGGAAGTTGTCGCCCGCGATCAGGTGCACGCAGCGGTTGCGACCATCGCGCTTGGCCTTGTACAGGCCCAGGTCGGCCACGGTGATCACCTGCTCCATGGTCAGCTCCACGGCCGGGTTGTTGCTGAACGGGAACGCGGTGTAGCCCACCGAGCAGGTCTTCTTGATCACACCGCCGGCGGGCAGATCGAAGTCCGCCCCGGCAACGGCGCTGCGCAAGCGCTCGGCGAACTCGTCGAGGAAGTCGGCCCGGGTGTGGGGCAGCACCAGCAGGAACTCCTCCCCCCCCCAGCGCACCACGATGTCCTCCACGCGCACGCAGTCCCGCAGCAGGTCGGCGAAGTGCCGGAGCACCGCGTCGCCCGCGTCGTGGCCGTGGGTGTCGTTGACCTCCTTGAAGTGGTCGATGTCGACCATGAACAGGCCGATCACGTCCCAGTCCTTGCGCGCTCGACGGTCCACGCTGCCGCCGCTGGCGCGCGTCCGCTGGCGGGCCAGGTCCTCCATCACCGCGGCCACGGTCTCGAACAGGAAGCGGCGGTTGCGCAGCCCGGTCAGCGGGTCGCGCAGGGACAGCTCGGTGAGCTCCTCGGTCAGCTTTCTCAGGTCGCGCGTGCGGGACTCGACCGCGTGCTCGAGCTCCGTGGCCCGGCGCGTGAGCTGCCGCAGGCGTACACCGACCAGCGATGCCACCAGCCCGGACAGGACGAGCGCGGCCAGCACGTAGAACCACGGGGTCTGGTAGACGTGCCGCCGGATACGGAAGGTGAAACCGGCCGGTTCCTGGGCCCAGACGCCGTCGTTGTTGCAGGCCCACAGGCGGAACGTGTAGTCCCCGTGCGGAATGGATGCGTACATCGCCTCCCGCTGTACCACCTCGTCGGAGGGCTCGGCGTCGGTCGGGACGAGCTGGTACCGGAACCGTACCTTTCCGGCCGCGGTCAGGCTCAGCGCCGCGTACTGGATGGAGAGGCGCTTGCGCCCTGGCGGTAGAACCAGCTCGCGGGTGTGGTCCACCAGCCTGCCGTCGATCAGCACCTCCTCGATGCGTACCGGCGGGGCGAGGGTGTTGCGGGTGATGTTGGCCGGGTCGATGGCCGCGAATCCGGCCACCGTGGGGAACCACAGCCGGCCGTCGGAGGTGCGCGTTCCCGAAGGCTGGCCGCCGCCGTTGCACTCGTCGCCGGGCATGCCGTCGCCGCGGCCGTAGGCCGTGTGCTCGATCCGGTCGACCCTGCCGGCCACGTAGTCGTCGATGGCCGCCTTGGTCACCTGATACACGCCGCGGTTGCAGCTCAGCCACAGGCTGCCCCGCTCGTCGTCCACGACCCGGAAGATGGTGTCGTCGAACAGGCCGTGCTCGGTGGTGAAGGCGCGGGTCTCACCGCCCCTGTGTCGAAGCAGGCCGCCCAGGGTGCCGAACCACAGGGTGCCGTCGTCGTCCTCGTCGATGGAGTAGACCAGCTTCTGGTTGTTGTTCAGCTCGATCCGGGGGGTGAACGGGATGAACTCGCCGTACTGGTAGCGGGCCAGCCCGCCGCCGCGCGTGCCGATCCACAGGGCGCCTTCGGCGTCGAAGTGCAGCGCCTTGACGATGTCCGAGGGGAGACCGTCCCGCGTGGTGTAGGTCGTGAAGGCGCCGTCCACCAGGTGACTCAGGCCGCCCTCGGTGCCGACCCACAGGCTGCCGTCGGGATCGGACACGATGGCGTAGACCTGGTCGTCGGCCAGGTCGTTGGCCGTGGTCCACGTGGTCCAGCGGCCGTCGTGCAACCGTCGCAGGCCGCCGCCGTACAGGCCGGTCCACAGGATCCCGTCCGGCTCCTCGTGGATCGCCATCAGGGAGTCGCCGAGCGCCTGGGCACGCCCCGGGAAGTCCACGAACTGCCCTTCCCGCAGCAGGTTGAGCCCCTCCTCCGTGCCCAGCCACACACCGTCGCGCCCCTGCAGCACGGCCCAGCTGCCGTCGTGGGTCAGGCCCTCCTGGCTGGTGTAGCTGGTGAACTTCGCGTCCCGGAGCCGGTTGAGCCCGCCGCCGAGGGTGCCCAGCCACAGGCTGCCCTCCGCGTCCTCGTAGATCGCCTTGACGTTGTCGTGCCGCAGGCCCTGGGACATGGTCAGGCAGTGGAAGTGGTCTCCATCCTTCCGGCAGATGCCGCCGTCGTAGGTACCGACCCACAGGTTGCCGTCGCCGTCCTCGAGGATCGACTCGATGAACATCGAGCTGAGTCCCTGGTCGAGGCCGTGGCCGGTGAGTTCTCCCTCGTGTGCGGCGTACAGCCCCCCGCCGCGGGTGCCGATCCAGACCGCGCCGTCGCGGGTCTGGTAGAGCGCCGATATCTGCGGATCGCTCAGCGCGTCGTTGTGCGGATGGGCCGTGAACGAACCGTCACTGTACAGACACACCCCCCCGCCCCGCGTTCCTATCCAGAGGTTGCCGTCCGCGTCCGCGAGCAGCGACTCCACGTCGTTCTCGGTCAGCCCGTCCGCCACGCCGAAGGAGGTCACCCGGTCGCCGTCGATGCGGTCGAGGCCCTCGTCCGTACCGACCCAGATGGCGCCATCCACAGGTCCAGCCAGGGCCTGCACCAGGTCGGACGACAGGCCCTGTTCCCGCGTGAACGAGCTGAACTCGCCGCCGGCGAAACGCACGAGCCCGCCGCCGTTGGTGCCGGCCCACAGCGCGTCGGACTCCCCCTCGAGCAGGACGCTGACGTAGTTGTTGGTGATCGCGGCGGTGTTGCGGTTGTCGTACACCACGAACCGTGCGCCATCGAACCGCACCAGCCCCTCCTGGGTGGCCAGCCAGAGGTACCCGTCCGCGGTCTGTACGATGGAGTGCACCGACACCTGGGGGAGGCCGTCCTCGGGGAGCCAGTACTCGTGGTGGTACTGCGTGACCGCCTTGGCCGGATCCAGTGCGTGGGCCACACCCGGGCCCAGGAAGGCCAGGGCCATGAGCGACGTGGCGACGTGGGGCATCAGCGCCCTGCGGCTGTGGCTGGTCATCGCTCCCCGTCCCCGCCCCGGTGCGCGCGTCCAGTATACGTCAGCAGGTGAGGTGGATGGCCAGCGCGACCACTCGATCTTTCGACAGCTCGGTGAACCGCTGGACCGCGGCGCCGGACCGCAGCGCGACCAGCGTCACGCCATGGCCCCGCAGGGTGGGTTCCACGTCGCGGGCGACGTTCATCCGGCCGAAGTGGCCGGTGCCGACCACGAGCACCTCGGGCAGCTCGTCGAGCACGTCCTCGAGGTCCACGAGCTGGAGCCGGTGGCCACGTCGCCGCCACCAGGGCGTGACCACGCGCCCCGGCAGCACGATCAGGTCCTCGCGGTGCTCCTCGCCGTCGACGGTCAGCGTGCCGAATGCGTAGCCAGACAGGTCCGCGTTCATGCCACCTCCGCGCTCCCCGCGATGATACCCCCCGCGTTGGCACGAACGTTGCGGTCACCCGGACTCGTGACGCCGGTGGTACCCTACGGGCCGGACGTCCGGCGGAGGGATGACGATGCGTAGTCGATGGACGATCGTGGTGGTGATGGGTTGCCTGGGTGGCGTTCTGGCCGGCTGCCCCAGCCTCGAGGGGGAGTGGATCGGCGAGTGCGATCTCGGCGAGGTGGACGGCCACGAGTGGGTCTGGGACCTGGACCTGACCGTGGAGGGGGACAAGGGCGACGCCATCCGTGGCTACGCCTTCATGCAGGACAACACCATCTACGAGACCTCGTTCTCGGACATCTACGGCGAGCGGGACTTCGACGCGGCCCATGTCGAGCTGCGCTCGTACCTCACCGGCATCCCGGTGACCATGGACCTCGACGGCGTCATCGAGGGTAACCTGCTCACCGGCGACTGCAGCTTCGACTGGGGCGAGGAGTACAGCGTCATCGGCGACCTCGTCCTGACCCGCTGAGTCCCTGGTCCGATGCTTCTGCGTCGGGCCTGCTCGACAGCCCGGCCGCTGTACGCATCCTTGGCCCTGCGCACCGGGACCTTCGCTTCCAGTCCGGGGTGGTTCGAGCTTCGGGGCCAGGGCAACGCGGCTTTGGGGGTGGTCAGGCTCCGAGTCGGAACCGCTCTTCACGGTCCCGGTGACAGGGCCGACGGATGCTGCGCGGCCTCCTCCGGTCAGGAACAGGTAGGTCGGCTCGAGCGAAGCGGAGCCGACATCCCCGGCATCCGCCACCCATCCCCGCTCCCGGACCCGCCCGTCAGCTCCCGAACGTCTCCATGAACGCATCCAGCCGCGCCTCGGCCTGGGCCCCCGTGTAGGCGCGCGGATCGGCGTGGTCCGCGTCCAGAACCAGCGCGCGGATCCCGTCCGCGGCCAGGCGGTCACGCAGCTCCAGCTGCCCCACCGAGTAGGGCTTGCAGGAGCGGTCGGAGTGGAACAGCACGCCGTCGCAGTCGTACTCGTCGACCATGTCCCGGATCAGCTTCAGGCGGTGGGCCAGGCCCCGGTTGAGGATGACCATCGAGTAGGAGTTGGCCAGCCCCAGCCACGGATCGGTGGTGTCCATCAGGTCCGCGGTCTCGGCCCACGCGTTGGTGTACGTGGCCGCCACCATCGCGAACCCGTTCTCGGCCAGGCCCCTGGCCAGACCACGCATCTCGAACCACACCGGCAGGTTGTCCCACAGCAGCCGGTGGCGCTCGTCCACGACCCCGCCGATGCCGTCGGCGGCCCGCTGGCGCAGCTCGTCCCGCAGCACCCGGTAGTAGGCGTTGCACTGCTCGCTGCCGCGCAGGGTCACGATCGGGATCATGTGGATGAAGCCGTCGAACGCGGTCCAGGGCGCGGGCCGGGCCTTGTTGGTCTCCAGGCACTCGCGCCACAGCAGGCACCCCTGCTGGGCCAGCTCCACGGCGTGCTTGAACGCGTCCTCGTCGAACTTCCTCTCCGCCACCTTCGCGGCAACGTCTGCCAGGTTGCGGAGCTGGTCCTGCACGTAGGCCAGGTGGGTTGGGTCCGCCTGGTCCGCGTAGACCTGGGGCGTGTCCACGATCACCAGGGGTACGTCGAGGTGCCGCGCCAGCTCCCGGTACCAGTAGAACACCGTCTCGCAGATGTTGGTGCAGGTCACCAGCAGGTCGGGGCGGGGGATGCGGCCGATGGGCGTGCTGCCCGACAGCAACGAGCCGAAGTCGATGCGCGCGTAACTGCACAGGTCCTGGCTGTAGGCCGCCTCCTCGGCCGTGGCGATGAGCTCGGGCGAGGTGTGGCCCGCGCCGCAGATGGCGCCGTGGTTCTCCGGGTAGAACAGGTGGTAGCCCAGGGGCCGCAGCACCTCGATCGGCGCGCCGGACGTGACCCACGCCACCGGTACGGCGCCGTCCGCGTAGCGGCCCGAGAAGTAGTGGGCCGTGCTCATCTCCTTGAGCAGCTTCATGGTCTGCGGTGCCGGTCCCAGCGGGGTGGGCCGGGGCTTGCGGTTGCGGCGCCGCCACCAGGAGTTCGCCCGGTCGGCCTTGGCCAGGCCCGGCCCGACCAGGCCGCGCATCAGCTCGTACTGCGCCCTGCGGAACACGCTCACAGCACCATCTCCAGGAACGCCTCGAGGCGGGTGGTGATCGCACCGGGTAGCTCCCGCTCCACCTCGGTGTCGAGGAACAGCGCCGGGATGCCCTCCTCCTCCATCCGTGCCTTGAGCGCGGGCACGTCGAACAGCTCGGGTTCGCAGAACCGCACGTTGTGCACCAGCAGGCCCGCGGCCTCGCTGCCGCGGGCGAGCCGGACCAGCTGGTCGGCCCGCCGCTGCTGCTCGGTGTTGGTGGTGGAGCAGGGGGGGCGGGCGGCCATGCGGCGTGCGGTCAGCTCCAGGGGCGGTGCAGTCACGCCCGGGTCGAGCTGGGTGATGCGACGCCCGACCGCGGCGTAGTCCTCGGCCACGATCACGGCGCCCGCGTCCTCCAGCACGTCCAGCAGGGCCATGGGCTCGGGCACGATGCCGGACACCAGCAGGCCCGGGCCGGTGCGGGGGGCGCCCTCGCCGCGGCGGGCCAGGGCGGCCTCGAGCTCGGCCAGGTGCTCGGCCGCGGGCACGAAGCTGTCACGCCGCAGCAGCTCCATCAGCTCCCGCTCGGTCAGGGGCAGCTCGCGTCGGTGGCGTCGCAGCTGGCGCTGGGCGGCCTCGATGCGCTTGCGCACCTCGATCGCCTCGGCCAGACGATCCTCGTCGGGAGCCCTGTCGAAGGCCTCGGCCAGATCGCGCCACAGCCGCTCCACCTCGGTGCGCAGGAACGCGTCGCCGTAGGTGTCCGAGCGGGGGAGGTGCAGGTGGAACACGGGCCGGTCCCATTCGCCCATGTCCGGCACCATCGAGGCCAGGCCCATCATCGAGTCGCAGGTGTTGGGGAACAGGATCCCGTCCACCCCGTCGAGCCCGCCCGCGTCCACGAATGCCATGGCGTTGCGCACCAGCGAGCACACGTACGGCTGGATCCGTTCGCTCGGCCCGTCGGGCAGCGGCCCTGGCGGCCCCCACAGCTCGATGCCGAGGATGTCGAGCGACTCCAGCACCTCGCGCGGATAGTGGATCGGGAGGACGGCCAGGGTCGGGAGTCCCTGCCGCCGGTGTGCATCGAGGGCGTCCTGGCGTGTCATCAGGGGGGCATCGTAGCAGATCGGATCCGGCCGCTGCGTGGCCGCGACGGATGGGTCAGCGGAGGCGGTGCTCCAGGACCATCAACGCAGAGCGCGCGGCAGCGCGCACGCGACGGGATGGGTGCGTGAGCAGCGCCTCGAGGGCGGCCTGGACCTCGACGTCCCCCACGTACCCGGCCACCCGGGTCACCGCGCCGAGGTAGGCGTCCTGGGCCTCGGGATCCTGCAGCAACGGTGGCAGGGCGCGTGCCACGTCCTCCTCCGTCCAGCCGCGGATCTCCCGGTGGATCGCTTCGCGGGAAGCCTGCTCCTCGGCCTCCCACCGTTCGTTGTCCAGCAGAACCAGCGTGATGCGGGCTTCGAGCTGCCGGCGAGCATCGGTTGCGTCCCGGGATTGACGCCCCAGCTCACGAACCACGGCGAGCGCACCGTGGCGCGCGAGCGAGTAGGCAGCAGCCGAGCGCACGGCCACGTCCCCGTCAGCCGCGATGCTCGCCTCGAGAGCCTCGTCCACGCCTGCGGCTCGGCTCATACCGAGCAGGAAGGCGGCGATGCTGCGCAGCGCGGCACTCGGATGGTCCGACAGCCATGACTCGAGCCGTTCCCGGATGCCGTTCTCGTCCACCAGTCCGGCAGCGAGACGCGTGGTCACGTCGTTGAACCAGAACTGCTCGATCTCACTACCGTCTCCACGCCGGATGCCGCGGAAGATGCGTCTCAACAGCAGGTAGTCCTGGAACGTGCGGTGCACGAAGCGGTAGTTGCCCTGGCCGTCCCACTCCAGGAACAGACTGCTGCCCATGGCCTGATCCGGCCTGCTCGGGCGGTTGCCCACCTCGGCCGCCGAGCTCAGCAGATCGGCGAGCCCGGCCGGAAGCTGGCGGATGTTGATCTGTGGCTGGTCCATCTCCCAGAGCTGGTAGGCCATCTCCTCCATCAGTCCGATCAGGTCCGCCTTGGGTACACAGAATCGGACCGCCTCCTGTTGCGCCCAACGATCGATGGCCTGGTCCAGTAACGAGGTCAGGGTCCGGGGCCAGCTGTGGGCCGCGCCGAGGCCGGACAGGAACGGCGTCATCAGCCGCAGTGCCAGCGGGAAGCAGGCGAGGTCCCACAGGTCGAGATCGTCGATACGCGCCAGCGTGCCGCGCCAGCCACGTGCGCTGTGGCCGCGGAGGTACGACTCGATACGGTGGCGGTCGAACTCCTCCAGCCGCGCCACCTTGACCAGGGGCAGCTCCAGCGCACCCTCCTCGACGTCCCAGCGGCCTGGCGGCACGAGCATCTCCGTGATCTCCCGAGCGTCGCGGAAGATGCGTGTCCGCGCTGTCATCATGATGCGGCTGCCGCAGTCGAGCAGCCCTGCGATCGCGCGCAGGTTTCGCCGGACGACGAACGGATCCAGGCGCACGGTCATCTCGTCGAAGCCGTCGAGGATCAGCACGAAGCGGCCCTCGGCCAGCATCCGCTCCAGCGCGCCCACTCCCGAGATGTACGCGCCGTGGCGGAAGTACAGCTCCTTGAACACCAGCTGCTTGAGGTCGTTGACGTAAGGGAATTCCCACAGGGGCACCAGCAGCGGGACCGGCTGAATCCCGGGGGACTCCAGGTGCCGGCGGCCCAGGGTCGCGGCCAGCCGGCGACAGACCGTGGACTTGCCCACGCCCGGTTCTCCGAGCAGCACCAGGTGCGAGATCGAGTCGTTCGTCAACCAGCGATCCAGGTATTCGTCGAGCGCATGGATCTCGCTCTCGTCCACCGGCCGGCAGGCGGGCTCGACGAAGCGAAGCCCGAGGGCATCCCAGCGGTCGACCTGCTCCTGGGCGTAGCTTCGCAGGTCGACCAGCTGGTTGAGCAGTTCCTGGCGACGGACGAGGGTCACTCCGCGTCGTTCGGCGTAGTCCTGGACGTCCGGTCCGGCGAGGACCTCGGTCACCACCATCGCCACGTGGTGATGAGAACGATCGACGAAGTCCTGCACCTGCTGCAGATCCGCGACCACGGCGGCGTTGCGGCACAGCACCACCACGCGCATCTCCAACGGGCCGGTCCGCAAGCCCGCGACCACGTCGGCCGAGAACGAGTGGCCCAGCGTGTCGCGAACCGATTCGCGAAGCATCACGTCGTATCCGAGCAGCCGTAGCAGGTCGGCGACCCACGTGGCCATGTCCGACTCCGCTTCCAGGCTGGCCAGGGGAACGTGGAGGGTCCGGGCCAGCTGTTCCAGTACATCGGGTTTGAGGGTGCGCGCGCCCGATTCGAGTCGGCCCAGCTGTTGCCGCGTGACGCCGATGCCGCCGGCGAGCTGTTCGAGGCTGAGTCCCTTGCTCTTGCGGATCTCCCGGACCCGTTGACCGATCCGTCGCGAACGCTCGTCCATCGCCTTCTCCTGTCAGTGCTCGCCGAGCTTACCACGGGAGGCGAGTACCAAAGTGGTGCATATGTCGTCAGCATCTACGCTGAATGACACCAAAACGGCACATATCTGATATTTCTGGTTTTTCGGACTGTCTGGTCTTTCGCGCTTGGTGCCGGACTGGGGCGGCGATAACTCGTTGAAATACAAGACGTTATCTTGACTCTCCCTTGCCGCTTCAACGGTGTCCAGTCTCGGCCTGGTGGAGTGTAACCAAAATGGTTCGTTTGGATCTTGACCGGTTGGCCGCGGAGGGTGTAGAGCGGTTCCAGAAACAGCCAGGAAGGGAAACGGGAGGTCCGGATGGGCAGGGGGCGCCGTGTGGCGGGGGGGGCGGGATTGCTGGGGGTGCGCGCGCTCGGGTCGGTGCATGGGGGTCAGGGCGGCGACGGGGGGGGAGGTGGTTGCGACTGCCTGTGCGATGGCGCGGGCTCGAGTTGCGATCTCGATGCTGTCGTCGTGTTGAACGAGGTGATGGTGGATCCGGACGGTGCGGACGGTGGGCTGGAGTGGGTCGAGCTGTTCAATGCGGCCCCTTCTCCGGCCGATCTCTCCGGCTGGGAGATCCACTGGTTCAAGTCGGATCCGGAGGAGGAGTCGGGCAAGGTGATCCTGCCCGGAGGCACGGTTCTGCACCCCGGGCGTTTCCTGTTGCTCGGTGGTGAACTGCTCGTGCCGGCGCCCGGAGTGGTCGCGGAGCTGGCCATCGGCAACGGCGACCGGGGCGACGGGGTCCACCTCTACGACTGCGAGATGGGGCTGGTCGACGCGCTGGTGTACAGCAAGGACACGGATCCCGTGACCGGCGAGCCGGTGAACATCGACTGCATCATCGACGAGTCGGGGCAGTGCGCGACCTCGGTGGTGCTCAAGCCGGGACAGGGGAGCTCGCTCTCTCGCGTCGAGGACGGCCTGGACACGGACCGCAGCGGCGACGACTTCTGTGGCTGCGAGTCGCCCACGCCAGGCGCGTCCAACGACACGTGCTGCGTGTCGCCGCCGACATGTCCGGTGCAGGCCACATTGATGCTGTCGGAGCTGATGCCCGATCCGTTCGCAGACCAGGACGCGACCGAGTACGTGGAGGTCTTCAACGCGGGAACCGAAGCGGTTCCCATGGCCTGCGTGGTGGTCTACGACTCCGGCGCGGAGGTGGGTGCCGGGCGGATGGCCGAGGAGTGTGGGTGGAGCATCCCGGTGGACGGCTACGGCTTGTTCTCCGCCGACGCGGACACCCTGGCCGGGCAGGTCGCCGCCGAGGTCTGCCAGCTCTCCCTCGGCCTCACCAATACCGGGGAGGTCTGGGGCGTCGGTTTCGTCGATGTCGATGGGAACGAATCCATCTCGGAGAGCCTGGACTGCGAGTCGGAGGCGTGTGGGATCGTCCAGGGAGTCGCGATCAACCGGGCTGTTGCCGAGCTGGACGAGGGCATCGTCGGCGATGGCACGTGGTGCGACGCCACGTCGGTGTTCCACAGCGACGACGACGGCGACCATCACGGGACACCCGGCGCGGTGAACGACGCCTGTCCGGAGATCGAGGAGGTCTGGCTGGACATCGGCGACGCGGTGCTGACCGAGCTGATGCCGCAGCAGCCTGCCTCGCTGTCCGCCTCGAATGCGGAGTTCGTCGAGGCACTGAACGTGTCCGGCCAGGACATCCCGCTGGCCTGGCTGTCGGTGGTCGACGGCGCCCTGTCCCGGCAGCTGACCTGCGACGAGGGCGTCGAGACCTGGTTCGACGGCGAGCTGCTGCTGGTGGCGGGCAGCCGTTCGCAAGCCGACAACGGCGGCATCGACGTGTCCTGCGAGGCCGGGTTCGCGCTGAACGATGGGGGCGACTCGATCGGCCTGGAGTACGTCAACCCCGACGACTCGACCACCCTGCTGGACAGCGTCACCTATGACGAGGACGGGTGGTCGTATCGCCCGGGCGTGTCCTTCCAGCTGTCCGCGGTCCACGGATGCGAGTCGATGGAGTCCAACGACGACCCGGGGTGCTGGTGCGCGTCGTCGATCGGGTACGGCACCCCGGCCGGGGACGACGAGCAGCTCGGCACCCCGGGTGAGCCCAACCTGGTCTGCGAGGGTGGCCCGGAGTGATCGGCTGCGCGTCCCGGCCGCCACGATCGGCGTGTCTGCTGCCGCTGGTGGCGCTGGTGCCGCTGCTGACCGCCTTCGACTACGGCACGCCGATCCACGTGCGCACCGAGGAGGATCTCTACCAGCTCGAGCTCGACGGCGAGATCGACGTCGACCAGCGGGACACGCTGCTGCAGCTGCTGGACGAGCCGCTCGACCTGGCTGTGGCCAGCTGGGACGAACTGCAGCTGCTCCCCGGGGTCACCGCGGAGTTCGCCGATGCGGTGATCGCGGCCCGGGAGCGCTCGCCCTTGCTCCGCGCGTCCGATGTGGAGCCGGTCGTGGGGACCGGTGTGTGGCTCCTGTGCCGTCCTTTGGTGCCCGTGGGCGGGCGGGGCGGACCGGCGGGGGTCGGGGGGCACGTGGCGCTGCGCGCGCTGGAGCAGCTGCAGGACTCACGCTTCCCGGTGGTCTACCTCAAGGGCCGGACCTGGGTGGGGGACTGGCTGGACGTGGGTGTGCTGGTGGCCGAGCAGGAGGATCTGGTCGGGGTAGAATATGGCGGCTCCACCGTGATCGCGGACGACTTCCGTCCGCGGGTGGCCCTGGAGCGCGCCCACGCGCTGGTCGAACGGCGCTCCTGGGCGGTGATCGCAGGGCACTACCAGGCTGGTTTCGGGCAGGGGCTGGTGTTCGACGTCACGGACCGGGTGCGACCCCATGGATTCCGCCCTGACCTGCGGCTGAACGAGGACTACGAGGACCGTGACAGCTACAGTGTATCCCGGCGGCTGCTGGGACTGGCCGGCCGCGCCGTCATCGACCTGCACAACGGCGACCAGCTCGACCTGGTCCTGTTCGGCTCCGTCGCCCCCCACGACCTGTACTTCGGCGACCTCGATCCCAACGACCTCAAGGTCACCAGCGGGGAGGAGGTCACACACCCGACCTTCCCGGCCGTGTACCGCGAGGATCTCCTGGGGCTCGGCGCGGCCTGGCGCTGGACGAGCCGCAGCCACGTGGGCGTGACCGGGTGGTTCGGCCGTGCGGTCAAGGCCTACGAGTTCGACTTCACCGGCACGCCCATTCCCAATCGACCGCTCTACGGCGCGATCGGCGCGGACGTGGCCGTGCAGGTCCGCCAGTCGGACCTGTTCGCCGAGGTGGCCGTGACCGACTCCGGCGGCGTGGGCACGCGCGCGGAGTGGCTGGTCACGCCGCCAGGGGCCGAGATCAGCATGGCCGCGCGCTACTACGGTGCGGGGTTCGACAATCCCCACTCCCGGGGCCGCTCCCAGCCGGACGAGTTCGGCCGCACCGAGGACGAGGGGGAGGTCCTGCCCGGGGGCAAGCGTGACCGGGACGAGGTCGGACCACAGCTGCGGTTGGTCGCCGCGCCGCTGGCCTGGCTCCACCTCGTGGGCAAGGGTGACCTGTGGGCCGCGCCCTCGACCGGGATCGTCAACCTGTACGCCGAGGGTCGCGCGGACCTGGATCCACTGCCCTGGCTCGGCGCCGACCTGTTCGTCAGCACGCGGGACAAGGACCTGACCGAGGGCGGCCGCGAGTTCACCTACTCCGACGGGGACGAGGACACCGAGAAGGGGCACCGCGTAGCCCTGGGTGCAGGCCTGCGGCTGTCGCCACTGGAGTCGTTCACGTTGCAGACGTTCGTCAAGGATGCCTACGAGGACAGCGACGACCACGACGACGCCTACCTGCACACCGTGTACACCTGGACGCGGCTGCGGTGGGCCCCGTTCGAGTGGCTGGCATTGACCGCGCGGTTGAAGGTACTGCAGGAGGATCTCGCGGATCCCGACTCCGGCGAGCACTACCTCGACCTGTACGGGCAGGTGGCCCTCCGGCTGCCTGGGCGGGTGCTGCTGCTGGCGCGCTACGACGTGCGGCGGGACCTCGGCGAGCCCGCGGAGCCCGAGACGATCCACAAGCTCAAGGCCTGTGCGGAGGTGAGGTTCTGATGAGAGCGAGATTTCGGGTGGGGCGGGTGGCGCCGCTCCTGGCTGCGTGGTCGGTCGTGGGGTGCATGGACTGCACCCGCGAGGTGGGCGAGCCCTGCCACGACCGCGTGGAGGCCTCCGTCGCCCGCGTGGTGGACGGCGACACGTTCGACGTGGAGACCCCTGTGGTCCTGGGCGAAGCGGGCGAGATCGAGCGGTTCCGACTGCTCTGTCTGGATACCCCGGAGACCGGCGAGTGCCACCACGGCGAGGCGACCGAAGCCCTGCGAGAGCGGATCGAGGGGCGGACCGTGACGCTGGCGTTCGCCGAGGAGTGCATCGGCGAATACGGGCGTGGACTGGTGTACGTGGTCGTGGACGGCAGCGTGGTCAACGTGGACATGGCGCGGGCTGGCCACGGCCGCCTGATCCACGAGCCGTACGACGACCACGCGTGCTGCGTGGACGTGGATGCCGGCGAGCAGGTCGCCCACGCCGACCAGCTGGGGGGCTGGGGCACGTGTACGGGGTCTCCCTGGTCGCTCTGATGCATTGGCCACGGACGGCCAGCGGATCCACTTCGAGCGGGAGCGCGCCGGCCTGGGCTGCGCCTGCTACAGCCGCCAGCTCGTGGTGTACGAGTTCCACGCCCAGGACTCGCCGTTCCGCGACGACGTGCTGCTCGCCCCGCCACCCAACTACAGCCTGTTCCACGTGGACCGCGACCCCGACGGCCACGCCCGCGACTACCGCCTCGACCTGCGCCGCCTCGCCAGCTTCGCCAACCCGTCCATCTACCGCGGCGGCATCGCCGTGGCCCACGCCCGCTCCCTGGTCGTGGATCGCCTCAGCGGCCGGATCAACCGGCGCGAGCTACGGGTAGCCCGGTAGGTCGGTTCAAGCGACCGCAGCGCCAGCGAAGGCCGCGGAACCGACGATCCCGGCCGGCCTCCCACCCCGTTTCCAGGGGCGTCCGAGATGGCCCGGGGTGGGGCGGCGACGACCGGGTCAGTACCAGTCCCACCATGGTACGAAGGTGCGCTGGGAAGCCACCAGGAGTTCGATGGGCCCATCCACGCCATCCACCACGTCTCGTGTGAACCTCCGCAGATACGACATCTCGCACTCCCCGCACGAGGGGATCTGGAACAGCCCGGTCAGCTCACCCGAGATGGTGATCTCACCGTCGTCCTCGGTCTCGCAGTAGATCGTCGTCAGGTCGACCGACCCGTGCCAGCCTGTAGCAAGGATCACCTGGATGCGACCAGGACTCGCCGGATCCGCCTCCCACTCGATGGTGTAGTCCTCCCCCGGCTCGAACCCGTGCGCGTTCGGCTGGGACTGCAGGTCCGACACCCCCTGCGCGCTCATCGTGAACGCCGGCGTGACGCCACCGGCCGCGGTCACCGACACCTCGTCAGCGGGACCGAACAGGTCTGCCGGGATGTCCCACGACATCGGGTACCAGCCGCTGCCGTCCGGCTCCAGCACCTGCTCCTCGGCGATCCCGCTGACCGTGATGGTCCCCGCGGGCGCTACCTCCGGATACGGCACGCACTCCCCGTCCACGCACAGCTCCCCGGGTTCGCACTCCGGATCGCAGTTGAACGGCTCGGTGCGGTCTCCCTTCAGGACGACACAGTCCCCGGCGGCCGCGACCTCGACCTGCGTGGTCGGCACCGCCGCAGCCCAGATCTCAGCCGTCACGGTGGCCCCGGACACCGAGTCCTCCCACATGTGCTCGATCACCTGGATCCGCCCGGCGAGCTCCGTGGGCAGCGGCGCGTCCCCGCTCCCCGTGTCGTCGTCATCGGCCACGTCGTCGTCATCGTCGTCGGCCACGTCGTCGTCGCCAACCACGTCGTCATCGGCCACGTCGTCGTCGTCCGTGGCTGGACAGCCGAGCCACATCACCGCGAGCAGCCACACCAGGGTCGAACGCATCACCACCTCCACCGCGAATTGTCTCCAATTCCCGGGCCCGCCGCCAAGGTCCCTTGATGCCCCCTCGCGGGCGTGCCATACATCACCCATGACCGACGTTGCCCCTTCCGTCCGGGTCCGCCACCTGTCGTTCCACTACGACCCGGACATGCCGCCCGCCCTCGTGGACGTCGACCTCGACCTGCACCCGGGCTGCCGTTGCCTGCTCGTGGGCGCCAACGGCGCGGGCAAGAGCACCCTGCTGCGGGTGCTGTCCGGACTGCACATGGTCGATCCGGACATCGTCCGCGTCCTCGGCAGGCCCGCATTCCACGACCCCTCCCTGTGCAAGGAGGTGGTGATCCTGGGCGACCGCTTCCCGTTCGACCAGGACGTGCCGGTGCACAAGATCCTGGCCGGCGCGATCGAGGCGGACCCGGATCGACGAGACGAGCTGATCTCCCTGCTGGGCGTGGACACGAACTGGCGCATGCACGCGCTGTCCGACGGCCAGCGGCGCCGGGTCCAGGTGCTGCTCGGTCTGCTCCGGCAGCCCAAGGTGCTGCTGCTCGACGAGGTCACCACCGATCTGGACGTGATCGCCCGCGAGGACCTGCTGGAGTTCCTCCGCCGCGACTGCGAGCAGCGCCGCACGACCATCCTGTATGCGACGCACATCTTCGACACGCTCGACGACTGGGCCACGCACATCGCCTACCTGTCCGGCGGCCGCATGGCCCTGGTCTCCCGCCTCGAGCACGTGCCCGAGCTGAAGGACCTGCGCGCTGCCGGCGTCTCCTCTCCCCTGAACCGGCTGATCACGGGGTGGTTGAGGAGCGAACGATGAGGACCGGGTCCTGGCTGGTGCTGGCCCTGGCGCTGGTGGGCTGCCCCGCGGACGAGCTCCTGGACGACGACTCGGCCGCGGGCGACGACGACGACATCGACCAGCCCGTGGGCATACCGGTCACGGTGTGGGACGAGCAGTGGGCATGGCCGTCGTACACCCTGTACTCGGGCCGCTACACCGAGCAGGCCCACCTGCTGGACATGACCGGGGCCGTGGTGCACACGTGGTCCTATCCCCAGGGGCTGACCTGGTGCTACGCCGAGCTGCTGGAGGACGGCACCCTGGTGGTCATCGTCAAGGAGCAGGAGGACCAGTTCGACGGCATGCTGTTCGAGCTGGACTGGGACTCCAACCTGTTGCGCACGATGACCGTGCCGGCGCACCACGACTTCGTGCGGCGGGAGAACGGCAACACCCTCGTCCTGGCCCGCGAGTACGTGACCAACGACGCGATCCGGGCGGGCAGCCTCAAGAGCGACTTCCTCGTGGAGCTCACGCCGGACGACGAGGTCGTGTGGGAGTGGCACGCCGACGAGCACGTGGACAAGCTGGATCAGCTGGTGGACCTGGAGCTGCCCGCGGACGACCGCGACTGGGCGCACACCAACACGGTGGAGGTGCTGCCCGCCTCCCCGGCCGGGGACGCGGACGAGCGGTTCGCCGAGGGCAACGTGATGTTCTCGATGTGCAACCAGGACACCATCGGCGTGATCGACCCGGACACGGACGAGGTGCTGTGGGCCTGGGGACCGGGCGAGACCGAGGGCCAGCACATGCCCACCATGCTCGACAACGGCCACCTGCTGATCTACGACAACGGCTCCACGCGGGAGTGGTCGCGCATCATCGAGCTCGATCCGCTCACCGAGGAGATCGTGTGGTCCTACCCGGCGGACGGGGAGGGCGACTTCTACTCCCGGATCCACGGCGGCAACCAGCGCCTGCCCAACGGCAACACCTTTGTCTCGGACTCGGACAACGATCGGCTGTTCGAGGTCACGCCCATCGGCGACATCGTGTGGGAGTGGGTGACCTGGGAGTGGAACCACGACGACGACGAGATCATGCGGATCTACCGCTCACAGAAGCTGGATGCGGAGTGGGTGGAGGCGCGGCTCTGATCCCTGGATGACCGCAGCTGGAGCAAGCCCTTGGCCGAACCCGATACCCCCGACCTGATCTCCCGCCTGCCCGATACCGCCGATCCCGATGAGGTCCTCGAGGCGTTCCTCGACTGGACCATCGACCTGGGCTTCGAGCTGTACGAGGCGCAGGAGGACGCGGTGCTCGAGCTGGTGGCCGGGCGCCACGTGGTGCTGGCCACGCCGACCGGTTCCGGCAAGTCGCTCGTCGCGGTCGCCATGCACTTCCGAGCCATGGCGCTGGGGGAGCGCTCGGTGTACACCGCGCCGATCAAGGCGCTGGTCAGCGAGAAGTTCTTCGACCTGTGCCGGGTGTTCGGCGCGGACAACGTGGGCATGCTCACCGGCGATGCGGCCATCAACCACGACGCGCCCATCATCTGCTGCACCCAGGAGGTGCTGACCAACATGGCGCTGCGGGAGTCGGCGGATGTGCCGTTCCGCCACGCCGTGCTCGACGAGTTCCACTACTACGCCGACCCGGACCGGGGCATGGCCTGGCAGGTGCCGCTGCTGCAGATGCGCGACGCGACCTTCCTGCTGATGTCGGCCACCCTGGGGGACACCTCGGAGATCGAGGCCGGGTTGCTCGAGCGCACGGGCCGCGAGGTGGCGTCCGTGACCTCGGTCGAGCGGCCGGTGCCCCTGGATTTCGAGTACAGCCTGAAGCCCATCCACGAGGCGATCCGGGACCTGATCACGGACGGCAAGGCCCCCATCTACCTGGTCAACTTCAGCCAGCGCGAGGCTGCCGAGCAGGCGCAGAACCTGATGAGCGTGGACTTCGCGTCCAAGCCGCAGAAGAAGGAGATCGCCGCGGCGCTGCGCGGGTTCCGCTTCGACAGCCCGTACGGCAAGACCATCGAGCGAACCATCCGCCACGGCATCGGTCTGCACCACGCAGGCCTGCTGCCCAAGTACCGCCTGCTCGTGGAGAAGCTGGCCCAGCAGGGCATGCTCAAGGTGGTCAGCGGCACCGACACCCTCGGCGTGGGCGTGAACGTGCCGATCCGCACGGTGCTGCTGACCAAGCTGTGCAAGTTCGACGGCACCAGGGTCCGGCACCTGTCGGTGCGTGAGTTCCAGCAGGTGGCGGGGCGCGCGGGCCGCAAGGGGTTCGACGACCAGGGCTGGGTGGTGGTGCAGGCGCCCGAGCACGTGATCGAGAACAGGCGGCTGGCCGCCAAGGCCGCGACCACGGGCAAGAAGAAGTACACCAAGCGCAAGGCGCCGACCAAGGGGTTCATCCCCTGGGACAAGGGCGTGTTCGAGCGGTTGACCACCCAGCCCTGCGAGCCGCTGGAGTCGGTGTTCCGCATCGACCACGGCACCATCCTCAACCTGCTGCAGGCCGACGGCGAGGCCCCGGTGGACGGGGGTGGCTACCGGCGGCTGCGGGATCTGATCTCGGCCAGCTTCGAGCCCGCGCGCATGAAGAAGCACCACCGGCGCCAGGCCGCAAAGCTCTTCCGCGCGCTACGGGACGCCAACCTCGTACAGCTGGTGCCGCGGGACGGTCGCCGCGGGCGCGACATGGTCGTCAGCCCGGAACTGCAGGCGGACTTCTCCCTGCACCACAGCCTGTCCCTGTACCTGGTGGATGCGGCGGGCCGGCTGGAGCTGTCGTCGGAGACGTATGCGCTGGACCTGCTGACGCTGGTGGAGGCGATCCTCGAGCACCCGCGGCCCGTGCTGTTCGGCCAGATCAACAAGGCCAAGGGGGAGCTGGTCGCCCGGCTCAAGGCCGACGGTGTGCCGTACGAGGAGCGCATGGAGGCGCTGGAGGAGGTCACGTACCCCAAGCCGCTGGCCGACTGGATCTACGGCACGTTCGGCCACTTCGCCAACACCCACCCCTGGGTGGGCGGGGACGACGCGATCCGGCCCAAGTCCGTGGCGCGGGACATGGTCGAGCAGTTCCTGTCGTTCAACGACTTCGTGCGCGAGTACGGGTTGGAGCGTATGGAGGGCGTGCTGCTGCGGTACCTCAGCCAGGCGTACAAGGGGTTGGTACAGGTGGTGCCGGAGTACTTCAAGAACGAGGACGTCGCGGACATCGAGGCCTTCTTGCGCGCCACACTGGCGCGGGTCGACGACTCGCTGCTGGTGGAGTGGGAGAGGATGCTGGAGGTGCCCGAGGACCTGGCCGACGAGGTGCAGCTGCCGCAGCGGCCGAAGTTCGACCTCACGCGGGACACCAAGGCGTTCACGGCCCGGGTGCGGGCCGAGCTGCACCAGCTGGTCAAGGCGCTGGCCGAGGGGGACTGGGACGGCGCGACCCGGTGCGTGCGTCAGGATCCGGACGACCCGTGGACCGCGGAGCGGTTCGAGGGCGCGCTGGCCGACTTCCGGTCGTCGTACGACCGCATCGTGCTCGACCACCGCGCCCGGCTGGCGGACAAGACCCTGATGAGCAAGGTGGGGCACCGTGCCTGGAGCGTGACGCAGGTGCTGGTGGATCCGGACGAGGACGGGTTCTGGAGCGTGGACGGCCTGGTCGACCTGTCGGACGAGCCCGAGGTGGACGATTCGCCCCTGGTGAGGGTGGAGAAGATCGGGCCCTGACACCCTCCATCCCGCTGTGATAGGACTCCGGCGGGGACCTGTGCCACGGAGAGGGAGTCATGTCGGGTGAACACATCGGGGTGCTGATCACGTTCATCGCCTACCTGGTGCTGCTGGTCGTGATCGGCCGCCTCGGGGAGCGCAAGCACACCAGGTCGTACAAGGACTTCGTCAGCGCCGACCGCTCGCTCGGTGCGCTGGTGACCGCCATCTCCGCCGCGTCCAGCTCGGAGAGCGTGTGGGTGATGCTCGGCCTGTCCGGCCTGGGCTACTGGAAGGGCATGGCCGCGTTCTGGGCGGCGCTCGGCTGCGTGATCGGCTTCCTGTTCAACGCGCTGTTCGTCACCGTGCAGCTGCGCCGGGAGTCGGAGAAGCTCGACGCGACCACGGTCTCGGACTTCGTGGCCGCACGCGTGGGCGATCCCAGCGGCCTGATCCGCATCATCTCCGCGGTGATCATCACCTTCTTCATGCTGGTATACGTGGTGGCCCAGTTCACGGGCGCGGGCGACCTGTTCCACGGCATGGAGCTGCTGGGGCCGGACACGCCGTACTGGCTGGGTGTGGTGGTGGGGGCATTCATCATCGGCCTGTACATCGTGCTGGGCGGGTACGCCGCGGTCTGCTGGACCGACACGGTGCAGGGGATCCTGATGTTCGGGGTGATGCTGGGCCTGCCGATCCTGGCGCTGGTCGAGGCCGGTGGATTCGCGGGCATCAGCGAGGTGCTCGGGCCCATGGGCCTGATGTCGCTGTCCCCGGCCGAGACCGCGGGCTGGGCCGCGGCCGGTTTCGTGGTGGGGCAGCTCGGCATCTCCCTGGGGTACCCGGGCATGCCGCACATGATCGTGCGCTACATGACCGTGCGCGACGACAAGGCCGCCCGCAACGCGGCCTGGATCTCCATCGTATGGGCGTCGGTCGTGCTGTTCGGCTCCACACTGCTGGGGCTGGCCGTGCGCGCCATCGCCCCGGAGCTGGCCGAGTCCCAGAAGGAAGCCGAGCAGCTGGTGATCCCCTTCATCTGCCGGGAGAACCTGCCTCCGCTGGTCACAGGCATCGTGCTATCGGCCGTGACCGCGGCCATCATGTCCACGGCCGACAGCCAGCTGATGTACGCGGCCACCTCCCTGGTCAACGACTTCTGGCTGAAGCTCGGTGGCAAGAAGGACGTGGACGCCGCCGTGCTGGTCCGCTGGACCCGCATCGTGCTGGTGGTGATGACGCTGATCGCGATGGGCGTTGCCCTGGCCAAGATCCGGCTGATCTACACCTTCGTCCTGTTCGCCTGGGGCGCACTCGGCGCGGCATTCACGCCGATCATCGTGCTGGCCCTGTACTGGAAGGGCCTCACCCGCCAGGGCGCGCTCGCCTCCCTGATCATCGGTCCGATCGTGGTCGTGGCCTGGCACGTGGTGCCGCCGCTGGCCGACATCGTCTACGAGCTGATCCCCGCGTTCACGCTGAGCTTCGTCGCCGCCATCGTGGTCAGCCTCGCCACCCGGCGGTCCTGAGGATCAGGCCTGGAACCAGGGACCCTCGCCCGGTTCGGCCCGCCAGCACGCCAGCACGTCGATGCATGCGTCCACCACGTCCGGGTCGTAGCGCGTCTTGCGACCGAACTGCAGCTCGCGCACGGCCGCGTCCCAGCCCAGGGCTGGCCGGTAGGGCCGGTCGAAGGTCATGGCCTCGGTCGTGTCGGCCACCGCGATGATGCGCGCCTCGGGTGGGATGGCGCTGCCGCGCAGCCCGTGGGGGTACCCGGATCCATCGAGGCGCTCGTGGTGGTTCAGCACCACGGCGGCCACCGGGCCGGGGAAGCTGACCGGCTCCAGTAGATCGAAGCCGCAGGACGCGTGGGTCTTGATCAGGTCGAACTCCACGGTGGAGAGCGGCGTGGACTTGTGCAGGATCTTGTTGGGGATCGACACCTTGCCGATGTCGTGCAGCAGCGCGGCCGTGGTCAGGGTGGAGCGCGCCTCGTCGTCCAGGCCCAGCCGCCGGGCGATCGCCTCGGACAGGTCGGCCACCCGGCGCTGGTGACCCGCCGTATAGGCGTCCTTGATCTCCACCTGGGAGGCCATGGCCGCGGCCATCTCGGAGAGCGGTTGACCCATGTGTCGGGCGATGCGCGACGACCGCGCTGCATAGGCCTTGAACTCGCCTGGTGTGTCCCCGGGAACGACCGCACGCTTGACCAGCGACAGCATGGGGAACGAGGCCGAGACGCGTTTGTTCCAGTGGCCGAGGTTTCGCACGGCCTCGGCGCACGCTCCGACCACGTCTGCGTCGAACTTCACCCCGCCGCGGTCGCGCAGGTAGGCCATGGCCTCGTGCTCGCTGAACGCCGGCCGGTAGGGACGGTGGGACGTCATCGCCTCGAACACGTCCGCGACGCACAGCACGCGCGCCGGCAGGCCGAGCTCGTCGTCGACCAGCCCGCGTGGGTATCCGCTGCCGTCCAGCCGTTCGTGGTGCTGGTACACGGCATCGGCGATGGAGGCCGGTAGGCGGGCCTGGGTCAGCACGTCGTACCCGGCTTGCACGTGCCCCCGCATGATCTCGGTCTCCAGCGTGGTGAGCGACGCGGGCTTGCTGGTGATCTCCGATGGTACGGAGATCTTGCCGATGTCGTGCACCTTGGCCGACAGCACGAGGTCCTCACGGGCCCTCGGATCCAGGTGCAGCTCGTCGGCGATCCGGGCCGCCAGGTCGGCCACCCGGCGCTGGTGGGCCGAGGTGATCGGGTCGTGCAGGTCGATGGTGTACAGCAGGGTCTCGATGACCGCGTCCTGCATCGCGCCCAGCGCGCGTGACCCGTGCTCGATGGCTCTCCCGCTGTGGCTGGCCAGCGCCGCGTAGCGCACCGCGTGGAACAGGGCCTGTACGTCCACGTCGTCCCAGGCGAGGAGCTCGCACTCGGCCACGCTCCCATCGAGGGAGGCGCAGGCCGCGTCCGGATCCCGAGACAGCAGCACAGGATGGAAGCCCTCGCCCGCGTGCCGAGCGATCACCTTCAGCATTCGCCAGGCCCCGCCCACGGTCATGTCCAGCAACAGCACGTCGAACGCGCCGGTGCCCCACAGCTCCACGGCCTCGTCCAGTGAGCCCGTGCGACGGAATCCAAGGGTGCCGATGTCGGCCCGCTGCCCCAGGTCTCCGAGCAACCGGCCAACCTCGAAGCTCTCGGTGATGGCCAGCACGTTGTAGCCGGGACTGGCCGTGGCCACGGCGGTCGGTGTCGGGGCTTCCGAGGAGGTGGCCCTGCGCTGGGGCGCGGACTCCACCACTGGGTCCTGCGGTGTGGGCGCGGCAAAAAGCGAGCGCGAGTTGTACACGTCTTCCTCCGGCAGCCACCGCACCCTCCGGGGGGCGCATCAACCTCAGCGTGGACGTGTGCGTGTACTGAACACCCCGTCAAGCCCAGTCTCTCAGACGCTGCCCACGATGACAAGGCCGGTGTTGGCGCGAATTACCATCCGTGACCTGTCCGTCCCGGCGAAGACGACCACACAGGGGAAAGGAGGTCGGTCGATGGGCAGCAGAGGAGTTCTCGGGCTTGGGGTGGCCATGTCACTCGTGGCTGGTGCGTGCCAGCGTGAGGTGCACGGAGCGCTGGATGACGACATCGCGGCCGACGACGACTCGGTGGAGGCCACGGACGACGACGTCGTGACGGACGACGACTCCGTGTTCTCGGACGACGACACCGCAGACGATGACGCGGCAGACGACGACACGCCAGCGAGCCCCTACGTCGGGCGAGACTACCTGCGGGACCTGGCCAACGCGGACGTCCTCCAGCCACCCGGGATGGCCTCGATGGTGTCGGCCTTCCAGGACGAGATGTTCGTGGTCATGCAACCGGTAGCCATCCACCCGGTGGCCGGGACCATCGAGATGATCGCCGCTCCGGTGGAGAAGGAAGACTCCTTCTACGAACAGGACCTGTGCGTGCCCACGTGGTCCCTCGAGGGAACCTGGACCGGCTCGTCCTTCCAGGTGGGGCCGACGCACGTGGCCTACCGCAGGGACGGCATCGAGGTCACGGTCTACGACTACGAGGCCACCGGGCTGTTCGCCCCGACAGGCGACGCCATGCTGGACGGCACGACCCACAGCTTGATCGACACGCGCGGGTTGGACGAACTCGTGGATCCGGGCGCAGGTGCGGGAGCGGTATGCAGCCTGCTGACCGCCATGGGGATCACCTGCCAGTCCTGTCCGTACGGCCAGGGTCCGTATTGCCTGGAGTTCATCGTCGGGATCATCCCCGCCTTCGAGGTCGATGTCCGCGGCACACACCCACAGACTGGCCAGATCTTCACCAGTCTCACGGAAGTCACCGATACCGACCTGTGGGTGTGGCAGAACGCCGGACACTGTGATTGATGGCTCAACCACCCCCCCTCCCGGGGGTGCCAACCAACTACCTCCCGGCGGTGGTGGAGACCCGTGGTAGGGTCGCCGGCGAGGTGAGCCATGAGGATCGACCTGGACGGGTTCTGCATCCGGTCCTACGCCGAGACCGACGCGGACGACATCGTGCGGCACGGCAACAGCGCGGCCATCACCGCCCACATGACCCATCGTTTTCCGTACCCGTACACGCACGAGGACGCGCGGCAATGGCTGGACATCGTGCTGAACCAGGAGCGGGATTCGATCCTCGACCAGTGGCTGTACGTGCGGTTCAGGTGAGCCCTTCCACGGCGATTTTCCACTGCATCGCTTTCCTTTCCCCCCCTCTTCCGGTAGATCGTGCGCGACCGAACCGAAAGGAATCTCCGATGAGGACGTACACCATGCTGGCCCTGTCCCTGATCACCACCCTGGCCCTGGTCCTGATGGGCTGCCCGCCCGCGGACGAGGGTACGGCCACCGAGGAAGTGGCCGCCGACGCCGGCGAGGCTGCCGAGGGTGCCGAGGGTGCCGAGGCCGAGGGCGACTGCCCCCACTCCAAGGCCCACCACGGCGAGGAGGCCGAGGCGGCCCACCCGTGGTCCATCCTCCACTCCGAGGGTGTCGAGCGCACGGCCGAGAACCTGGACAACGGCGTGAAGATCTCCTTCACCGCCGGCTGCCCTCACCTGCAGGGCAAGCTCCAGGAAGGCGCTGCCGCCAAGGTCGAGCACATGGCCGGCAAGGAAGAGGGGCACCAGTGCGAGTGCGGCATGCACGGCGAGGGCGTGACCGTGGTCGCGGAGAACCTCGACAACGGCGTGGCGCTGGTCGTCACCACCGAGACCGCCGACGACGTGGCCAAGCTGCAGGAGCACGGCGCCAAGATCGCCGCGGGTGAGGGCGGCTGCGGCGGCTGCAAGGGCCATGGCCACCACGATCACGGTGACCACGCCGAGGCCGCGCCCATCGACGCGGGCGGCGCCGAGGCCGGCTGCTGCGAGGAGGGCGCGCCGGAAGAGGACTGTGGCTGCGACGAGGAGAAGAAGTAGCCGCAGCTACATGCCGACGCCCTCGGGCACGTCGAGCGAGATGTAGCAGTAGCTGGCGGTGAAGTCGCCGCTGGCGTCCCCCGCTGCCTCCCCCTCCTCGTCCGTCAGCGTCGCGTCGAACTCGACCGCGATCTTCGTGTCGCCCTTGTGGGTCACCGTGGCGGTCCCCCCGTCGGACACGTACAGGTCCGTGGCGTCGAGCAGCGCACCGTAGGTGTCCCCGATGCAGATCCCGTCCGTGACCACGAAGTTCTCGGCGATCACGTCGTAGTAGTCGTCGTTGTAGCGCGTCAGGCTGAGGTCGAAGCGGTCCACGGCCTCGTGGTCGCCCGCGTACTCCCCGTCCGACGGCTCCGTGGCGAACGCCTCGTCGTCGGAGAAGTACAGCGTCATCATGGTGTTGCCGTCGTTGGTGAACTTGCCCAGGTAGTCCGACAGGGCGGCGTAGGCGCTCTGCCACGCCTCGCACTGGGCGTCGCCGTCCTCGGCATCGGCGAGATCCTGCAGCCGGGCCTCGTACTCCTCGTAGGCGTTCTCGTAGGCCCGGCACAGCCCGGGCGTGGGGCTGAGCACGAAGGCCTGGTAGTTGAACTCGTACGCGCCGCTGGTCATGTCCTGTTCCATCCAGACCGCGCTGCTGACGTTGCCGAACTTCTCCAGGTCGGTGAACGACACCGAACCGGGGCAGCCCATCCACAGGGTGCAGGCGCCCATCAGGGCGAGGGTGCAGGCAAACCGGGTCATCTTCCCTCCATCGGGCCCGTCCATGTCGGCCCGCCGCCAGTATAATCCAGCACCACCATGGCGAACCTCATCGAAGCACGATCCCAGGGGCTGGCCGACGAGGCGCTGGACAACCTCGTCCACCAGTTCGCCCGCCCTCTCGATTTCCTGCGCGAGCTGGTCCAGAACGCCATCGACGCGGGCACCCCGCGGGTGGAGGTCTGGACCCGCTTCGAATCCCCGCCCCCCGGCGAGTCCCTGGGGGTGCTCGAGATCCACGTCGACGACTTCGGCGAGGGCATGGACGAGGCGATCATCGACAGCCAGCTGACGCGGCTGTTCTCCTCCACCAAGGAGGACGACCTCACCAAGATCGGCAAGTTCGGCATCGGCTTCACCTCGATCTTCGCCATCGAGCCGGACGCGATCCTGCTGCGCACCGGTCGCCACGGCGAGGCCTGGGAGCTGCTGTTCCACGCGGACCGCAGCTTCGACAAGGTGCGCGCGGACGCGGCCCTGGTGGGTACGCAGATCACGCTGTACAAGCGCATGGCGCCCGGGGACCTGGCCGGGTTCGTGCGCGAGGCGCGGTGGGTACTGTCCTACTGGTGCGAGCACTCGAATACGCCGGTGCTGTTCGGTGACCGTAGCGGCGACGTGGAGCAGACCGTGGCCGACGGAGACGACCCGTTCGCCGCGTTCGCCGTGGAGCCCGCCGCGGCCGCCAGCGAGCTGAAGCCCGTGACCTCGCCCATGGACATCGACGCGACCCTGGTCGTGCGGCACGAGCGGGACGGCGTCCGGGTCGTGATCGGTCACGCGGACGAACCCCACTACGGGTTCTACAACGGCGGCCTGACCCTGCTGTCCACGGACAACGCCGATGCGCTCGGTTCGCGGGCGTCGGCGCTGTCGCACCTCGCCTTCAAGGTGAAGTACGACCGGCTGGAGCACACCCTGACCCGCGACAACGTGCTGCAGGACCGCAACTGGGACAAGGCGGTGGACGTGCTGTTCGAGGCGGCCGCTCAGCTCCGCGAGCTGCTGATGGTCCGCGCCGTGGACGCGGCCTCCCGGAGGGAGGACATGACCTGCTGGCACGGGTGGCTGGCCGACGA
Organism: uncultured Rickettsiales bacterium; assembly: GCA_964639985.1. Classification (GTDB taxonomy): domain Bacteria; phylum Myxococcota_A; class UBA796; order UBA9615; family CAYRNR01; genus CAZXHG01. The sequence continues at coordinate 48,835 of CAZXHG010000008.1, forward strand.
GTGCGTCACCTGCTGCCTGCACGAGGGGGAGGAGCTGGACGGGCTGTCGGTCTTCCTCGACCGCCACGGACAGCCGCTGCGGCTGATCGACATCGAGCGCCAGGAGGATCGCCTGGGTGCGGTCCTGATCGACCCGGGCGAAGGCCCGCTGGCCGACGCGCTGGAGCGGTCGGGTGTTCGCCTGCTTCCCGAGAACGAGGCCACGTGGCGGTTGCTGTCCGTGAGCGTCAAGCCGCCCCTGCTGTGGTTCATCCAGCGGACCCGGACCGTCGTGCGGGCCGACGAGCTGTACCTGCTGCCCGGGGTCGTGGGTGACGACCAGCTGGACGTGCGGGAGCGCCGCCTGCTGGCCTCGACCGAGGAGCTGGTGGGCGAGGCGCTGGGCCGACGGCACCGGCTGCGCATGGGAGACTTCGGGGGCGTGGACGCCGCGGGCGAGCTGCCCCTGGCCATGGAGAGCCCGGACGGAGGCGAGGTCTGCCGTCACTCGGATCGTCCGGAGCTGCGCGGACTGCAGGTTCGCCGCCGGACCCTGGTGCTCAACCGGCACCACGCCGCGCTGGCCGGGCACCTGTCGGCGGCCGAGCACGACCTCGAACTGGCCTCCTTCGGCCTGGCGCAGGCGTTGCTCGTGGTCACCGGCGTGGAGGGCAAGAGGCGCTACCGCAGGTTGCTCGCAGAAGCGATCGCACGCCACGACGCCGCGGTCGAGCAGGAGTTCGAGGGAGGGCAGCCATGAGCCAGCTCGACGACGTGCTCGCCCGCAGCCGTGCTCCCGGGGCCTTCGTGGAGCGCAAGCGGTTCTCCCTGTCGCGGGACAAGGCGATCGACAAGCTGCGCGAGTTCTCGCTACGCAATCCGCGACAGTACGTGCTCGAGCTGATCCAGTCGGCCGTGTTCAGCGGGGCCAGCTACATCGCCGTGGACGTGGACCGGGAGCAGTGCACCGTGGCCTGGGTCGGTGGCCAGCCTTTTCATGAAGGCGACCTGGTCTCGGTCTTCGACAACCTGTTCCGCGACCGCTCCGACCTGGAACACCGGCCGATGATCCAGCTCGCCGTGGCGCTCAACGCCATGCTCCAGCGCAGGCCCCGCGCCCTGCGGGTGGAGAGCGGCGACGGCTCGGCCGAGGGCACGGTGCGCCTGGACCTCGACCGCAAGGGCAATGGCGTGCTCGGCATCCCGGACATGGGCCTGGCCGGGACGTACGTGATGGCGGACTTCGGCAGCGACTGGTTCGGGCGGTTCTCCGGGGACACCTCCACACCCGAGGAGCGGCTGGTTGAAGAGCGCTGCCGGTTCTCGCCCGTGCCGATCCTGCTCAACGGCCGCGCACCCTTCGGCTACCGGGCCAGCCGCTCGCTGGCCATGCCCGGCTGCCCCATGTACCTGCCGTTCGACGACGGTGAGCGCTACGGCGTGCTGGCCGCGCCGCCGCGCGTCGGCCGCGTGGAGGGGGTCGCCCTGGTGGTGGGCGGGGTGCGCGTCACCACGAAGCTGCTGCTCGAGCTGGGCGTGCTGCCCGCGGGGGTGGTGCACCCGGCCGCGACAACGCCCCTGACCGGCGTGATCGCCGACGACCGGCTGCGCAAGACCGCGGACCACTCCGACATCGTACGCGAGCGTCGCTTCGCCGAGATGCTGCACGCAGTGCAGCCCCACGCCACCGAGCTGATCCGCCAGCTGTCCGGCGACCGCTACGAGCCCCCGGCGCTGCCGCGGCTGGTGGGCGGCGCCAAGGTGGTCGAGGACCTGCCCGAGATCGTGCCCCAGATCCCGCCGCGGCCGGACCTGCCCCGCGACGCCCTCCGGCGGATTCCCGAGGGCGCCCCGGTCTTCAGGGTTCGGCCCACGGACGCCGACGCCCTGGCCGACGCGGTGCGGCCCGACCGGTTCCCGCACCCGGTGCTGGTCGTGCCCGACACGCAGGTCGCGTACATGGAGGACGTGGCGCCGCACCTGGCCGTGCACTGCCTCAACAGCGCCGACGAGGTGGCGTTCGTCGACCGCATGCTCGAACGTCGCGTGCGCGAGCGAACGGCCACGGTCCCGTTCCAGGATCCGGTGACCCCCGCCGTGCGCGGTAGCCTGGAGCTCACCCTGCACCTCGAGGGACCCCGGCCGCTGCTGCACGATCCGGCCGACGGGGACGTGTCCGTGCTCGTGTCCTCGGGTGCGCGCATGCTGCGCCACGTGCCCACCCAGCTGGGACTGACCGGTGTCCGCGCTCACCTCGTGCTCGACCCGGGGGCCAACCTGCTGCCCGACGAACCCCTGCACGGCGTGGACCAGGCGATCCTGGACGGTGCGTGGGCCCTGGTGGGCGAGGAGACCGACGACCTGCTGGTGACCCTGCTCGCGGCGCACATGCAGCCCCACTTCGTGATCGAGGATGCACGCACCGCCCTGCAGGTGGGGTTCCCCGAGGTCGAGGACGCGGACCTGCACGCCCTGCGGGCCCGGCCCCTGGTGCAGACCGAGGAGGGGCCGTTGAGCCTGGACGGGCTGGTGGCCCTGATGGGCACGGACCGTGTCCTGCAGGTCGAGCACGACGAGGCGCTGGCGCGGGTGGCGCCGCTGGAGGAGCGGCTGGGCATGGGCCACCTGGCCAGCCCGTCGGTGGCCCGGACCGCCATCTGCGCGGTGGGTCGCGGCAGCTTCGGCTGGTTCGCGCTCACGCCGGGGCAGGCCCTGCCCGAGGGGCTGACCCAGATGATGTGGGTCGGCCGCAGCCTGCAGCCGAGGCTCCGACACCCGGACTGGGTGCCCGTGGACACCGACCTGCCCGGCGTGGGAGCGGCGCGCCGGCCGGATCACGAGCCCGTGGCCCGGGACTGGGAGCAGGGCACGGCCGAACTGTATCGCACCCTGCGGACGCGACTGCGGTTCGACGCCCCGGACGACGGCGTGGACATGAGTGATCCCCGGTCCCGCGGCATGGCCCGCCTGGCCGTGTTGCACCTGGGCCGCAAGCTCGGCCGGCTGGGCGACGATCCCCTGCTGCAGGCCCTCGGCAGCGCGGGGCCGGTGTCGCTGGACCAAGCCTGCACCGCGCCCGGGTTCGCGGCCTGGCCGCGATTCGGCCCGGCCGTGCTGGAGGACGGCGTGCTGCAGCTGTCCCTGGACGAGCTGAGCGTGCTGCAGTCCTGCTGCGAGATCCCCGTGCGGTTCGACGACCCGCCCAGCCTCTGGGACTCGCTCGCGGACCGGGGGGCGAGCGGCTGGCTGGTGCGCACCGAGGTCACCGTGCCGGGCATGCGCGGCTGGCTGGGGCTGCGCAACCCCTTCGACGCCACCAGTGGCGTGTTCCTGCAGGCCGATGGGATCCGCGTGGCCGTGCCGGACGTGGACGCCCGCGTGCCCTGTCACGGGTTGCTGCGCAAGCTGGGCAGCTACTCGGAGGTGAGCAGCAGCCAGATGCAGCTGCTGCGGCTGGCACGCGAGCGGCTGTACCGCGAGGTGGGAGATCTGGCCGACGACCGCTCGATCGATCCGGCGCTGCGGGAGACAGCCCGGCAGTACCGCACCTGCCACGAGCAGGCCCGCCGGCCCGACGAGGAGGTGGACGAGGGCAAGCCCCGGGTCGCCAGCCGGGGCTCGAAGGCCCTCGATGAGCTCGCCCGCCGGCTGGCCGAGGCCAGCGGGGGGGTGCTGGACGAGGAGACCCTGTACGTGCGCCCGGCCGACGACGGCCCCCGCGATCCGCCCGTGGACCTGATCCAGCGCAAGGCCATGGTCAGCGTGCTGATCAACCGCTCCCACCCCCTGGCCGAGGAGGCGCTGTCGCGCCCGGGGCGGGCCCGCGAGCTGATCCTGATGGAGGCCCTGCGCCAGGTGGCGTCGTGGGGCGCGATGCACGGACGGGGCTTCGACCTGCTGGACGCACAGCAGGTGCTCGTGGCGCAGCGGCTGGGACTGTGACCGGTAGATGTTGGGGGGCTCGCGGCGACGCCCCGACCCCGAGAGCGAGGAGGGGTGACAGGAGCGCCGCCGCGAGCAGCGAGTGAGGTCTCATCAGGGGCGCAGAACGCGCGAGTGCGGTCGATTGTTCCGTGGTCGGCTCAGATGGGATCGATGGTGACGTGCGTCTCGTGCATGGCCGCGGCGTCGCCCACGTCGGTCAGGTCGGCCACGCGGAGCTGGTTCACGCCCTGGAGGTCGCCGCGCCAGGCCGAAGGATTGAACAGCTCCCCGCGCGCCGGGCCTCGGCCACGAAGCGCATGGCAGCCGCTGCCGCCCAGGTCCATGTGCTGGGCCGCGTGGATCGCCTCCACGCTCATGCCGCCGAGGGTGTGGGTGGCGCCGCCGAACCAGGCCCAGAACCGGCGGCCGAGGGTGCGGGCGACCAGGCCGTGGATCCCGGAGTAGCTGACGTGGGCGATGGACGTCGGTCCGAGCGTGTCGCGGACGTGGAGCAGGCGCTCGGCTGCGAGGTCGAGCGCGTCGTCCCACGAAAGACGCTGCCAGCCGTGGTCGGTCCTGCGCATGGGGTGCAGCACGCGGTCCGGGCTGTAGAAGCGTTCCAGGTAGCGGTTGCCCCGCTGGCACAGGAAGCCCCGGGTGATGCCGTGGTCGGGATCGCCGACGTGCTCCACCACGCGGCCGCCTGCCACGGTGGCCAGCACGGCGCAGGAGTCGGGGCAGTCGCGATTGCAGATCGTGCGGGTGGTGTGGGTCATGGGGGGATCATGCCCGACCGGGCTGGTACTCGGACAGCCAGGCAGGTGTTCAGGGATGGCGCAGGCCTGCGCGCCACTATGGCGCACGACGTCCGCTGGATCGGTGCCGACGGACGGTTCACCTGCTGTCGAGCTTGCGCAACAGGGTGTTGCGCGCGATGCCGAGCACACGTGCGGTCGCGCTCCGGTTGCCGTGGTTGGCCTCCAGCACATGCCGGATGTAGGCGTCCTCCACGTCCCGGAGCGTGCCGATCTCGGTGAAGAACGTGCCCTCGCGATGGGAGCCAGCCGCGCCGCAGATGAAGGAGGAGCTGATGGAGAGGTGCTCGGGTGCGATGCATGCCTCGGGCGTGATCACCACGGCCGACTCGATGCAGTGCTCGAGTTCGCGCACGTTGCCGGGCCAGTCGTGGGCGTGGAGCACGGCGCGTGCCGCGGGTGCCAGCTCGAGGTCATCGCGGCCGTGGCGGAGGCACTTGTCCACGAGGAAGTGGTCGATCAGCCGGTCGAGGTCGCCGTGGCCGCGTTCGCGCAGCGGGGGCACGTAGATCTCCACGACCTTCATCCGGTAGTAGAGGTCCTGCCGGAAGTCCTCCTCGAGCACGGCCTGTTCCAGATCGCGGTGGGTCGCGCACACGAAGCGTACGTCTGCGCTGAGGGCGCGGGTTCCCCCCACCCTCAGGAAGGCCCGTTCCTGCAACAGCCGCAGCAGCTTGCCCTGGGTGGTGGGGCTCAGCTCGGCGACCTCGTCGAGGAACAAGGTGCCGCCCTCGGCCGCGTCGAGCTTGCCTCTGGCCTGGGCGTCGGCCCCGGTGTACGCGCCGCGTTCGTGGCCGAACAGCTCGTTCTCGATCAGCTGTTCGGGCAGGGCGGCGCAGTCGACCTTGACGAACGGCTTGCTGCTGCGAGCGGAGTTGTCGTGTACGGCGCGGGCGAACAGTTCCTTGCCCGTGCCGCTCGCACCGCGGATCAGCACCGTGGCTTCGGTGGTCGCAGCGCGGGACACGAGGTTGTACACGCCCTGCATGGCTGCGGATTCGCCCACGATGTTGTTGAAGCGGAACGCCAGCGGCTGGCGGGCGCCGGGAACCAGCTGTGTGCGCAGGCTCGAGGTCAGCAGCGCCCCTGTCACGCGCTCGGCGATGCGTGTCAGCCGGGTGAGATCCTTGTCGTCGAACTCGCCTTCACGCTTGTTGAGCAGTTCCAATACGGCCAGTACATGACCATCGGGATCGCGCAGCGGTGTCGCGATCACGCTGTGGGTGCTGTAGCCCGTGAGCACGTCCACGTGGCGGGCGAGCTTGGACTGACGGCCGCCGCGGACCTCCAGCCGGGGCTCGCCGGCTCGCGCCACCCAGCCGGCGACCCCGTCGCCGACGCGCAACCGGATCTCGGCGATCTCGGGCAGGTGGGCGGCGCGGCTGACGAGCATGTTGCTGGCGTGGTCGACGATGTAGAGCGTGCCGCGATCCGCGTCCAGCTGCTCGGTGACCTGGTCGACGATATGGTGCAGGGCCACGTCCAGGTCGACCAGCCGACCGCTCAGCATCTCCCTGAGTTCAGCGATCCAGTCGCTCAATGCCCACCTCCTCCTGGGTCCGGGATCGGGGCGTGAGTATAACCGTCCTGGAGGCGTGGCTCCTCCTCCATCCGTTCGCCCGCTGCCCCGGACGTCGCCATGATGTCTGCAACTACGGTGCCAAATGAAAAGCGCGCGCCGGTACAATGCAGGCGAGTTCGAGGCCGACCCGCGCAATCCACGGGACGATCTGGATGGTCAGCGCGTGACGAACGAAATCCGCCGTTCCCGTTCCTTCTGGGCCGGTCCGCAGCCCTCCCTCTCCGCCGGCGCACTGGTGATCCTGGTGTTCACCCTGATGGCGGTGGTGGGTGATCGGCACGGATACCTGCTGCGGTTCGTCGAGCGCGCGGAGTATGCGCTGCTCGACGCGGGGTACCGGGCTCGCGGCGCACTGGAACCCAGCGAGCAGGTCGCGCTGGTCATGATCGACCAGCCGACCATCGAGCGGTACGGCCGCTTCCCGCTGCCCCGCGGGGTGATCGGCGAGGCCCTGGCAGCCCTGGCCCGGGCCGGGGCCCGCCAGGTGGTCGTGGACATGGTGTTCTGCGAGCCGGCCAGCGAGCAGGAGGACGCTGCCCTGACAAACGCGCTGGCGGAGGCCGGGCTGCCGGTCTACCTGGGCCACTTCTTCTACACCGGACCTTCCGAGGTCACCCCGAGCCTCCCCCTGGAGCGGCGTGATGCGTTCGTCCGCCTCACCGAGGACCTGCCAACGAGCCTCGGCGCGGACCACCACCTGCTGTCGGCCCACGCGTTCCACCCGTCGCTGCCGGTGTTGCAGCGGCACGCTGCGGGAGCCGGTTTCCTCAACGTGCGCGTGGACGAGGGCGGGATCGTGAGGCGAGCCCAGCTGGTCATCGCGCACGATGGCCGGATCTACCCGTCGATCGAGGTCCTGGCGGCCGCGGATCGGCTGATCGGGCCGGGAGGGAGCGGGAGCACCCTGTTTCTCGGCGGGGGTGCGCGAGCGCCCGTCCTGCACCTGGGCGACCGCGAATTCGCCCTGGACCCGAGCGGGGCCGCGGTGCTGGACTACGTCGGCCCAGCGGGCACCTTCCCGACCGTATCCTTGCTGGACGTCCTGGATGGTGGTGACGGTGCAGCGTCGGCGGAGGTGGTGGAGGCCGTCCACGATCGCACCGTGCTGCTGGGCACGTCGGCCGTGGGGGTGTGGGACCGGCGGGACACGCCGTTCACCGCGTCCGTGCCGAGCGTGGAGATCCACGCGGCCATCATCGACAACATCCTGGAGCAGCGTTTCATCCAGCGCCCTCCCTGGATCCAGGTTGCCGAATGGCTGGTCATGCTGGTCGTGGGTCTGTTGCTGACCCTGGCGACGACCTGGGCGCCGGTGCGCTGGTGCGCGGCTGCGCTGGTCGGCCTGGTCGTCGGCCTGATCGCCCTCGACCTGGGTGTGCTGTTCCGCGCCGGTATCTGGTTCAAGCCGATCTGGATCGCGGCCGAACTGATCGCCGTGTTCGGCGCCGTGCTGCCGCTGCGGTCCTACGCCCAGACCCTGCTCAACCGCCGTGAACGCGAGCAGCGGCAACACCTGCTGCAGCTGTTCGGCAAGTACGTGTCGCCCGCCGTGATCGACCAGATGCTCGCCGATCCGTCCCTGGTCCGGCTGGGCGGCGAGCGCCGAGACGTGTCGTTGATGTTCTCGGACCTGCGCGGGTTCACCTCGCTGTCGGAGCACCTGGCGCCGCAGGCCCTGTCCGCGCTGCTCAACGACTACTTCGGGGCCATGACCGAGGCGATCCTGGAGCAGGGGGGCATGCTCGACAAGTTCATGGGTGACGGCATCATGGCCCTGTTCGGTGCGCCCCTGTCGTGCGACGACCACGCCGCGCGCGCCTGTCGGGCCGCCCTGGACAAGGTGCGGGCCCTGCAGCTGCTCAACGAACGCCTGTCCGCGACCGCGACACTGGACGCCCCGCTCCGGATCGGCATCGGCATCAACAGCGGCGGTGCCGTGGTGGGCAACATGGGCTCGGTGCAGCGGTTCGAGTACACGGCCATCGGCGACGAGGTCAACCTGGCGTCGCGGCTGGAAGGGGTGACCAAGCAGTACGGGGTCTGCTGTGTCGTCTCCGATTCCACGCGGGCAGCTGCAGGGGCCGACTTCGTGTTCCGCGAACTCGACCTCGTGCGCGTGTTGGGGCGCCAGGAGCCGGTGCGGGTGCACGAACTGGTGGGGTACGCGGACGAGCGCGAGCGCCCGTGGGTGGCCGTGTACGAGCGCGCCCTTGCGCGCTTCCGCGACCGGTGTTGGGATGAGGCCCGGACCCTGTGTGGGGAGGTGTCCACCCTGCGTCCCGGGGACGGGCCGGCGCGATTGCTCGCCGAGCGCGCCCACAGGTACGCCGAGCACCCCCCCGGCGAGGACTGGGATGGGTGTCACATACTGTCGAGCAAGTAGCCTGCTGCTGTTGTTGATGGCGCTCGTGGCCCGCGAGGCGTGCGCGGCTCCGCCCGCAATGGACCTCCAGCACTACCAGCCGCTCGGCGGGGACTGGGACTGGTTCGCCACCCAAGGGACGGTTCCGCTGGACACGGGCCAGCTCGCGTTCGGATTGTGCTGGAGCCACGCCCGCGATCCGTTGCTGCAGGAGCAGACCGATGGTTCGAACCGGAGGATCGTCGGTGACCTGTCCACCCTGTACCTGCAAGGCGCGGTGGGCCTGGGCGTCGCGGACGTCTCCCTGACCTTCCCCCTCCACCTGGCGGTCCTGGGCGAGGGACACCTCGGATGGGGCGACCTCGCACCCGGACCCGCGCCGGGCGACCTGGCGCTCACGCCCCGGGTGCGGCTGCTCGATCCGGAACGGTACCCGGTCGGGCTGGCCGTTGCCGTCCGGCTCGGACTGCCCACCGGCGACGAGACCCGCTACGTGGGCCTCCGGACCGTCGAGGCCGCTCCGCTGGTGGCCCTCGATGGACGCCTGGGGCGGGTTCACCTGGGACTCAACGTGGGTGCACGCCTGCGCGGGATCGAGGACGTGGCCGATCTGCGCGTGGGCAGCGCGTTGCTCCTGCGTGGTGCAGTCGGCCTGGGGATTCACCAGCGGGTCTCCCTGGGGGCGGAGGTGTACGGTGACGTCGGCAGTTCGCCCGAGGTCAGCCCGTTCGAGTGGCTGGCTGGCGTCTCGGTCGCGCCCGCGGAGCCGTTGACCGTGCGGTTCGCGGGCGGGACCGCGCTGGGGCCCGGGCTGGGCGCACCCCGCTGGCGGCTCGTCGCAGGCGTGGTCATCTCGCCCCGCCGCCGCGCGCGGAGCGTGGACGTGGCCGAGGTCCAGACCCTCGAGGCGTCTGTGGACGCCTCCCGGCGCTCCGTGGACGTGCACGTGGTGCCCGGGGGCTGGGTCGACGTGTGCGAACCGGGGTGCCACCGGTTCGACGTGGAGGGCGAACGATCGAGCCTGTCGTTGCCCGCGGACACGGACAGCATCGTGGTCGGTGCCGACGGGTACGAGCCGGTGCGGCTCGACCTGGCCGGCGTACCCTCGGGCGAGGACCTCCCACCGGTCGAGCTGCAGCCCGCCCACGCGCAGGGCTGGTTGACCGTGACCGTGTCGGATGGTGCCGGTCTGGCTGACAGTGCGATCCTCGACCTCGGCGATGGCGCCTCCGTCGAGGTCTCGCCTGGCCGCACCTCCGTGGCGCTGGAGCCCGGAGAGCGGACCGTGACCGTCCAGAGGGTGGGCAGCGCTCCGGCGTCCGTGTCGGTGACCATCCGCCCCGGAGTGCGCACATTTGCCCGCGCCGCGCTCGAGCCGGTCGCTGCCTCCTTCCCGGAGATCATCCTGTTCGGCAGCAACAGCCACGAACTGTCGCCCGAGGCCCAGGAGATGCTGCGAGACGTGGCCGGCCGGCTCGGAGAATGCGGCGGCGGTCACCTGTCGATCGTGGGGCACGCGGATCCCAAGGGCGATCCCGACCGCAACCTGCGGCTCTGCCGGCAGCGAGCCGACGTGGTGGTGCGGTACCTGGTGGAGCTCGGTGTGGACCCGGACCAGCTGGCCGTTCGGGCCGAGCGGCACGGCATCGCCACCGATCCTGGCGAGCTGGCGGCGCTGCGGCGGGTGGACTTCGCCTGGCATCCGGTCGCCGCGACCGGGCCTGCCGACGCACCCAGGTGAGGAGAGCTGCGGTGACGGCCCGCGGAGTCAGGGCACGCGTCTTGCATGACCAGAGGGCACCTGGGAGAAACAAGGTGCACCTCGTTCGTGTCCTGGTCGGTCTGTGTTCCCTGCCCCTGTGCTACCTGCTGTGGCCGACACCGGCCCTGGCCGGGGACGATGTCCTGGTCGTCGTGCACCAGGACGACGACCTCGAGGAGCTCGTGACCCGGCTCACCGGCGACCAGCGCTCCCTGACACCGATCCTCGAATCCAACGGCTTCACCCGTCGCGAGGCCGTGCCGCCTGGAGCGGTCCTGCGCATCCCGGCGGACCGTCTCGTGGCGCTGCAGCACAGCCACGCCGAGCTGTTGTTCGTCAGGGCACCCCTGGAGATCACCTCGGCCGACGGCAGGTCCCTGCCCGTGGGAGTGGGCGCGCGTCTGGTCGCCGGAGACGTCCTGCAGACCGGCCCTGGAGGAGCGGCGAACCTGAGGCTGGTGGGGTACGAACAGAGCCTGGAGCACGACCACCTGTTCGTGACCGCGGACTCGAAGGTCGAGATTGGCCAGATCCTGACCGTGCGGGGGGGAAGCGAGCGCCACGTGCTGCTGCGGCTGCTGCAGGGGGCCATCGAGGTCGTGACGTCTCACAGCGGCGAGACCCGGCTGTCGATCGAGGTGGAGACACCCACGGCCATCGGTGGCGTGCGCGGTACCTCCTTCCGTACGGTGGTCGAGGAGGGGGCCGAACAGGTGACGAGCCGCTGGGAGACCCTCGACGGTGCCGTGGCCACGGCTGCTGCCGGTGACGAGGTGACCGTACCGGCGCGCTTCGGCACCCGCGTCGAACAAGGGGGGGCGTTCGCGGGGCTGCACCCGCTCCCCCCGCCTCCGCACCTGGACCGGCCACTGGACGGTGTGGCGATCGAGGAATTCACCTTCGGCTGGCAGCCGGTCCCGGCTGCTGCGGCCTACGTCCTGGAGATCGCCGAGGATCCCGGATTCCACCGCCGGTTCCTCGTCGCCGCGGTGGACGAGCCCATGTACGCTCCCACAGTCGCCTCCCTGCCGGTGCGGGACGAGCCCTACTTCTGGCGCGTGTCGACCATCGACGGAGACGGGTACCAGGGCTGGTGTTCGCCCGCGCGTTCCTTCGCGGTCTCGATCCCCTGAGCCCCCCCCCGGGACGTCCGCTGACACGACCCGACGTTGCGCAGAAACGGCGCATCCGTGTGGCAACGTCCTTGCGCAGGACCTCCGGGGAACGCGCTCTCTCCCGGCACCACGGGGTCGCCATCGGCCCCCGGGCGGTCCGCCGCGAGATTGGCAACCGAATTGCATCAGGCACGCGGCAACGGCGGCTCGAGGTCCGCCCGACCATCCATCCCGACCTCGATCGGAGTCCATGATGAGGTATCGCCTGTCACTGTTCGCCGCCCTGTTCGTCCTGTCCGCCAGCGGCGCGGCCACCGCCCTCCCCGAGGACGCGGGCTTCCGCATCGGGCTCTACGGTGGCGTGCTGATCGCCGACCCGGACGAGACCATCACCACGGGCCCCACCGCGGGCCTGCGCCTGGGCTGGCAGTTCGACCGCGTGTTCGCCCTGGAAGGCAACCTGGGCTACTCCCAGTCCCTGACCAGCTCGAACGCCCAGCGGCTGGCGCGCGTGCTCACGCCGCGGCTGGACCTGCTGATCCACATCCCCACCGACACGGTGTTCACCCCCTTCTTCGTGGTGGGCCCGGGGCTGATCTGGAAGCGGGTCAACCGGGACGCGTCCGTGCAGGAGGGCAGTACCAACGGCGACGGGTACGGCCTGTTCAAGAACCCGGACACCGACTTCCTGTGGAACATCGGAGGCGGTGCCCTGGTGCAGCTGGGCGAGCTGCCCTTGTTCGTACGCGTCGACCTGCGCTACCTGGGCAATGTCGGCAACGAGCCCCACGGCGGCCGGGACGGTGACTACTTCAACTACGCGGAGATCACTGGCAGCCTGACCGGCCGCTTCGGCGAGGGGGGACCGCGGGACACGGACGGGGACGGGTACTCCGACCGCGAGGACCTGTGTCCCGAGGACCCGGAGGACTTCGACGGATTCGTCGACGGTGACGGGTGCGAGGATCCGGACAACGACGAGGATGGCATCGAGGACGACTTCGACGAGTGCCCGGACACCCCCGAGGACACGGACGGCTGGGAGGACCGCGACGGGTGTCCGGACCCGGACAACGACGGCGACGGTTTCTCCGACCGCGAGGACGAATGCCCGGACCACGCCGAGGACGTCGACGATTTCGAGGACGGGGACGGCTGCCCCGACCTGGACAACGACGAGGACGGGACCATGGACGAGGAGGACGAGTGCCCCGTGGTGCCCGGACCGGTGGCCTCCTTCGGCTGCCCGGACGGTGACAACGACCGGGTGCCCGACCACCGGGACGACTGCCCGGACCGCAAGTGCGACGAGCGCGCCGACCCGAAGCGCTCCGACGGCTGCCCGTCCCAGGTCGTGGTGACGCGCGAGGAGGTCGTGATCCTCGACAAGGTCCACTTCGAGTACAACAAGGCGGTCATCCGGTCGGTGTCCCACGACATCCTCGACCAGGTCGCATCCGTGCTGGCGAGGTACCCCGACATCCGCCGGGTCGAGGTCCAGGGGCACACCGACTCGGACGGCAGCGAGGAGGCCAACCTCGACCTGTCCCAGCGGAGAGCCGAGGCGGTCGTGGAGTACCTGGTCGAGCAGGGTATCGACCGCTCGCGCCTCACCCCGATCGGGTACGGCGAGGCCGAGCCCATCGACACCAACGACACCCGGTCCGGCCGAGCCAACAACCGGCGCGTGCAGTTCGTGATCCTCGAGCAATGACGCCACGCTAGGAACCGACGCGGACCTGCTATCATCGCGGTATCTCTCAGGGGCGAGGGGTGTGAGGGGCGTGAACGTGTGGCGTGCCGTGCTCGAGCCGGCAGGGCCCGTGGCGAGTGATGCGGAGCGGCGGCGAGCCCGGATCATCGCCGGCCTCAGCCTGCCCCTGATCCTGTTCGCCGGGATCGAGACCTGCCGGGCGGACTCGCCGTCGCGGTGGTTCTTCCTCGCGGTGCTCCTGCAGGCCCTGGCCGCGTACGGCTCGGCTCGCACACGGTTGGTGCGCGCCGCCGGGATCCTGCTGGTCGTCGCCTACACGACCCTGCCCTACATCGGCATCGGGTCTGCCGCGCCCACGACCTCGTCCACGGTCGAGGTGATGTTCGTGCTGCTGGCCGTGCTCGTGGCCGGGCTGACCCTGCCGCTGCGTACCTACGTGGTCGTGGCCTCGTTCAACGAGGTGATCCTGCTGTGGCTGGTGGCCGCCAACCCGGAGATCCCGCCGCGGTCGGGACTGGAATTCCTCGCTCTGGTGCTGATGGTCTCCCTGGTCACCGGGATCTACGCGGTGATCCAGGCGGTCAACGAACGGGAGATCGCACGCGTCGAGGAGCTGCAGGCCCTCAACCAGCGTCTCACCGAGACCCGCGAACAGCTGGTGCAGGCGGCCAAGCTGGCCGCGGTCGGCGAGCTGGCCGCTGGCGTGGCCCACGAGCTGAACAATCCCCTGACCGCGGCCATGGCCAGCGCCGAGCTGCTGAGCTCGAAGGTCGAGGCCCTGGGACCGGGTGCCGGTCACCTCCAGCCGTGGATCACGCGAATGCTCGAGGCCACGGAGCGTTGCCGGGTGATCTGCGAGCGCCTGCTCAGCTTCGCCCGTCAGACAGGTGGCGAACGGGAGGACGTGGCCCTGTGGGAGGTGGTGGAGTCCACGGTCGAGCTGCTGGACTACCCGCTGCGCAAGCACCAGGCCCACGTGACCGTCGACCTGGAGGCACCGCTGGTGGTGAACGGCGTGCGGGGGCAGCTGGAGCAGGTGTTGACCAACCTGGTGCTCAACGCCTGCCAGGCGGGTGCACGCGACATCGAGATCAGGGGCCGTCGCTCGGATGGCCAGATCCGCCTGACCGTGGCCGACGACGGTCCGGGCATCGCCGCGGACGCGGTGGACCGCGTGTTCCAGCCCTTCTTCACCACCAAGCCGCCGGGAAGCGGGACAGGTCTGGGACTGTCCGTGAGCGCGGGGATCGTGCGGGAACACGGAGGCCGTATCGAGGTGGAGAGCTCGCTGGAGGAGGGGGCCACGTTCACCGTGATCCTGCCGGACGTGGCCCCGGTGGTGGGCTGAGCCCGCGGCGCCGGGCTCAGCGGCCGTCCTCGTCCCGGGCGACCTCCCGGTAGAGCAGCGCCCCGACCACGCCTCCCAGCAGCGGGGCAGCCCAGAACAACCACAGCTGGCCCAGGGCCCAGCCGCCGACCACGATCGCCGGGCCGGTGCTGCGCGCCGGGTTGACCGACAGGTTGGTCACCGGGATCCCCACCAGGTGGATCAGCACCAGGGCCATGCCGATGGCCAGGGGCGCCAGCCCGGCGGGCGCGCGGCTGTCGGTCGCGCCCATGATCACGAACAGGAAGATCGCGGTCAGCAGCACCTCGGCCACGAACGCGGACGCCATCGAGTAGCCGCCCGGGGAGTGGTCGCCGTATCCGTTGGCAGCCAGCCCGGCCGCCAGGTCGTAGCCCCCGGGAGCCCCGCTCGCCACGAAGTACAGCACCACCGCGGCCAGCGTGGCCCCGCCCAGCTGCGCGAGCACGTAGCCGGGCACCTCGCGGATGTCGATCCTCCCGCCGGTGCACAGCCCGAGGGTGACCGCGGGATTGAGGTGGCAGCCGGACACGTGCCCGATGGCGTACGCCATGGTCAGCACGGACAGGCCGAAGGCCAGCGAGACCCCGAGCAGGCCGATGCCCACGCCGGGGAATGCGGCGGCCAGTACGGCCGCTCCACAGCCGCCGAACACCAGCCAGAACGTGCCGACGAACTCCGCGCTCATCTTCCTTGCCAGGGACATGCTCTCGACCTCCAGTGAAAGGGTGTGCGTCCGGGCCAGACGTCGTCAGCGGACGACCACCTGGTTGCGGCCGTTGCGCTTGGCCTCGTACAGGGCCATGTCGGCCTGCTCCAGCAGGATGTGACCGTGCAGCTCGTCGTGGTCCTCGTCACCCTCGGTGTCCATGGTGACCAGGATCACGGCCTCCTCGGCGTCCAGGCAGGTGCCGCCGATGCTGGCGGTGAGGCGGACAGGACCCTGGTCCGTGGGCACCGCCAGGTACTCCAGGCCCACGCGGATCCGTTCTGCCGCGATGTCGAGGCCTCCACGGGTCACCCCGCGCAGCAGGATGCAGAACTCCTCGCCCCCGTAGCGGTAGACCGAGTCCTCGTCCCGCACCGATTCCTTGAGCACGCGCGCCACCTCGGCCAGCACCCGGTCTCCGACCGCGTGACCGTGGCGGTCGTTGACCTGCTTGAAGTGGTCGATGTCGGCCATCAGGATGCCGAACGGCGTGCCGTGGCGCAGGGTGTAGCTCATCTCTTCGCGCAGCCGCTGCTTGAGCAGCCGGCGGTTGCCCGTGCGGGTCAGCGCGTCGGTGAACATCTGCTCCTGGATCGTGCGCACGGACCGGGCGCCGGCCTCGTCCACGACCGTGGCCTGCAAGGTGGTGTAGCCGCCCAGCCGGATGCGGCAGCCGTCGCGCAGCTGCACCCTGCCTTCCACCCAGCGGCAGTCGACGGTCGTGCCGTTGGAGCTGCCCAACTCCTCGATGGTGAACACGCCATCCACGACCGCTACACGCGCGTGCTCGCGCGAGATCGTGGGGTCCAGGAGCTGCACCTCGGCCGCGTGGTGCCGGCCGATGACGCCGCCCGAGCCGTCGAGCAGGAACACCGGCGCGCTGGCGTCCCCCTGCAGCACGGTCAAGGTGATGCCCACCGGCGCTCCGGTCTCGGGCGGCGGGTCGACCAAGCCGTGGGTCGAGGCCGTGATCTCCGCGTCGTCGTGGTCGTCGGGGCGTGCCCAACGGTGCTTTCGGGTCATCTCGGTCGGTTCCTTCGGTCTGCCTGGCCGCCATCCTCCTCGTCGCTGCCCACCGCCCGGCCTTCGTGCAAGACCCGGGCCAATCCGGATCGGCGTCCGTGGACCCGCGTCGGCCGGGAACTGCGCAGGATCGGCGCGACAGGGAGGTACGGGATGGAGCAGGGATGGTGGGGCTCGTGACCGGCTGGCAGGTGATACGCTGATGCCCCATGGAGGAGAGTGGATGACGCGCGCACACCGGTGGTTGGTCCTGGGGCTGGTCCTCGCGGTCGGTTGCCCACCTGCCGAGGACGACGACGATGACGACGTCGTGGCGGACGATGACGTGGCGGACGACGACGCCACGGCCGACGACGACGTGGCCGACGACGACGTGGCTGACGACGACTCGGACGACTCGTCCTGTCCGGGGGTGGAGGACCCCACGGACATCAGCGGGTACACGTACTCCACGATCCAGATCGGGGGTCAGTGCTGGATGGGGGAGAACCTCAAGACCGGCGAGACCATCGACGGCGACATGACTGACAACGGGGTGGTCGAGCGGTGGTGCTACGACGCGGCCGAGACGTACTGCGAGGGACGCTGTGGCGGGCTGTACACCTGGAACGAGGTGATGGCCTGGGACGACGATTCCCAGGGCATCTGCCCGGGGGGCTGGCGCGTGCCGTCGCTGACAGACTGGAACCAGCTGCTGGGCCAGTTCAGCGGCGACGAGATCGAGCTGATGGCCGTGCTGGGCAGCTCCGGGTTCGACGCGTGGTACTGCGGCCGGATTTCGGACGGGGCCCACAACCCCGACTACGACGGCGAGTTCGGCTGGTACTGGACCTCCACCGACTACAGTGGCATCGAGACCTGGGTGGCCAAGTTCACGCGCGAGGACGAGACCGCCGAGACCCTGCACAACAACATCGAGTTCGGGTACTCGGTGCGGTGCATCAGGGACTGAACGACAGATCCTGACGCCGTGCCGTGGTGGAGTGCACCCGCTGTCTGCGTTCTTCTGATTGCGCCGAAACTTACAGCAGTGTAACTTACAGAAGAGTAAGTAACGGAGTCCGGCGATGTCTTCGCGTGACAGAGACCTGGTCGACCGTACCCGGGAGTGGGACACCCTCCAGCGGTGCGCGGCCAGCGATCGACCCGAGCTGGTGATGGTCATGGGACGGCGCAGGGTCGGCAAGAGCTTCCTGCTGGCGCGCTTCGTCGACCGACACGACGGTATCTACTACCAGGCCACGCGCCGTTCCGAGGCGGACCAGCTCCGGGCGCTGAGCCAGTGCGTGGGGCAGCGGCACGGAGACGAGGGCCTCCAGCGGGGGGCTGCATTCGCCGACTGGGAGAGCCTGCTGCACTACCTGGCTGCCCGGGCGCGTCGGGAGCCGATCCTGCTGGTGATCGACGAGTTTCCCTACCTGGCGGATGTCGCGCCGGCGCTCCCGTCGATCCTGCAGTCGGCCTGGGACCACGAGTTCGTGCACGGCAACATCACCGTGGTGCTCTGCGGCTCGTTCATCTCGTCGATGAAGCGCCTGACCGGCGGCGACCAGCCCCTCCACGGGCGGCGTACGGCCCAGTTGATGGTCCGGCCGTTTGGCCACGACGAGGCAGCGGAGTTCGCGCGTGGCTGGTCGCCCCGCGATCGGTTGCGCGCCCACGCGGTGTTCGGCGGGCTTCCGGGCCAGCTGGCCTTGATCGAGGCAAAGGACACCCTCGAGGACAACGTCGTGCGTCACGTGATCGACCCCCGGGGCCGCCTGTTCGACGAGGCGTCCCACGTCCTCGACGCGTTCCTGCGCGAGGCCACGGTGCACTATGCGATCGTCGACGCCATCGCCGGTGGGAACCACACCTGGAGCCGCATCGCATCTCGGGTAGGCAAGGACAGCGCTTCGTTGAGCCGGCCGCTGAAGTGGCTTCAGGACATGAGCATCGTCGAGACCGTCGCCCCCGTGTCCAGGCGCCGCAAGCCCAGCCCCAAGCTGGTGCGGTACCGGCTGGCCGATCCCTATCTGCGGTTCTGGCACCGCTACATCGCTCCGTTGCAGGTCGACGGCACGGCTGAGCTGGTCGATGCCACGACGATCTGGCGGACCATGATCGAACCGCACCTCGACGGCCTCATGGGGGAGGTATTCGAGGACGCGTGCCGTCGTTTCGTGGCTCGGCAGGCGCAGGTGAACCCTGACCAGCGCCTCCTTCCCTTCACACCCATCCAGGTCGGGGCCTGGTGGGACGGCGGTGGAGACCACGAGATCGACGTCGTGGCCGTCGGCTCCGACGGCGAGCTGCTGCTGGGCGAGTGCAAGTGGGGTTCCGTCGACCGGCACGACCTCCAGCAGCTGGAGAGTCATCTGGACGCAGCGCTCCGCTCCCTCCCCACAGCCCGGACCGTTCACCTGGCCTTGTTCACGGGCGACGAGCGGATGGAGATGGCCGACAAGACGGGCGAGACCGGCTCGATGGATCCCGGCTTGCAGGAGCGCGTGGCGTCGGGGGACGTCCTCCTGTTCGGCCTGGGCGACGTGTTCGGGGGGGAGTGATGCGTGCGAGGTGGTGGAGAGCTGGAGTTCGAGTGATGTAGGGGCTGCCGGCTGACGCCGTCAACGGGCCTCCGTCCGCTGCCGCCCAGGCCCTGGTCTTCACCCCGTGCGTGGGTACGCCGGACGACGCGGTCCTGAACATCGCCAACGCTGGCACGCGCCCCCGCTCACATCACCGGGCATGGACCGCGACGACGGGGACGACGGGGTGTATCCGGGAGTGGGTGTCGATCCCGTTCGAAGGGTGGCCCGAACCCTGGTGTCGCCAGGCGCTGGGGGGGGGATGCGCCCGGCAACGGGGTTCAGGGTTCGGGCCTCAAGCGGGTGAAAGGGATGGTGCCCTTCGTTGGCCTCTCCCCGGAGACCGACATGATCACGCTACCAGGGGGCAGCGAGGCAGGCCAGAACGAATCCGTGCAACCGCGTGCCTCGGCATCCGTGCCGTCGGGATCCGGTATCGAAGGGTCTCCGGCGCCGTGGCTGCATGTCACCGTCGGCGTGGGTACGCGGATCCTCGCGCTCAACCAGGACTACGACGTGATCGAGGGAGGCGCGCGAACCGTGATCTTTGCCCCGCGTCGCGTCCAGCCACACCTGGCGGTCGGACTCCGGATCGGACTCCGTTGATCTTCCACGCCCACTTCCGCGCGCGGGGGCACTTGTATCTGTAGAGCCATCGGATCGGCCTGCCGACGGAGGGGAGACATGAACCACCCGAACCAGGGTCTGTGCTGCTTGCTCACGACCGCGCTCGCCGCGATCGCGCCGGGCTGCACCGAGCACACCACCGTGGCCGCGGACCAGTGGGCCGAGCAGGACTTCGACGCGGACGGCTGGACGGTCGAGTCCGGCGACTGTAACGACGCCCACGCGGACGTCTACCCCGGCGCCGACGAGCTGTGTGACGGTCGTGACAACGACTGCGACGGCGTGCTGCCGCTCGACGAGATCGACAACGACCTCGACGGGTACGACGAGTGCGGCGGCAACCTCCGTCGGGACTGCGTGCGTGACCTGCTGGCGCAGCTGCCTGCCGACCAGCGGCTGGCCGTGGTGCTCAAGCTGGTGCTGGGCCACACCGTGGTCGAGGTCGCGGAGATCATGGCCCGCAACGCCTGGTCGGTGCGCTACCTGCTGCGCCAGGGCCGGGCGCGCATGCGGCAGCTGGCCCTGGCCGACGCGCGGGTGGGTGAACTGTTCGACCTGAGGAGGTCCTGATGAGCGCTCCAGACTGCAGGCGATTCGTGGCGCTGCTGGATCAGGTGGCTTGCGAGGAGGGGGAACTCGCGGCCCGGGATCAGGCATTCCTGACAGCGCACGCGGAGGAGTGCCCGTCGTGCGCACTGGCCATCCAGCTCGATGAAGAGGTGGTACGACTGGGCGACGGATCCACACCCGACGATCCCGCGGACGAGGGATGGGCGGACGCGGTGGTCGCTGCCGCCACTCGCCCGCGGGTGAGGGGCATCGGGAGGATCGCAGCGCTGTTCACGGGCGCCGGATCGACGATCGCGATCGTCGCCGCCGCTGCGGCAACCACTGCGATCGTCGTGGCCGTGTGGACCGAGGATCGCCAGGAGACGACCGCCGACACCGTGCAACGAGTCGAGACTCCGGAATCCACTGCCGCTGCCGGCGAGAGTGGGAGCGAGACAGCTCTGGCCCCGGCCGTAGGCCTCGATCCCATCGCTCCGGACCTCCCGGCCGAGGTGCCTCACGATGCACCGACCCCGGCGGATGAGGCCGACGCGGCGCTCCTTGCTCGAGCTGATGTGCACATCGATGAGGAACACGACGCCGGAATCGATGCAGTGATCGCCCCGGCGGAATCCCCTACTGCGATCGAGGAACTGCTGGCCCTGGCCCGCCAGCGACGGCTCGAAGGGGACTGGTCCGGAGCGGCGGCCGCATACGAGCAGGTCATCGTGGAGCACCCGGATTCGTCGGAGTCGACCATGTGCCTCGTTCCGCTGGCGCAGATCCAGCTGGAGAGGCTCGGACGCCCGCAACAGGCGCTCGTCTCCTTCCGCGAGTATGCGGCACGCGCGCCCGCGGGCCCGCTGCTGGAGGAGGCCGAGTGGGGTGAGGCCGGGGCCCTGGGCGCGCTCGGCCGCACCGACGGAGAGCGTCAGACCCTGCAACGCTTCCTGGAACACCACCCCGGCAGTCTGTATGCGTCACAGGCCAGCGAGCGACTCGGGCCGGGGGGCTGAGAGGGGCCCCGGGCGAACCGCATCCTGGCTCATCCTCACGCTCGCGATGTGGCGCCTGTGCGTGGAGCCTGAGGCGGGCTAATCGGACACCCACGTCGAGCCGCCGCTGGTCCTGGACGATCGGATGTCGCGCAGGCAGATCAGGAGCGGCACGGCGCACGCCGGGGCGAATGCCGCGTCGACCAGGAACCACACCCCCGGGATGCCCCGCAGCGGGATGAACACGCCCGCCAGCAATGGCACACCGGCACAGCACAGCAGCCCGAACCTGACGACCAGCACGTTGCGGACCGGGTCCTTGGTCGCGAGCAGGAACAGCACGCCGAGCACGATGTGGGCGAACGCCAGCCAGTCCCCGGTGTACAGGAGCATGGGATAGTGGTCCCGGGTCACCCGCAAGCCCTCGAGGGTCGTGGTGAGGAACGACTGCAGGTCTGCCAGGCCGGGCGTCGCTCCGAGCACGCGCAGCGCCAGCTCGAGCTCCGCTTCCATGGGCCAGATCGTGACGGCCGAGACGAAGAGCCCCCCGGCGACGATCACGAGCATGCACCGCGTTCGCCGCAGCCCTGGTTCGGTCCTTTGGATCGGCATGCCACCTCCGCGAACTGGTCTACCCGACGGAGTTGGTGATTCCGTGTCTTCGCGATGGAATTTCCGTGCAGGAGGGGGGCGGCGAGGGGGGTGGCGGAGACGCATGGGGGTTTCGGGAGGGGAGGGGGCGAGCGAGGGACTGCGGGGCTGTTCGGGGGAACACCGGCGACGTCGGCGGGCAGCCGAGGGACATCGAGGAGCCTGGAACCGCCTCGAGCAGCGTGGAGGCGCGTGGAGCTTGTGGGCCATTTGTGGGCTGGATGAGTCGCAGAGAGCACTAATCGGACAGCGTGGACAAGCTCTTCACCTCGACTCCAGGAATTGACAGGTGTTGCGTATCGCGCAACATTGGTGATGGAGGCGACATGGTCAAGCACCCAGGCAGGATCCTGTTCGAGGACTTCATGACACCCCTGGCGATTACGGCCAACCATCTGGCGATGCAGATCGGGGTCAACCGCAGCACGGTCGGACGCCTGATCGCCGGAGAACAGCGCATGACGCCGGAGATGGCTGCGCGGCTGGGTGCCTTCTTCGGCGTGCCAGCACGTTGGTGGCTGCTGATGCAGGTGGAGTTCGACGAGCGGCGGATTGCCGATCACCTGGAGTGCGTCGACGAGGTGAAGCCCTGGGTACCGGATCCGGACGTCCTCCTGACACCCGATGGCGTGATGCGTCTTCGTCCTCCGGATCCGACCGATCCAGAGCCTGCGCCCTCACTCCCTCGAGATCCCCTCGAGATGATCCCACCTGACGCGGAGCGCCAGCGGGGGAACCGAGAGGTCCGCGTCGTCCGCTACGACAACGGATCGCTCGCGCTCGTCGGAGAGGCCTCATGAGCAGCTTCGATGCCTTGAAGGAGGTCGTATCTCCGACGCTCCTCCGGCATGCCGGTGAGGTTTCCCGGCTGTTGCGGGAGCTGGAGGTTCCTCACGTGTTGATCGGGGGGCTCGCAGTCGGTGTGCACGGTCATCCGCGAGCGACCAGAGACGTGGACTTCCTGGTCGGCCCCGAAGCGTTCGCCAGCACCTCCCCAGTCCTCGTCTACAGGGACGAGATCAGGGACGTCGCGGTCGTGGGCGAGACCGACGTCATGAGCGTCCCGGACAAGTACCCGGGCCTCGTCGAAGAGCTTCGACTGGAAGACGACGTCCCGGTCATCTCGCTTCGGGGGCTGGTCCTGCTGAAGCTCGATGCCAACCGGGTTCGTGACCGAGAGGATGTCCGCGCACTCCTGGCTCGAACTCCTGACCGGGTTCGAGTCGTACGGGACTACCTTCTTGAGCAGGCTCCCGAGCTGATCAGCCGGCTCGGCGAGGTCCTTGCCGGGCGTTGAGACCGGAGTTCTTCGTCCTCTGCAGCCGCATCGGGACTCACTTCGCCGTGTTCGTTTCGCCAACCACCCTGAAGTTGGTCGTTGCGGAGACCGTGCTTGTGGGCCATTTGTGGTCCGGATGGATTCGTCGATCTTATAAGTGATTGATATTGCAAGGGTATTTGCGGCGTGACGGAGACGCATGGGAAACGACCCCTTCGTCACCTCGGCGCCAGCGCCACCACCGCCACATCACATCCCTGCGCCCGACTCCAGTCCCGGAGCACCCCCACCAGCGCGGGCGACGCCGCGAATCGCCGCTCCCGGTAGATCCCACAACCCTCTGGCGGTTCCTCGTCGGGGTCGCCCGCGTGCAGCGGATCCCGGTGCGCCGAATGCACCACATCCGCCCCCACCACCTCTGTGTACAGATGTAGCAACAAACCCCGCCCCAACGCCTCCGGCACCTGCCTCGGCCGCGGGAACCCAGGGAACCAGAACGGGCCCACCACGGATCGCGCCAGTCGCGTGATCCGTGCCCCGCTGCCCGCGGCCAGCTGGGCCACCATGCCCAGCAGCGGTGTGTTCACGTGGCGCGCGAGCAGGTGCTGCATGCCCGCGTCGGTCCGCACCGAGCCGTCGGGTCGCGTGTCCAGCAGCCCGGCGGCCCATCCACGCGGTCCCTCCAGCTCCAACCGCGCCCGCACCCACAGGCCGGTGGCGGACAGGCTGTCGTACGCGGCGCGGTAGGCCTCGACCGCACCCCTCCGACGAGGTCGCACCACCAGCCGCGAGGTGGGAAGCAGATCGTGGCGCCTCAGGTGCGCGTGCAGCGCCACCCTCGCCCGCATCCGCTCGGCCAGCTCCGGATCCAGCCGCGCCAGCCGCTCCGCCTCCTCCTCGGTCTCCACCGCCCCGTCCGCGGCCGCATCCCCGGCTCGAGCCAGGGACTGCTCGGCGAGCGCCCGCTCCAGCCACACGAACGCGGGCAGGCCCGAGCGGTCATCCACCTCCGCGGGCAGCAGCAACGTGCCGGACAGCCGCGGATCCAGCGCCTGCAGGTGGGCCAGGGCCTCGCCCACCGGGACGTAGTCGTCGTTGGGCGCCAGCGCGTGCAGGCCCGCCTGCAGCGCGCGCAGGTACGGCCCCGCCTGTGCGCCCGTCAGCTGCATGGGGATCTAGGCCTCGCCCCCGGTCAGGGCCTCGACCTCGGCCTCGGCTGCCTCGCGCAGCGCCCGCCGCGCCAGCTCCCGCGAGCGCTCGCGGCTGATCGCGTCGAGGTCGTCCACGAGCAGCGTGCCGTCCACGGCTGCGCGCTTCTCCAGCTCGGCGTTGAGGTCGGGCAGCACGTGGGTCAGCAGGTGCTGGGCCTGCTCCACGTACCGCTCGGTGGCCTCCATGGCCTGGCCCAGCTCGGCCATGGACTCGCGCAGCTCGCCCACCACGGTCGGCGCGTCCGCGGCCATGCCCAGGGCCTGGATCCGCCGGCCCGCGGTGTTGACCGCGGACTCGGCGTTGAGCACGAAGCGGGCCATCTCCTCGTGCAGCTCCATCACGGTGTCGCGCAGCGCGCGGGTGGACGGCTGCTCGCCCATGGCCAGGTCCCGCGACGCCTCGAACAGCTCCAGGGCCAGGGTCTCGGAGCGCAGCCGGAAGCGCAGGTCGTCCAGCCGCCGCTCGAGCAGGGCCTGGTCTGCCTCGTCGCTGCCGGCCTCCAGCCGCTGGATGGCCGCGTCCAGGGCCACGATGGCGGTCGCGGCCCGCTTGCAGTCCCTCGACGCCACCTCCACCTGCTCGTGCAGTGCGTCCACGTGCTGCTGCAGCTCCAGCGCACACGCGCGCAGCTCGTCGGAGAACGCCGACGCGCGCCGCAGGCAGCGGCTGGCCCGCTCGTACTTGTGCAGCAGCCCCTCGGCCACGCTACGGCGCTCGAGGATTGCGTTGCGGCGGGCGAAGGCCCGGGTCAGTACGGCCAGCAGCGAGGTATCTGTGGCTCGCCGCTCGAGCTCGTCGAGCAGGCTGGCCTGGTCGCGGATCGCGCCCAGGTCGGTCCCCATGTCCGCGGACAGCTCCCGCTGCACGCGGGCCAGGTCGGCCACGCGCCTGACGTTGTCCCCGTGGCGCACCTGCAGGGACTCGCGGCGCTTCACCAGTTCCTGCTGTGAGGGCACCTCCTCCTCGTAGCGGGGACGGCGTTTGCTGGCGGTGGCCTCGACCATGGGGCCACTGTGCCGTGGATGGCGGGCCGGTGCAACCGGGGAGGCGGGAGGAGGGGCGGGGCTACCAGACGACCTCGTCGGTTGTCGTGGCCCACCACTCCCAGGGCTCGTCGCAGGTGCCGAGGTCGGGGAACGCCAGCACGGCCAGCGGCTCGTCCGGCGTGTCCGCCTGCGCGGCCACCACGCCGCCCGAGGCCACGGCGAAGACCACGTCCTCGATCATCACGCTGCGGCGGACCTGGGCGCAGTACTGCACGTAGTACTCCTCCACGGCCGGGTCCATGAGCATGCTCACGTCGATGGCGCCGCTGAACTGCAGCCCGTCGACCACGTCCACGTCGTACATGTACAGACCGGCGTAGTCGACCTCGCCCCAGTAGGGGGACTCGCTGATCGGCAGGGCCAGCAGCTCCAGGGGCGGGTAGTAGTTGAAGGCGTGGTGGTCGTAGATCGCCTCCGACCCGTTCCAGCCCGTCTCCACGATCTCCCGGTCCTGCAGCGCGGGCGCGGTCAGGTCGGACACGTCGAACAGGCTGATCTGCACGCCGGAGGGGTCCACGGCCTCGCCCACGGCGAGCAGGTGGTCGTCGTCCAGGGGGTGCAGGTAGGTGGAGAAGCCGGTGACCTCCAGCTCGCCGAGCACCTCGGGCCGCTCCGGATCGGTCAGGTCGATGGTGAACAGCGGGTCGATCTGCAGGAACGTGACCACGTAGGCCGTGTCGTGCACGAACCGCACCGCGTACACGTCCTCGCCCGGGGCGATGCCGTCCACGTGGCCGATCTCGTCGAGCTCGTCGCCGTTCTGTTCCAGCACGTAGAGGCCGGTGGCGTCACCGCTGGCGTCGAAGTTGCCGGTGTGGTTGGTGGTCACGATGCGGAAGGTGTCGTCCGCCTCGTCCATCGAGAACGAGCTGTGGGTCCAGCCGCGGACGCGGCCGCTGGCCTCGTACGCCGGGTGGTCGGGGCCGCCCTCGAGGTCGAACTTGTGGATCCGCGTGCCAAAGCCGCCCGAGGTGACCCGGAAGGGCCCCTGGTCCGGCTCGTACACGGCCATGTACAGGCTGTCGGCCGTGGCGTAGACCTCGCCCGTGCCCGCCAGCACCGAGGTGCCGGTGACCTCGCTGTCCGGATCGGAGATGTCCAGGGCCAGCACGGACATCATCTCCAGCCCGCCCTTGCGCGCGGGCTTGTAGACGTCGGTGCAGGCGCAGGCGTCCTCCTGGGCCAGGGTCCAGTCCGCGCCGCTGCGGTCGTTGACCAGCCGGCGGGGCATCCACTCGCCGAGGGTGGTCTCGCGGACCCGGTCCTTGATCTCGTTGTTGGACAGGTCGGCGCTGGCCACCGTGTTCCGCAGCGGGATCTCGGCCAGGTCACGGTAGGTGACCAGGTACAGCCGGTCGTCGACCCGCCGGGAGTCGTACAGCGAGCCCTCCACGTACACCTCGCGGGTGACCTCCGGGGCCGCGCGATCGCTCACGTCGACGATGGTGATCTTGGTCACGAAGTCCCGCAGGGTCACGTCGGTCTCGTCTTCCCCTTCGGGCGCGGCCTGGTCGTACAGGTGGGACAGCACGGCCAGGGTGTCCTCGTCGTGGTACATGGCCTCGGGGTAGCCCTCGAGGGTCAGCCGGCCCACCTCGGCCAGCTCCTCGGCGGGCCACGCGTCGAGCACGACCAGGTCGTAGCCGTTGAGCATGAAGATGTGGCCGCCGTCGTTCTTGACGAAGTCGGCTTCGTCCACGCCCGACTCCTGGGTGTTGGTGCTGGAGTAGTAGTCCCCGTCGTCGTCATCGCCCCAGCCGCCGGTGAACCCGCTGCCCATGGCGGCATCGTCCGCCTCCATGGCCATGTCAGCCATGGGCGCGCCCACGGACGGCATGGAGATGCCGCGGAAGCTGCTGCCGCGGAAGGTGTACTCCGAGAACGCCAGGTCCTCGATGTACTCCTCGAGCTCCTCGCAGCTCTCGAAGGGGGTGAGCGCGGCCTGCTTCGAGCACCCGACGGCGCCCGCCAGCACCGCGCCGGCGAAGATGAGGGTCGAGGTCCGTTCGATCGTCCGTCGCATCCTGGTCGCTCCACGTTCCCGTGCCCCGGGTTGTCCACAGTCGACTGCAAGGGGTGTGCCGACCGCGGGGGGCCCTGACGGCCCCGCAGCTGGAACGCAGCAGAATGCAGGTTCGTGGATAATTGGGGCGTGACCGACCTCGAGATCGACAGCTGGGCGACCAACGCGGCCGGAGAACGGCTGGCGCTGACCTTCCACCCCGTGCCGGGCGACCCGACCGCGCCGGTGGTGATCCTGTGCCACGGCATGGAGGCCCACCGACGTGGAAAGGCGCGCAACATCGCGCTGCGACTGCAGGCCGAGGGCATGGCCGCGCTGCGGCTGGACCACGCCGGCTGCGGGGACTCCGAGGGGGCCCATGAGCCGATCGACGTGGAGCGGCGGGTGGCGGACGTGGACGCGGTCGTGGACTGGCTGGACGACGCCAGACCCGGCCACCGGGACCTGGCGTTCGCCGGCTCCTCCATGGGCGCGGCGGTCAGCCTGGTGGCGGCCGCACGGTACGAGGCATCGTGCTGGGCCGGGATCGCCACACCCATGCGGTTCTGGTCCGTGGTGCGGGAGGAGGCGAGGGCGTTCCGCGGGCGGGGGCTGGTGATCTGGGGCACCGCCGACGAGGTGGTGCCGCCGCAGGACTCCGAGCTGCTCGTGCACCTGCTGGGCGACCGCGCCCACACCCAGGTGTTCGACGGCGGGGACCACCGGCTCGCGGATCACGTACCCGCCATCGCCACGCGCATGGCCTACCATTTCGCCCGCTTCCTGGTGGCTCCGACCCCCTGAAAAAGTTGCTTGCCTGATCCGGGGGGCGTCCTTATGTTGCGTGGGCCGTGGGCCCTGTCCAGCGGCGCACAGGAGGCGACATGGCTGTCGACATGGACAACGTGAATTCCGTCATCGAGGAGATCCGGCCCCACCTGCAGGCGGACGGCGGCGACATCGCGCTGGTGGACGTGACCGACGAGGGCGTGGTGCGCGTGCGCCTGCTGGGTGCGTGCTCCGGCTGCCCGGGCGCCATGATGACGCTGAAGATGGGCGTGGAGCGCATGCTCAAGGAGAAGGTGCCCGGCGTGGCCTCCGTCGAGGCCGTGCCCTTCTAGCGCCTGCCCGAACACCCGCGGTCGTTCTCTGCTGTAGATTCTGCTGAAGATCCGGGTCGTCCACACCGTCCAAGCCTGCACGATTGCTCGTGGAGGTGGATGACATGACGATCTTCAAGCACACCCTGATCATCGCCGTGCTGGTCGCGCTGCCCGCGACCTCGGCGCTGGCTGCCAAGCGCGGTCGGCCGGTCGCGACCAACGCCGACGGCGTGGCCACGGCCGCCACCCGGGCCCCGGTGGCTCCCGAGGACATCGACACGACCGCGGTGGAGATGCTCCGCGACGCGGAACGCGAGGACCTCAGCCTGGTGCAGCTGGTCGCGCTGCAGCAGGAGGTCAACCGGCTCCACATGATGGAGGGCAAGGCCGAGTCGGATGGCACCCTGTCCGACCGGGACGCGGCGCGGCTGTACCGTTCCGCGGTGCGCTCCTGCGAGAAGATCATGAGGCCGGAGCAGGTCCGGCGTCCCTCGATCCGGCTGGGCGAGGCCGTCAACTCCGAGGGCACGATCTACCTGCCGAGCCAGGCGGCCGAGGGCGAGGTCGCGCCCGTGCGGGGCAAGCGGCACCTGCGCTGATCACGGAACGGGCGGCGGCACCACCGGCCGCTCGTCCGGATCGCCCCCGACCGGCACCAACTCCATCTCCCCCACCAGCACCTCCGCGGCCCGCGTGAACGTGGGTAGGCCCGACGTGACCGTGAAGCGGTCTCCCCCGAGCTCGTTCGGCGCGTACCAGGTCCCCTCCACGGCCGGCCCCGCCGCGGCGATGTCCCGCAGCACCCAGCGGTGCACGGACGCGAAGGCCGCACCGCGGACAGGTTGCTCGCGGCCGTCGGCGAAGACGCGCACGATCGAGATCGGTGGCGGCAGCCGGAGTGTCTCGTCCGCCTCGGCCATCATGCGGATGAAGGAGGGCCGGCGTCCCAGGCCCGCGCTCGGCTCGTCCACCAGGCGGCGGACCACGAGCACGTGGTCGTGGCCGTAGGAGCGGGCCTGCTGCAGGGCCAGCTTGAGCAGCCGCTGGCGGCTCAGCTGCCGATCCGGTTCCACTGTCAGCAGGGCGGCCCGGCCACACAGGCGGTCGCCGGGCCAGCCGCGGGCGTGGCCGTTGGTGGCGGGCACTCCTTCGCGGGGGATGCGGGACATCAACAGGTCCCGCGTGATCCCGTCCGTCACCAGGTCGACCGCGCTGGCGGGTGTGCCCTCGGCGTCGGCGGAAAAACCGGCCGCGTGGTCGGTGTCCCCGGTGGGATCGTCCGTGACCCTCCACCCGGCCGGCAGGACCCGCCTGCCCAGCCGCGCCGTGCTGGCGTCGGCGGGCATCAGGCTCGAACCCCCGCCGATCCCGCCGATCACGGTCTTGAACGGGATCTCTGCAGGTGTGCCCTCGACCTGGGGGACCAGCAGGTACCGGAACAGGTCCACGGCGGCGCTGTCCTGGAACAGGACCGGGCCGACGTACTCCTCCTCCATGGCGGGGGCATCGCGCAGGGAGGCCAGCTCTCTCGCCATCCGCTCGACCATCACCGCCATGGAATCACCCGGCGGCAGCTGGTCCGGTCGTCGTACGAGCCACAGCCGGTGATCGGTCAAGAGCATGCCGTCGTCCGTGCGCACGTGCGCCACCGCCACGATCGCGGTCTCGCCCTGGGGCCGGACGGAGCGCGAGCCTTCGGTGTCCACCGTCAGGATCCAGCCCGCGGTGTGTGCGAGGTGGACCTCGGCCCGCTCCAGGCCCAGGTCGTCGGGAAAGGCTGCGGACAGCTGCCGCACCTGCTCGACCAGGGCGTCGGCGTCCGTTCTCGCCTCCGTGCCATGGTCGGAGATCGTGGCGCCCCGCAGCTGGAAGTCGCCCGGGTGATCGGGCGGGGGCGACCAGGCCGCGGCCTTGCGTGCCATCTGCTCGACCGCATCCTTGAATGCGCGGTCGGTCAGGGACCATGCGGCCAGCCTCACGCTGCGCGAGGTGAGATCTCGCGGGAGCGGCTGGGAGCTGAACCCGGTCTCCCAGCCGCCCAGGCCGGTGTTGTCGAATGCGGGGCTGCCCACGCGGACCTCCACCCCGAGCTTGTTGTCCTGCTCCTCCTGCCGTTGCAGCAACGCGCCGAACGAGGCCACCGCGGACACGTCTTGCACGGAGATGACGTGGTACCGCAGGTGGTAGGGGGTCGGGCTGTCGGGCAGCCGCAGGTCGAGCATCGCGCGGGACAGTTCGACCTCGAGTGCACCGAGCACGTGGTCCGTGGGCTGGGCGGACGAGGTCCGCGCGAGCAGGATCGCGGCCAGCAACAGCAACGCCAGCGCCGGGCGGCCGCTCATGGGATCACCTCCACGGAGGCGTCGGCGGGCTTGGGCAGCAGGGGTGGGCGGTCGCTGCCCTTCTCCTTGAGCTGGAACTCCAGCGAACTCAACAGGATGCTCGGACTGACCGACGCGACCGGCACCGCGCCGCTCTCCGCGCCGCACCACCCGTTGAACACCTCGGCATCGTCGCCCGCGGCGATCACGTTGCCGAAGGCCTCCAGGGGTGTGCCGATGAGGTCGATCCCCCTCACGAGCTCGTCGGGCCGACCGTCGGCATACACGCGCCAGCAGGTGCGTGCGCGCACGTTGAACGAGTTGACCCAGACGCGGCCCGTACTCGTGAAGCCGCCGTCGATCTCCTCGACCACGATGCCGTACTCCAGGCCCTGGCGCCGCACCTCCTCCAGGAGCAGTTCGCGCAGCCGGTCGGGCGGCAGGCCCTGCTCGGCCTCGATGATCGTGTTGCCCATCCTCGACAGTGGCGGCCGTCCAGTGGAGCGGCGGCCGTGGCCGTTGGAGTGCTCGAATCCCTCGATGGGCGAGCGTCCCATCAGGAAACCGCGCAGGATCCCGTCCTCCACCAGCACGGTTCGCTCCGCGGGCACCCCCTCGTCGTCGTAGTGGTAGTAGCCGTTGAGGTCGGTTCCGTCCCAGCTGGGGAGGGTGGGGTCGTCGACCACGTCGATGAACGACGGCAGGATCGGCCGCCCCACGTACTCCTTGAACGTCTTGCCCTCCCGCTCCCGTTTCTGGCGGTGACCCTCCAGCCGGTGGCCCATCACCTCGTGGAAGAACACGCCGGCGGCGCGGCCGTGCAGCAGCACCGGTCCCGAGTAGGGCTGGCCTCGAGGAGCATCGAGCTGCGCTTCGAGCCGCTCGACCAGTTCGTCGGCCCACGGCTCGATCATCTCCCGCGTTGGCAGGCTTGCCGGGTCGTGTGCGTCGAGGTACCGACCCAGCCGGATCACGTCACCGTCGTCGGCCGTGGCCGACACGGTCAAGGAGAGACGGAGATGGTGACCGCCGTGCCGGAGACGGCTGCCCTCGGAGTCCACGTAGTCCACCACGCGTGTCTCGGCCCGGAGGCCCGCCGTGCTGGTGTGGACCCTGGGGCTGGCGTCCAGGCGGGCCGATATGGCGGACAGCACCGCCTCCCAGCGCTCGACATCGAGGGACATGGGAGCGACGGCGACCTGGTCGGAGATCGGCTCGCGGGGCTCGAAGTCGGGCGCCGGATCCTCCTCTTCCACGCGCACGGCCTGGTTCGCCTCGAGCATGACCATGGCCTGGGAGGCCTCCCGGTAGCGGGCGTCGATCTCGTGCCAGATCGCGTGCCGCAAAGGGTGTTCGGGTGTGTCTTCCAGCGGGATGCGGACCGTGTTGCGGCTCCTTTGACGCCAGCTGCTCGTCCCCCGGAGCGGGTGGGTGCTGTCGAGTGTGGGCGTGCCCACGCGAAGGTCCACGTCCAGGTAGCGGTCGCGGACCTGTCGGGAGCATGCGACCGTGCCCGCCGTGGCCATGATCTCGGTCTCGGTCTCGTCCGTCACGGACACGGCGCAGAAGTGCACCGGCTGGTCCCGTTCGGACAGCACCGATAGCGATCGATCCAGTTCCGTGGCCATGGAGTCGAGCAGTGGTGTGGTCGGCTGGACGGCGACCACGGCGATGAGCCAGAGCGTGCCTGAGAACATTGGGAAACCCCCTGCGTGGGGCAGCCTATCAGGTTCCGCTGCCGAGATGCGCGCCCGATCCTGGGGGTCGTGTACGATGGCCGCGATGATCCGCACCTGCTCCGACTGCGCGGCGCCGTTCTCCATCGACCCCGAGGAGGAGGACTGGTTTCGTCGCGAGGGCCTGTCGCTGCCCAAACGCTGCCCGCGCTGTCGCGCGGCCCGGCGGGGTGTGCGTGACCGCTACCTGACCTGCGGCCGCTGCGGCAGCAGCTTCGTGGTTCCCCGTGAGATCCAGCTCTACGCCCGGTCCTATGGCTGGGGTACGCCCACGCGTTGCATCGGCGGCTGTGCTGGCGAGGAGCGGGGGGACGAGACCGAGGCCGAGCAGGGTATGCGCGAGATGCTCGAGGCGCTGCGGGACCGGCGTGAGAGGGCTGACGCGCCGCCGATCGAGATGGTGCTCGAGGCGTCCCGGAGCGGTCGCCCCCGACCGGCGCGTGGTCCGGCGCCCGACGACCTCTTCGGTGGCCTCGGTGACGACGATGGGCCGGACGACGCCGAGCGCAAGCTCCAGCAGAGCCTGTCCGGCCTGGCCGCAGGGCGCACCACGCCGGATGACCTGTTCGGTTCCCTGTCCGGGGACCGGGACCGCGAGAAGCCCCGCCGCAAGAAGCGCCGTCCCCGCCGGTGACCCGGCCCGCGGGCCGTGGGACAATGGCTGGAGGAGGTCGCCATGAGAACCGCGCTAGCCCTCGCCCTGGGGCTGCTGATGCTGCCGCTGGCCTGCGTCAAGGAGACGGATCCCGAGGCCGAGTGCAGCGACGGCCAGGACAACGACCTGGACGGGCTGTGGGACTGCGACGACCCGGACTGCGCGGGTGTGGGCGGGTGTGAGGGCGACGACGACACCGGGTGGTCCGGCACACCGGACGACGACACCGGTGATGACGACGACTCGGCCGGCGACGACGACACCACCGCCGACGACGACACCGCCGCCGCCGCCGCCGCCGCCGACGACGACGACGACACCGCCACCGACGACGCCCTCCCCGACGACGACGACG
>CAZXHG010000009.1:0-76751 GCA_964639985.1 uncultured Rickettsiales bacterium
GATTCCTAAGTGATCCTAATCGTTTGGGAATCGAGTTTCCCCGAAGACTGCTAGAGCGTCCCGTCGGTCAGTCCCGTTCACGGGCCGTGATGTGGAAGCACGGCTGGTGGATTTCCTCGAGGCCCCAGAGCCATCCCTCGGAGCGCATCTCGACCAGAACCTGTTTCATCGCCTCGCGGAGCACCGTCTCGCGGCATTCCTCGATCGTGCTGCGTTGGCGGGTGATCCGGATCACCGTGGAGTCCACCACCGGTCGGCTGGACTGCCAGTACACGTAGGAGATGTCGACGGTCGTCCCGTAGAAGTGTGCGCTGTCGCGGCTGGCGTTGGCGTTGGTCGCTCGCAGGTCGTCCTGATCGTGCACCGTACGCAGCGCCGATGTGATGCAGAACCTGTGTCGGCCGAGGCCGCGGGAGTCGAGCTCGGCCCAGAATCTCCTGCCGATCTCGTCGAGCATCTGCGGCACCTCGGGCGTGACCCAGGGGACGCTGTGGGTCAGGTGTGCGACCCAGTAGTGGTCGTTGTCCTGCAGCCCGACGAGCGCCCGACCGTCGGGCAGGGTCGGCGTCGGCTCGAGGCCGGTCCGGTCCTCCAGCGGTTCAGTCAGCCCCAGGGCCCTGGCCGCAGGCAACTGCGTGTCGTTGCGATCGACGAGCTGCTCGGACGTCAGCGTCAGCGCGGCAGCCTCTCCGCACATCCTGCGGAGCTGGGTCGTCGCCGTCCATCCCGACCAGGCCATTGGGACGACGACTGCCGAACCCAGGATCACGAGCGCCAGGAGACAGCCACAGGCGCAGCCGATCCTGCGATGCGCGCGCCTCTGTGGTGGGGTCGCGATCGGGCCATCGCCGTGGTTCTGGCGTCGTTCGTCCATCGCCCTCCCCCCGATGCAGGTGGACGTCACCCCGCACAGTCGAACACCAGCGTGTAGTCCATCTCGCAATCGTACCCGCTCAGCGCGGTGACCTCGATGGCGTATGCGCCGGTGTCGTCGTGCAGGGACAGGCCCTGGAAGTCCAGGGTCTCGGTCTCGCCCGGGCCCACGTCGTTCACGGTGTGCAGTACGTCCCCGGGCTGACCGTCCACGTCCTCGACGAGCTCGAGCTGCAGCATGATGTCCACGTTGTTGCCCGGCAGCAGCACCTCCACCTGGATGGCGAAGTCGTCGGTGCCCACCTCGTAGGTGTCGTCCACGCGGAAGCGGTAGCGGTCCACGTCGTCCGGCGCCTGCAGGAACGAACCCAGCATGTGGGTGGTGTCGGTCAGGTTCCCCAGGTCCGAGCCCATCGGATCGTCGTTCTCGTAGGCGTCCCAGGCCTCGCTGTCCTCGTTGAGGAAGCCGTCGCAGTCGTCGTCGATCCCGTTACAGACATCGTCCGCGCCCGGGTGGACCGCCGGATCGCCGTCGTCGCAGTCTCCCTCGTCCACGGTGTACCCGTCGCCGTCGAGGTCGTCGGTCGCGGCCGAGTCGTCGTCGCCGGTGCCGCAGTCCGGATCGTCGCTGTCGACCTCGTCGTCGCAGTCGTTGTCCACCGCGTCCGTGCAGTCCTCGACCGCCTCGGGGTGGATCGAGGCGTCCTCTGGCGCACAGTCGATGTCGTCGGGGTAGCCGTCGCCGTCGAAGTCGAACCCGCCCTCGCGGGTGGGGCAGGCCAGCCCGAGGCCCAGCGCCAGCACGCAGAGCAGCCAACCCGTGGGTGTCCTCACGCTCTTCCCTCCCTGCGGGCCCAGTCTACCCCTTGTAGGGATCCAGCGCCGCGGGCGGCCTGCCCACGGCCGGCCCCTGCCCGCCGCGTACGAAGCCCTGCAGCACACACAGGGGGTAGGGGCGGGTGCGGCCGTCCTGCTCCTTGAGCCACAGCCGATCGGTGGGGTTGGTCACCACGCCCTCGAGGGCCTCGTGGCTGCCGAGCTTGTGCATCTGCACGGCCAGCCGCAGCCGCGGCCAGCCGAACAGGCGAAAGCTGGCCTGGTGCACGTCGGCCAGGGGCACCCGGTGGGCACCCGAGGCGGTGGTCACCTGCAGGAACTCGGTGGTGATGCGGCCCCGTCGGCCGCCCCCGTCGAGGGCCAGGAAGTCCCACGCGGGCATGGTCTCCAGCATCGTGGCGAGGTGCTCGCGCAGGTCTTGGTCCAGGGGCTCGCCCTCGCTGGCCGGGCCGATGCGGAAGAACGCGGCGAGCTCGTCGAGGTACAGCACGAAGCCCTCCTCGCGAACGCCGTCGAGGTCCACGTCCGGGTGGCTGAACACGACCACGTCCCGGACCGGGACCGCCTTGAGGCCCGCCTTCGCCAGGGTCCTCGACACGGTGTTGGCCTGGGCCCGCGCCTGGCGCACCGGGTTGCGGCGGCGCTCCTGCCGTGGCGCGCCGCGGCGCGGACTGGACCACGACAGCCAGCCGTCTGCGCCCGCCACCAGCCGCCCGCTCCAGGCCTTGCATTCCACCACCCACAGGGCGCTGCGGGTCAGCACGAGCAGGTCGATCTCGGTGGGGCGGAACAGGCGTCCGGGGTAGACGCGCAGGTCCTGCTCGGGGGACGCCTCGGCCATGGCCCGGGCCGCGTCCAGGGCGAGGGCCTCGCCCACGTCTCCGCGGGCGCGCTGGGCGTCCGCCGGCTCGCCGAACACCCGGTGCCAGCGGATCGCGATCTGGCGACGCAGGGCGAACAGCAGCGCGGCCGTGGCCAGTACGCCGAGCAGCAGGGTGAGCGTGCCGGCGCCGGCCACGGTCAGCGGCAGCAGCTCGTTCATCGGCGGCGCCTGCGCTGCAGCCTCACGATCCAGGTGGCGAACAGGGTGGCCACTCCGAGCAAGGAGGCCAGGCCCGACAGGATCAGCAGCAGGCGCAGGGCCTCTTCCTCGGGGGGGATCTCGCCAGCGTACAGGACCATCAGCTGCCGCTGGGGCACGTTCTTGAACTCGGTGTCGAGCAAGGCCACGACCTCGTCGGCGAGGCCGCCCCGGACCGGCCGGACCACGCCCTCGATGGCTTGCAGCGGCACGGCCACGTCGGCGGCGTCAGCCCATCGGCCCGTGTCCTCGCTGAGCAGCAGCAGCCGCACCTCGGCGAAGTCGAGCCGACTCTCCACGTAGTCGTTCCAGCGATCCAGGCCGGGCTCCCCGTCCACTGCCAGCCGACCGGCGCGGCTCTCCATCTGCTGCTTGAGCGGGTGGCGCTCGTCCACCAGCGGCACCAGCACGAAACGGGGCACGTCCGAGCGGCCGCGGCACAGGGTGAGCGCGGCGAACGGCAGGGCCTGGGCGCCGCGCAGGTGCACGTAGTGGGAGCGGGGCGGGTCCTCCTGGAAGTCGCCGATGTGCACGATCTCGGGCGGGCGGCCCGCGGGCACGGCGTCGGGCAGGCGCAGGGCGCTGAGCGTGCCGACCGCGAGTCCGCAGACGAGGAACAGCAGCCCCATCACCCGCAGTAGACCGGTCACCTGTCCTCCCGTCGTCGTCAGGGTACAGGGGCGGCAACGCGGGGTCCAACCCCCGCTGTGCTACCATCGACGGGCCATGCCGGCCCGCTCCAGCACGACCGTCCGAGACAAGCCGAAGAAGGCCAAGGTGCGCCGCTTCGACGTGGGACCCTACAGCGCCGAGGCGCGGCCCCTGGGCAAGGGGGGCATGTGCACGGTCTACCGGGCCACGGCCCCGGACGGCGGCACGGTGGCGGTCAAGGAGCTGATGGCGCACCTGGTGTCCGACGCCCGCATGGTCAAGCGGTTCCGCCAGGAGTTCACGGTGGTGGCGGCGGTCGAGCACCCCAACGTGGTCACGGTGCGGGAGCTGGTGCGGGCCAACGACACGTACAACATCGTCATGGAGTACGTGGACGGCGTGTCCCTGCGCGAGGTGCTGGCCAAGGTACGCCGGATCCCGCAGGCGCTGGCCGTGGCGCTGGGCTACCAGCTTGCCGAGACCGTGCGTGCGCTGCACGACCAGGGCGTGCTGCACCGGGATCTCAAGCCGGGCAACGTGATGCTCGCCCGCGACGGCACCATGAAGCTGACCGACTTCGGCATCGCCCACCTCGCGGGCACGCGCATGACCGCCACGGGCATGGTGCTGGGCTCGCCCACGTACATGTCGCCCGAGCAGCTCGCCGGCCGACGCGACGCCATCGACGGCCGCAGTGACGTGTACGCCCTGGGCGTGCTGCTGTACGAGTGCGTCGAGGGCATGGACCCGTTTCGGGTGCCGCGGCACGAGGACCTGATGGCCGTGCTGGACCGCAAGCGCACCACCGAACCCAAGCCGATGCGGCGCTGCGACGACGAGGCGCTGGAGGCGCTGCTGCGGCAGTGCGTGGCAGTCGAGCCCGGGCAGCGGCCCGCGGACATGACCGAGGTGGCCAGCCGGCTGGCCGCGGCGGCCGAGCGCGGGGTGGGCGCGCCGGCGGGCCGCGAGGTGGGGCGGGAGCTGCTGCGACAGGTGGACGAGGAGCTGGCGCGACGGGAGGAGCGAAAGAAGGACCGGGCGCAGCGCAAGGCCGCGGCCGCGGAGCCGCCGGCCCCGGAGAGCACGACGCGGGTCCGTGTCCGGGAGCGGCGGACCTTCATCTGGGTGGCCCTGGCCGTGGGTACGGCGCTCGCCGCGGCAGCCTTCCTGGTGGGGGACCGCCTGACCGGCTGATGGGCGATTCGGGTATACTCGTCGGATCTCGCACAGCAAGGAGACGCGTGGGCTCGGGGAGCGACAAGCGGTACGGCGGGCGCGGGCTGGACACCATCGCGCGCATCGAGCAGCCGACGGTGGTGGGCACCGGTCCGGCCAAGTTCAAGCCGTCTCGCCGTGCGCCCACGTTCACCATCCTCGAGGGCCCGCACACGGGCCAGGACATCTTCCCCATCCCGGTGGAGCGGCGCGCGGTGTTCATCGGCCGCGATCGCGACTCGTGTGACTGGTGGATCGACGACCCCTCCATCTCGAGGCGGCACTGCCGGGTGTTCGTGCACGACACCGCGGGCGGTCCCTCCCTGCGGCTGCAGGACCTGGGCAGCACCAACGGCACGTTCGTCAACGGGGATCGGGTCACCGAGATCGATCTGCGCTCCGGCGACAAGATCCACGTGGCCGACGTGCTGGTCCGGTACGAGCTGCTCGACCAGGCCGACCTGGAGTTCCAGCGCAGCCTGCTCGAGCGCGCCGAGCGGGGCGAACGTGATCCGCTCACCGGGCTGTTGACGCGCCAGTTCTTCGACGAGCGCCTTACCCAGATGGTCGAGGAGGCTGAGCAGCTCGAGATCCCGATCACGCTGATCATGCTCGACCTCGATCACTTCAAGCAGGTCAACGACAACCACGGCCACCCGGTGGGTGACGTGGTGCTGCAGCGGGTGGCGTTGACCCTGCTCGCCGCGGTGCGGACGCGGGATCCGGCCGTGCGCATGGGCGGTGAGGAGATGGCGGTGTTCCTGCCGCACACGCCCATGATCGAGGGCTACTACGTGGCCGAGCGGCTCCGGCGCGACATCGAGGGGCTCTCGTTCGACGACAAGGTCCCGGGGCTGCGGGTGACGGCCAGCCTCGGCGTGGCCGAGCGGCGTGTGCGCGAGCCCCTGGAGTCGTGGGTCCACCGGGCGGACGAGGCCCTGTACGCGGCCAAGGGCCAGGGCCGCAACCGCACCTTCGTCGACGACCGCGACGGCTGAATCCAGCCGTCGCCTTTCCCGTCGCGGATCGACCACCTGCGTGCTACGTTGTGCCCACACGGGGACGAGGCTGTCGAGCGCCTCGTGGTGTGAGGGGTCGAGCGATGCGTTGCGACGAATTCATGGCCCAGCTGGAGCAGCCGGATCTGCAGGAAGGCGGATCCTGGCCCCGTGAGCTGGTGCGCCACGCCCGCGACTGCCCTGACTGCGGCGCCATCCACGACATCTTCCAGGCCATCTCCGGCGAGGTGGCGACCCTGCCTCGTCGCACCCAGGGCGATTCGACCGACGGTGACGCGGGCTCCGTGCTCGTGGCCGTGCACGAGTCGCTCCCCCGTTCGGCCCTGAGGACGTCGCTGAGGCGGGCCCTGATCGTGGCCTCGGCCGCGGCCACGGCCGCTGTCCTGGCGGTGATCCTGCCCTCGGTGGCAGGCGCGCTGTGGTGATCTCCACCGGCTGAATACGAATTTTTCACAAAAACCTTGAAGCGCTTCACGCGTACAAATGCTTCCTTGGGCGGGCAATCCCAGCAATCTCTGGAGGATCCATGAACGGCATTTCGAAGCTGATCGCGTGCGCGCTGCTCTCACTCCCGCTGCTGACGAGCTGCGGTAGTCCACCCGAGGACACCACCGACACCACCTCGAGCCCCATCATCGGCGGGTGGGTCGAAGAGGACATGGTCTACACCGTGGCCATCATGGAGAACGGCGACGAGTACTGCTCCGGCACCCTGGTGGACACTCGCCTGGTGGTGACCGCTGCCCACTGCCTCGAGGGCATCTACGGCAACCTGCAAGTGTACTTCGGCATCAACTCCAACAACGTCGCCTTCGGCGAGCTGGTGGACGTGGACTCGTACACGGCCCACCCCAGCTACAACCCGTTCAGCCTGGCCGGCGACATCGGCGTGATCGAGCTGTCCGCGGACGCCCCCGAGACCCCGGCGCCCATGCTGGACGCGGGCATCTTCGACAACAGCTGGGTGGGCGAGACCGCCCGGTTCGTGGGCTACGGCTCGACCAACTGGCAGGGCGCGGGCTACGGCCTCCGCCGGGCCGTGGACGTGGAGATCGACCAGGTCGGCGCCATGGACTGGACGTTCTACTCGAACGCCGAGCAGACCTGCTTCGGCGACTCGGGCGGCCCGGGCTTCGTGCAGTACGACGGCGACTGGCACCTGATCGGCATCACCTCCTACGGCGATCCCTTCTGCAACGTGTACAGCACCAACACCCGCGTCGATCAGTACCTCACCTGGATCGAGGGCTACATGGGCGGCGGCGGCAACCCCAACCCGGGCGGTGACGAGGTCACCCCGGGTACGGAGACCACCGGCACCCTGGCCGCGGACGAGACCATCACCTACTGGTTCGAGACGATCTCCGGCCAGACGTACGACGTGCTGCTGGACTCCACCAGTGGCGACATGGACCTGTACACCCACCCCACCGACGACATCGCGGTGGACGAGTACACGTGCCGGCCGTACCTCGACCCGGACGAGCTGGAGGTCTGCACCTTCACCGCTACGGCCGACGGCGAGTACTGGATCATGGTGCATGGCTACACCGCGGGCGGGTATGGCCTGGTGGTCGCCGAGAGCGACGACACCTGCCGCATCGGCGCCCTCGGCCAGCGCCGGTACTGCACCGACGCCTGCCCCTGCGGCTATGGCCTGGGCTCGTGCAACGGTGACAGCCAGTGCGCCGACGGCATGGCCTGCCACTTCAACTCGGGCGACGACTTCGGCCTGAACCCGTGGGTCGACGTCTGCATGTACCCCTGATCCGCGCCCTTCCTCAGCCCCTCTCCCCTCCTCGATAGCCACGATCACGGCGGGCTCCTGTCCGTTCCGCGGGCGTATGTGCGTCGGTGATGTGCTAATCTGATGCATATCAACGGAGCACATCGAGCATGCGTACCACCGTCGACCTTCCCGAAGAGCTGCTCGACGAGGTCCAGCGGACCGCGGGCACATCCACGCGACGGGAGGCCCTGATCCTCGCGCTGGAGGACTACATCCGCCGACGTCGTATGCGCCGAGTGGCGCTGGCCGCCGGGTCGCTGGATTTCGACGTCGAGGCCCGGGAGATCCGCGACGCCGGCCGCGCTCGGCTGGAGTCCTGACGTGGTCCTCGTCGATACGTCGGTGTGGATCGCGTTCTGGCGACGGGGTTCGGACCCGGGCTGGCGTGCGGTGCTCGAGGAGCTGATCGAGGGGGAGCGCGTGGCCATCGTGCCCCCCATCGTGGCGGAGCTGCTGTACGGCGCCCGGGGTGAACGGGAGCGGCTGGTGATCCGAGATCTGGCCCGGGGAGCCGAGGTGCTGGACTGCACGCTGGACGCGTGGCTCAGCGCTGGTGAGGTCGGCCGGCGCTGGCGCGAGCGGGGGCGGATCCTGTCCCCGGTCGATTGCCTGCTCGCTGCCGTCTGTGAGCAGCACGCGCTGGCCCTGTGGACTCTCGACGCCGACTTCGAGCCGCTGTTCGAGCGGGGCGAGATCCGGAGGTTCGCGGGGTAGGTGATCCGGTCGAGCCGGCTTGACTCCCTGGCTGCCTCCACCGATAGGATGCACGCCTGCACGGAGGAGACCCATGCGGATCACCCTGTCCATCCTGATCGCCGGCGTGCTGCTGAGCGGCTGCCCGCAGGTGACCGAGTCGGTGGCCGATGTCGTGGAGGCTGCCGACGCCGTCAAGGTCGCGCCCGTGGTCCCGGCTCCGGCCGCGCCCACGCTCACCGACGAGAGCCGTCTCACCGAATCCGGCAGCTACATGGGCCCGGCCTGGTCGCCGGATGGCGCCTGGATCAGCTTCACCGGCGCGCGCCACCGCGGGCTGTACCGCGTGGGGGCAGATGGCGGCGCGGTGGAGACGCTGGTCGGCGCGGACGCCGGGCCGTGGTTCCGCCACGGCTGGGCCGACGGCCCGCTGCGGGTGGTGCGGGACGCGCGCGGTTCGACCCCGGCCCGGGAGCTG
Organism: uncultured Rickettsiales bacterium; assembly: GCA_964639985.1. Taxonomy (GTDB): domain Bacteria; phylum Myxococcota_A; class UBA796; order UBA9615; family CAYRNR01; genus CAZXHG01. The sequence goes on from CAZXHG010000009.1 coordinate 8,637, forward strand.
GTGGTCAACACCGGCGCGCTGCGGGACCGGACCGACGTGCCCGCGTCGCCCGTGGCCCTGCGTGACGATCAGCTCGTGCTCGTGGACGGCGACCAGCCGCTGACCCACGGCGAGGACCGCTTCTTCGACCCGGTCGTGTCCCCGGACGGGCGGTACGTGGCCGTGGTGGGCTTGAGCAGCGGGATCCACGTGCTGGACCTGCAGACCCGCCTGGCCGCGGCCCACGGTGGCCGCGGCACCCACCCGGTGTGGAGCCCGGACAGCGCCTGGGTGCTGTTCGAGCGCACCGAGGACGACGGCATGCAGGTGACCGGCGCGGACCTGTGGGCGGTGTTCGTGGCCGGAGCTCGCCTCCCGCAGGCCCTGACCTCCACGTCCGACGCGCAGGAGACCAACCCGTCCGTGTCGCCCTCCGGCGACCGCGTCGCGTTCGTGCGTGACGGCGCGGTCTGGACCGCGGCGCTGCAGCTGGGGGCCTCGTGATGGGCAGGCTGCTGATGGTCGCGATGGTCGCCATCGCGCTACCGGTGGTTGCGGGGGCGCAGACCACGATCTGCATCGATCCGGGCCACGGCGGCTACGACCCCGGCGCGGTGGGCAACAGCCTGGAGGAGGCCGAGCTCAACCTCGAGGCCGGCCTGGCGTTCGCGGACTGGCTGGACGCGGACACGGCCGACGCGGGCGGCGGCGGCAGCTGGACCGTGCTGATGACTCGCGACACGGACGTGTACGTAGGCCTCACCGAGCGTTGTGACTACGCCAACAGCAACGGCGCGGACTACTTCATGTCGATCCACACCAACGCAGGCGGCGGGGACGGCACCGAGACGTACGCCTACGCCTCGGGAACCACCGCCGACGCCCTCGCCCACGAGGTACAGGACGAGCTGCTGGCCCACCTCGGCACCAACGACCGCGGGGTGAAGTACGCCAGCTTCACGGTGCTGACCAACACGTCCATGCCCGCGGACCTGGCCGAGATGGCGTTCATCGACACCTGGGCGGGCAACGCCGAGCTGCTCAGTGACCCGGCCAACCTCGATGAAGCCGGCCACGCCCACCTGCACGCGATCCAGCAGATGATCGGGCTGCCCGCATACACCCCGGGCGGAGGCCCGGAGCCCGAGCCCACCGGCACGGTCGAGATCACGGCCTGGCCGTACACGGTCTCCCCGGGCGTGCCCTTCGAGATCACGGTGGCGTACGAGACCGACCTGTGGGAGTTCGGCGAGGTGGGCCAGCTGATCGCCGAGGTCAAGGACTTCGACACCTGGGACGTGCTGCAGCAGGTGGTGTGGGACAACGGCGGCGCGGGCATCGAGGGGCCGGCCGGCTCCCACGTGTTCAACCTCGAGACGCCGCCCGGCCCGCAGGACGTGTACTTCATGGCCTTCCTGACCCCCGTTGGCGGGGGCTGGTCCGACCGCTACGACCACACCTCGACCTTCGACGATCCGTCGCAGGTGGTCGAGGGGGAGACCGACGAGGACGGGGACGGGTACACCGTGGCGGACGGCGACTGCGACGACGGCGATCCCGAGGTGCACCCCGGCGCCGCGGACGACGACTGCGATGGCGTGGACGACGACTGCGACGGCGTGGTCGACGATCCGGACGCCTGCGGGGACGACGACACGGGCGACGACGACGATGACGTGGACGACGACGACACGACCGACGACGATGACGACAGCATGCCCCCTCCCCGGCCGCCCAACGCGGACGGCGACGACGAGGGCGCCTGCCAGTGCCGGGCGACCGGCCCCGGGGCCCGGAGTTCGCTCGCCTGCCTGCTGATGGTGGGGGGCCTCGCCGCCCGGCGTCAGCGGTCGCGCAGCCGGTCCTCGGCCTGACGCAGGATCGTGAGCTCCGGCTCGGCCCGCAGCGCGGTGCGCAGGGCCTCCCGGGCCTCGTCCAGCGACCCCAGCTCCGACAGCAGCAACGCACGATAGCGCCGGTTGTCGCGCGCGTTGATCAGGCAGCAGCGCCGGCAATGGTCGGGCAGACCGCCGCCTCGCAGCTGCTCGCGCAGCCGGGCCGGTTCCCCGTCGAACCAGGCATCGGCCAGGGTGACGTCCGGGACCCGCGCGCTGACGTCGTCCCGTACCTGCCAGCACCCCGCGACCACGCCGTTGGGGTGCAGCACCAGGTTGTGGAACGGCACGAAGCACGGGGTGGCGGCGAACCCGTCACCCAGACCAGCGGTGTCGGCCGTGTTGATCGTGGCCGTGTCCGTGGGCGCAGTGGAGACCGCCGCGTCGAGCAGGAAGCCCAGGTTGGTGGACAGCTCCAGGTCGGCGGCGCGCCGCAGGGCGCGCGGGACCTCGGCGGCCAGGCACGCGCGGGCGCGGTCGTCCAGCATGAGGTCGTCGCAGCCGTTCTGCTGCCACACGATCGGCTCGGCCGCGAAGTAGTCCGCGCCCAGGTCCGCGCACAGCTCGACCATGGCGGCCAGGCGGTCGGCGTTGGCACGGGAGACCACGGTGTGCACGTGCACCTCGGGAGAGACGCCGTCGCCGCGCAGCCCGACGAGGTCCCGGATCATGGCCGCCGCCTCGGCGAAGACGCCGTCACGTGAACGAAGCGGGTCGTTGGTCCCCGGCTCCGAGCCGTCCAGGGACACGATCACCACCTGCCAGCCCATGGCCACGATGCGTCCGGCGTCGGCGTGGTCCAGGGTGGTGCCGTTGGTGCTGAGCACGCCCCGCACGCCGGCCGCGGCCAGCCGCTCCATGAACGCCAGCACCACGGGCTTGCGCACCAGCACCTCGCCGCCGGTGAGGTAGCACTCGCGCACCCCGAGCTCGACCGCCTGGTCGGCCACGGCCAGCAGCGTGGCGTCGTCCAGCTCGTCGTGGCCGGGCACGATGTCGCCGGTGGCCAGGCCGCAGGAGCCGCAGCGCAGGTTGCAGCGCTCGGTGAGGTAGGCGAACAGCCGGTAGGGAGGCCGCGGGTCGCCCCGGGCCCAGGCGAGCAGGTCGGCGAACACGTGTTCGGCGGGGTCGGGGGTCACCTCAGCTGTATAGCCGCACGATGCCGCGGCCGCTACAGCGGGGGCACAGGTGGCCGGAGCCGCCGCAGCCGGGGCACACGAGCTTTCGCTCCTCCTCGCCGTCGCCGCCGCACTTCTCGCAGGAGACCTTGCCCGTGCCGGCACAGGTGGAGCAGGCGGACAGCAGCTTGCGGCCCGAGCCCTTGCAGGCGTAGCACTCGTACCGGCCGTCCCCCTCGCACAGGGAGCAGGGCCGTCGCTCCCACTCCCCGCCCGTCCCGTCGCAATCGGGGCACGGATCGCCGCCGTCGCCGTGGCAGAGCGGACAGTTGATCTCCTGGGGCAGGCGGGGCCGCTTCGTGTCCTCACCGCCCACGCGCCTGCGGCCGCTGGCGCGCTTGCCCGGGGCCACCGGGCGAACGCGGGCGTGCTCCCTCAGGCAGGCCCCGCAGATGCGGAAAGCCACCCGGTCGTAGATGTCGGGCACGACCTGCAACGGGTCGTCCCTGCCGCACAGATCGCAGGGCATGGTTCCTAGCTCTTCTTGCGCTTACGACCCCTGCGCTTCGGTTCCTCTTCCACCTCGGGAGCGGTCTCCTCGGCCGAGAGGCCGGAGAACTGCACGTCGGAGAACGCCAGCGTGGGCACCAGCATGCTGGAGTAGGGGTGGGGGTCGTCGCCGACGTGGGACAGGTTGGCCCACACGTCCAGCAGGTTGCCGGTGATGTTCATCTCGGCGAGGGGCGCGGTGATGACGCCGCCCTCGATCAGGTTGCCGCGGATGCCGAAGCTGTAGTCCCCGGTGGTCGGATCGGAGTTGCCGCCGAGGAAGGAGGTCACCAGGATGCCCTCGCCCACGTCGGCCAGGATCTGCGCGGCGCTCATCGTACCGGGCTGGAACACCAGGTTGGACGCGCCGCCCGTGGTGGGGTCCACGCCCAGCTTCTTGCCGTAGTAGGTGTCGATGAAATAGGTGTTCAGCGTGCCCGCGTCGAACACGGAGCGCTTCTTCGCGGCGATGCCCTCGCCGTCGTACAGCCGCGAGCCGAACCCTTGCGGGATCAGCGGGTCGTCGGTCACGGTCATCAGGTCCGCGCCGATCTTCTCGCCGAGCCGGCCCTCGAGGAACGAGCGTCGCTGCTGCAGCGAGCGGCCGGACAGCGCGCTCATCAGCGGCGACAGCATGCGCCGCGCCGTGGTGTTCTCGATGACCATGGTGCCGCGGCGGGTGGTCACGGGCGCCGCGCCCTGACGCTCCAGCGCCCGTTGCAGGGCCTTGCGCGCGACCCCTCCGGGGTCGGGCAACTCGGCGTGGCGGCGGTCGCCGACCCACCAGCTGCCCGCGGGCCGCTTGTCCCCCTCGTCGCGCACCGTGACCTGCGCGCCGATCCAGTAGTTGGTCGAGCGGCTGGTGCCCTCGAAGCCGTTGGAGTGCAGCAGCGCGCTCTCGCCGAAGCTGTCGTAGGTGCCCGAGGTGGCGGAGATCACGTCGGGGTGGTCCGAAGCCACCTCCCACAGGGCGCGGGCCATGGCCTTGCGGCGGTCGATGTCCAGCGCGGCGTAGTCCGGGTCCTCCAGATCCAGGTCCACCTCTGCCTGACCGGCGTACAGGGTCGGGTCCGGCAGGGTCCTGTACGGGTCCTCCGTCAACACGGTGGTCAGGTCGCGGGCCTGCTCCAGGAAGTGGCGCAGGGCGTCGGGATCGAGGTCCGAGGTGGAGCTCGAGGAGTACCGCCCCTCGTGGTACAGCGTGGCGCTGAGGCTGCGCGAGGTGGACTCCTGGATCTTCTCCAGCTTGCCGTCGCGGTAGCTGATGTCGAGGAAGCGGCGGCGGCTGAGGCCGATGGCCACGTCGGCCAGGCCGATGTCGGCGGCCATGGCCATGGCGTCGCGGGCGATCTGCAACAGGTCTTGCTGGCTCATCGATGCCTCCTCATGCGTTCACGCCGCCGACGGTGATGCTCGATACGAGCGTTGTGGGCAGCCCCTGCCCGACCGGCACCCCCTGGCCGTTCTTGCCGCAGGTCCAGCCGCCGCGGGACAGGCGCGTGTCGTCCGCGACCATGGCCACCTTGCGCAGCACGTCCGGGCCGTTGCCGATGATGTTGGCGTCCTTGATCGGCGTGGTCAGCTTGCCGTCCTCGATGAGGTAGCCGGTCTTGATGTAGAAGGTGAAGTCGCCGGCCCCGATCTGTACCTGGCCGTTGGTGAACGTCTCGGCCAGCACCCCGTACTTGACCGAGGCGATGATCTCGTCGCGGGTGTGCGGGCCGGGCTCCATGAAGGTGTTGCGCATGCGCGGCAACGGCACGTAGCGGAACGACTGCCGCCGGCCGTTGCCCGTGGGCTCGAGTTCGTAGTGGCGCGCGGAGATGCGGTCGTGCATGTACGACCGCAGGATCCCGTCCTCCACCAGCACGGTGCGGCCCACCGCGTTGCCCTCGTCGTCCACGTTGATCGAGCCGCGCTTGGCGGGGTTGGTCCCGTCGTCGACGATGGTGACGAACGGTTCGGCCACCTGTTCGCCGATCATCTCCGAGAAGATCGAGATCTCCTTGCGGTTGAAGTCCGCCTCCATGCCGTGGCCGATGGCCTCGTGCAGCAGGATCCCCGATCCGCCCGCGTCCAGCACCAGCGGGAACTCGCCCGCCGGGGGGCGCACCGCGTCGAACAGCACCGTGGTGCGGGCCACGGCCCGCTGGGCCAGCGCCTCGAGCCGCTCGTCGTCGTAGAAATCGAAGCCCACGCGGTCGGCGAGGTTGGCGCCGTTGCTCTGCCGCTCGTCCCCCTGGACCGCGGTGCAGTTGATGCCCAGCCTCGTCATCGGCTGGTAGTCGCCGGCCATCTTCCCGTCGGAGCGCACCACCAGGATCCGGCTCTCGGCGTCGGAGTACCACACCGACACCTTCTCCAGCCGCTCGTCGAGCTCGAAGCAGCGCTCGTTCATGCGGGTCAGCAGCGGGATCTTGCGATCCGCGCCCACCTCGGACCACGGCATGTCGATGGGGTAGTGGTCCGCCACCGGGCCCAGGGCGTACGCCTCGGGCGGGGCGCCGGCCTGGGCGTCGGCGATGCCCGCGGCCGTGTCCGCGGCCGCCAGCATGGCCTGCTCGGTGAGGTCCTCGGTGAAGGCGTAGCCGGTCTGGTCGCCCACCACCACGCGGATGCCCACGCCCAGGTCCACCTGGCCGTAGGCGCGGTTGACGTCGCCGTCCTCGAGCCCGATCCAGGTGGCCAGCTTGTGCTGGAAGAACAGGTCGGAGAAGTCTCCGCCGCGGCCCATGGCCCGGCCCATCACCCGGTTCAGCAGGGCGTCGTCGAGGCCGAACAGGGTGAAGAAGGGGTTGTCGCCGGGGTCGGTGGCCGCGTGGGCCAGCCCGTTCTTGCCCATGAACCGCGGGACCGCCAGGATGGCCGCTCCCGCGGCCGCGGTGCCCACGAACTGTCGTCGTGACATGGTCCAGTCCTTCATCTCGGTCCCTTCTGGACGGATGCGATGCGCGCCGCGCTCGGTCGCGGCGTGATTACTCTAGATGCTCGTAGCGGAAGAGCACAGTGCTACGCACGCGAAGCTCGGCCTGGCCGTACTCGGTGTCCACCTGGTCGACGGTATAGCGGGAGATGGACGACGGCGGGCAGTCGTGGCCCACGCAGATCTCGCTGCCCGTGCCCAGGGGGAAATCCTCGACCAGGGCCTGGGGGATGGTCATCGCGCCGGTGTCCGGGCCCACGCACTCGATGATGTCCATGTACGGCAGGCCGTGGGCGGTGTTCTCGCCGTTGATCACCACCTCCACGCAGGCGCGGGCATCGCTGCCGGCGGTCCACGTGATCTCCGCGTCGCCGCCGTCGGCGAACTGGAAGTAGCCGCCCGCGGCCAGGTCTACGTCCATGGTCTCGACGCCCAGGGCCTCGAGATCGACCGCGGGGAACTGGTCGCCGCTGAAGGACGCGGTGATCCCGTCCCCGGGAGCGAAGATGTCGTCCGGCAGGGTCCACGGCCCCCAGTACCAGGTGTTGGAGGCCGCGATCTCGACGGGCTCGACCAGGCCGCCGACCGTGAGGTCGCCCGCGCCCAGGCCGGTGGGGTAGGGCTCGCACACATTGGCCCAGGTGCAGACCTCCATGGGGTCGCACGCCGGGTCGCAGAACCCATACTGCAGCGACTTGTAGCGGCAGGACCCGTCTTCGATCGTGAACTCGTGGTGTGTGGGATCGGGGCCGTCGTAGACCCGTCCGCTGACCTGGGCGTACCACTCACCGGTGTCGCCCGGGGTCAGCTCCTCGATGACCTCCACGCGGGTGGACCAGCGCTCGACGAACGAGCAGTCGGCAGGCTCGGTGTCGTCGTCGTCGTCGCCGGGCGTGGTGTCGTCGTCGTCGCCCGGCGTGGTGTCGTCGTCGCCGGGCGTGGTGTCGTCGTCCGACGTGGTGTCGTCATCGTCGTCCGCCGGGCAGCCGGGCAGCAGCAGGGCGGCGGTCAGCAGGGAAAGCAGGGTGCGTAGCATGGGGTGTCCCTCCTCGGTGGCGTAGAGTATACGGGCTGGGGAGGCCAAGACGATGGATCGAGTGCACTGGATGATCCTGGCGGCGGCGGGACTGGCCGTGGTGGCGGGGTGCCCAGGCGGGGACGACGACGACGACAGTGGCACCGACGAGGTCGTGGTCGAGCCCCTGGACCTGCCGGACGATCCCGCGGCCATGGGCGTGCCGGTGGGGGTGGCCACCGTGCAGCACGGCGACCTGACCCTGGAGGTGTGGTACCCGGCCGCGGACGCGGCGGCGGGCCAGGCCGGGGACGTGGTGGACGCGGTCACGCTCGTGCCCTCGTCCGTGGTCGAGGTGCTGGGCGAGGTCGTGCTGCCGCCCATCGAGACCGCGGCGGTGCGAGACGCGGCCGTGCGCGTGGCCGAGCAGCCCTACCCGTTCGTGGTGTTCTCCCACGGGTTCGCCGGCTTCCGCACCCACTCGGCCACCTTCACCGTGCACCTGGCGTCCCGCGGCTACGTGGTGGTGGCCGCGGACCACACCGGCCGCACCATGGCCGACGTGCTGCCCTGCCTGTTCAACCCGCCGCTGGAGGGGTGCGACATGGAGGGGCTGCTGTCCGGGGACGACCCGGCGCCGGCGCAGGTGGACGAGGTGCTGGGCTGGATCGAGGCCTCGGTGGAGGCCGACGGCATGTTCGACGGCGTGGCCGATGTCGATCGCGTGGGCATGGTCGGGTTCTCGGCGGGCGGGGCGACCACGTCCACGGTCGCGCAGGCCGAGCCGCGGATCGACGCCATGGTCCTGCTGGCGGGCGCGGGCGAGAACGACCGCGACCTGCCGTCCCTGTTCGTGGGGGGCAGCTGCGACGCCATGTTCACCATGGAGCGACTGGACGAGGCCCACGCCATGGCCGCGGACGGCCGCATGGTCGAGATCCTCGGCGCGGGCCATCTGGCGTTCACCGACCTGTGCACCCTGGAGCTGGCCACCTTTGCCGAGGAGCTGCTGGAGCCGCGGGACGACATCAACACCCTGTTCCTCGACAGCATGGTCGAGCTGGCTACGGACGGCTGCCCCGGCTTCGACCCCGAGGAGCCCCTGCCGGACGAGGACTGCGACGGCAGCTACCTGGACCTTGCGGTCTCCACGCCGATCATCGACCACTACGCGACCGTGTTCCTCGATCAGCAGCTGTACGGCACCGGGGCGGGGGTGGAGGCCGACCTGTTCGACGAGGCGCAGGTGCGCTGAGTCAGTACAGCACGCCGAGGTACTCGTCCCAGTACGTGTCCTGGCAGAACGACAGCGCGCCGTAGGACTCGGCGTCGAACCAGTCGGAGCTGGGCGTGGGGTGGAAGATGGAGATGCCGTGGGCGTCTTCGTACAGCCCCGACAGGTCGTTCTGCAGCATCACCGAGGTCAGCAGCTCGTCGGTGACGAACTCCCGCACGGACTGCGCGCGCGCGGCCGCCGTGCCGCCGTCGAGCTGCTCGAGCTGCTCGCACAAGTGCACCACGTCGAGGTACTCGCCGTAGGCGTTGGGGTAGCTCACGTAGTTCATGTTCTGCGCAGCGTCGGCCGCCTCCCGGAGCTCGTCGGCGTACTCCTCGCCCGCGAGCGCGTACTCCTCCAGGGAGATGGCCAGCGCGTCGAACTCGTCGGCCATGCGCAGCGCGCGTGACACGTCCACGGACGCGAACACGACGTCGTTGGGGTACATCTCCGAGCCGTGCGCGCCCACGGTGGCGTCCGCGATCTGGCGCGGGGTCTGGTCCGGGTCGTCCCAGAACACGTCCAGCACGTCGCAGCCGCAGCCGACCACGGACTCGCCGGCCACGAAGAAGCGCACCGCGTCGCGCAGCGCGTACGCGTTCTCCACCATCTGGGTGAGGCAGGCGCACACGGAGAACACGTCCACCTGGTCGCCGGCCAGGCCCGCGAGGTACCGCAGCGACGCCCCCATCTCCTCGGGATCGAGGGAGTCGTCGTCCGTGTCGTCGTAGCCGATGTCGCGGCTGCCGCGGGCCATGGCGCTGCCACCGCCGTGGCTCCAGTAGGACACCACGTAGTGCTGGCCGGGGTGGTTGGCCACGGCCCAGTCGAAGAACGCCTCGTACGTGGCCACGTCCCCGGTGTTGAGCTCGTCCAGCTCCACGAACTCGGCGCCGTCCGGGCCGGTGTGCGCGTAGATCGAGCCCTCGTCGCCGTACCAGTCGCCCAGGAGCAGGAACTCGATGTTGGGCGCGTCGGCCGCCTTCTCGGTCATGTCGTACGTGAGGTGCCAGGAGACCAGCTCCTGCCGGGTGGGCCCCTCGTCGCCCCACAGCGAGTCGTAGCCGATGAGGCGCATGTAGGTCCAGTAGGGCACGGAGGCGTCCAGCTCGGCCCACTCGCTGACCCGCTCCCCCTGGGTGGCGCGGACCCGGTACAGGGGTGGGGCATCGGCGTCGAAGTCCTCGTCGAGGTGGCTCGTGGAGCCCGGCTCGACCGCGGCCAGGGGCTGGAAATCGTCCTGGTCGGGCAGCCGCCGCTGCAGCTCGTGGCTCACCTCCACCTCGTTGCCGTCGGCCCAGCGCAGCTGGTAGCCCTCGTCAACGATCAGCCCCTCGAACCCGGAGGGGTCGTTCAGGGGCCCGATCTCCTCGGCCGTGTCGTCGTCCGTCTCCGCGGGGCAGCCGACGATCCCGGCCAGCAGCGCCAGCAGGGCGAGGCGGTGGATGCGCATGAAGTCCTCCCTCGCCCACGATCGTGGCACCGGCCGCGCCACGAGTCGAGACAACCGTTCCCACCGCGGGCAGCGCTTGGTAGCCTGGACCGCCTGGATTCCTGCGGAGGGACCGATGCGCTGGCCCGTGACCCTGATCCTGCTGTCGCTGCCCCTGCTGCTCGTGGCGTGCCCGGCCCACCTGGCGGGTGGCGGGGACGACGACACCGACCCCAACTTCGGTGAGGACGACGACGCCACCGACGACGACGCCACCACGCCGTCCGACGATGACGACAGCCTCACCGACGACGACACCACCGCGGGCGACGACGACGACGTGGCGGACGACGACGTGGCGGACGACGACGACACCACCGCGGGCGATGACGACGACGACACCACCGCGGGCGATGACGACGACGACACCACCGTGGGCGACGACGACGACTCGCAGGACGACGACGACTCGCAGGACGACGACGACTCGCAGGACGACGACGACAGCTGCCCGGAGGAGACCGTCCTGCAGGCCGGCGCCTGCCCCACCCAGTGCACCGGCGGTTGCTCCGGCACCGTGTGCAACGTGGACTGCAGCGGCAGCTCGGACTGCTCCCTGTCCTACATCAGCTGCCCGGACTACATGGAGTGCCGGGTCGACTGCTCGGGTGACAACAGCTGCCAGACCGCGGCCATCACCTGCTCGTCGGTGGGGCCCTGCTCGGTGACCTGCTCGGGGTCGGGATCGTGCCAGCTGTTCAGCGCGCTGTGCTGGGGCCCTGACGCCTGCGGGCTGGACTGCAGCGGCCCGTCGTCCTGCCAGCTCGGCACCCTGCAGTGCGGCACCGGTCCGTGCGACGCCGACTGCGGCGGTGCGGGAGCGGGCAGTGGGCTGTGGGTCGAGTGCGGCAGCTCCTGTGACTGCGAGAACGGGTGCTGACCCCCGACCCGACGCCCCCTCCTGCTCCCGCCCCGCGCCGCCTGACGTGGGTCGACCCGGTCGTGTTCGCGGTCACGGTCGTGGCCCTGATGCCGATCGCGGTCAGCGCGGTGTACCACTGCGACGAGCTCAACCTGATGCGGCACGTGGGCATGTTCGCCCAGGGCGACTTCGCCGTCCCCGGCCGTCCCGGGCTGCTGTGGGTGGCGCTGATGCCGCTGTTCGCGCTGCCCACACCCGATGCGATCCTGCTGGGCGGGCGGATCGCCGCCGCGCTGGCCACGGGCCTGTCCGCGGTGCTGTTCGTGCGCCTGGCCGGCAGGGAGAACGGCCGCGCGGCCGCCGTGCTGGCCCTGGCGATCCTGGTGGCGTCGCCCAGCTTCCTGGCCCACTGCTTCGAGATCCGCACCGACACCTTCGTGCTGCCCCTGCAGCTGGGGCTGCTGCTGCTGTGGCTGCGTCCCGCGCCAGGGCGCGGGACGTGGTGGCAGGCCGGCCTGCTGCTGGCTGCGGGCCTGCTGTTCTCCCAGAAGACCCTGTACTTCGCCGTGGCCCTGCATCTCGCCATCGCCGTGCACGCGCTGGCCGCGGGGGGGCCCTCCCTGCTGTGGCGGCGCGTGCGCGCCGTGGTGGCCATGGACCTGCTGGTCGTGGCCTGCGTGCTGCTGTGGTACGGCGGGCTGGCTGTGGTCAACGGCGCGGGGGAAGGCGCGGTGGCCGAGAACCTGCGTGCGGCCGCGTCCACCGCATTCTCGGACCACCCGCTGGACAAGAAGGCGCGCGGCCTGTGGAAGCAGGTCCAGGACTCCCCGGTGCTGTACGTGGCCGCCGTGGCCGGACTCGGAGTGGCCGTCGCCCGGCAGCGGCGCAGGCCACAGGCCCTGGCCTGTGTGGTCGTGTCACTGGTGCTGCTGAGCACGATCTTCGTGCACCGGGGGTTCTGGCACTACTACGTGGCCTCGCTCGAGCCGTTCCACGCGCTGGTGGCCGCATCGCTGCTGGGGCTGCTGTGGCGCGGCCGGCCGGTGTGGTTGCGGGCGCTGGTGCTGGTGCCGGTGGTCGGGACCCTGGCCTTCGGTGCTGCGCGGGGCAACCACTACCGGCAGGTGCACAACGGCTACCAGGGGGCCGTGGCCGAGGCGGTCGAGGAGATCGCGGGCGGCGAGCAGCTCGTGGTGTTCGACGGCATCGGGCTGGCCCCGGGGCACGTGCAGCCCGGGTTCTTCATGACCGCCGGTGCGCGCAAGGAGTACCGCCGCCGCTTCCCCGACGACGGCCTGATCCGCCTGTGGCGTGACCCCCCAGCCCACGTGTACGTGTACGACTACATGACACGGAATCGCTACCTGACCAAGGCGGAGCGGGCCTTCCGCCACGACCACTTCGTGCCCTACCGGGACAACGTGCGGCTGCTGGGCTGGCGGGCGGACGCGGACCAGCCCGACCACGAGGTCGACATCCTGCTCGACGGCCCGTACACGGTGTGGTTCGCGGACGGGTTCGACGGGTACGCCACCCTGGACGGCCTCCGGCTGGCCCACGAGCACGAGATGCAGCTGTCCGCCGGTGCGCATCACCTGGAGATCCACGACCACACTCCCGGCGGGGAGGTGTGGCTGCTGTGGGGCGAGGCTCGACGCCCCGACGAGGACGCGGTGGACTGGACCATGTTCCCCATCCTCAGCCGGATGCGATACCAGCACTACAGGAAGGCCGGGGATCTGAAGACACCCCTGGACGAGCCCCGGTACGAGGACCGAAAGAAGAAGAACAAGCGAAAAAAGCGGTAAAGTGCCCCGGGGGAACATGCCCCCTCGAACATGAGGTGACCATGACCAGCTTCGTCAACGCGTCTGCCCGAACACACCTGTCCCACCTGCTGGCAGCCCTGGTGCTGACCGCGCTGCTGCTGCCGGCCCCGCCCGCCGAGGCCAAGCGCAACAAGCGCCCGTCCGGCCCCAACTCCAAGCAGGACAGCGGCCAGACCGCGGGGGGCGGCCAGACCTTCACCGGCCGGCTCGAGGCGGGTGACCTGACCCTGGACTCGGGCGAGTACTTCGACGTGCACACCTTCGACGTGCAGACCGGCCAGGCGTTCAGCGTGACGCTGACGTCCAGCCAGTTCGACACCTACCTGGCCGTGATCTCGCCGTCGGGCACGCCCCATCGCAACGACGACTGGGAGGGGCGCAAGGACATGTCACGGGTGGACGTGACCGCGGACGAGAGCGGCACGTGGGTCATCTCGGTGACCACCTACAAGCCCGGCGAGGTGGGCAACTACGACGTGGCCGTCGAGATCGGCGGCGGCGGTGCCCCCCCGGCCGCGGGCGGTGGCAGCCAGCAGTTCACCGGCCGGCTCGAGGCGGGTGACCTGACCCTGGACTCGGGCGAGTACTTCGACGTGCACACCTTCGACGTGCAGACCGGCCAGGCGTTCAGCGTGACGCTGACGTCCAGCCAGTTCGACACCTACCTGGCCGTGATCTCGCCGTCGGGCACGCCCCATCGCAACGACGACTGGGAGGGGCGCAAGGACATGTCACGGGTGGACGTGACCGCGGACGAGAGCGGCACGTGGGTCATCTCGGTGACCACCTACAAGCCGGGCGAGAGCGGCAGCTACGACGTGGCCGTCGAGATCGGCGGCGGCGGCGGCGCAGCGCCCGCGCCCGTGGCCGGCGGCGGCAGCCAGCACTTCACCGGCACCCTGCAGGCCGGGGACGACACCCTGGACGGCGGCGAGTACTTCGACGTGCACACCTTCACTGCCAGCGCGGGCCAGGACGTGGTGGTGGAGCTGACCTCGAACCAGTTCGACACCTTCATCGCGGTGTTCCCGCCCTCGGGAGAGCCCTCCCGCAACGACGATCACGACGGCCGCAAGGACATGTCACGGCTGGAATTCGTGGCCTCGCAGTCCGGCCAGTACCAGGTGGCGGTGACCAGCTACAAGGCCGGCGAGACCGGCGCCTACGACCTGGCCGTGACCGTGGGCGGCGGCGGCGGCGGTGCGCCCGTGGCCGGCGGCGACCCCCAGTACTTCAGCGGCTCCCTCGCCCCCGGGGACATCACCCTGGATTCGGGCGAGTTCGTGGACAGCCACCCCTTCCAGGGCCGCGCCGGCCAGTTCGTGGTCGTGGACCTGCTCGCCACCGAATTCGACCCGTGGGTCGGGCTGCGCGCCCCCAGCGGCGAGACCTGGGAGAACGACGACCACGAGGGCAGCTCCACCCGCTCGCAGGTGGCCCGCGAGCTGACCGAGGATGGCGAGTACCTGGTGCTGGTGACCTCGTACAAGCCCGGCGCCATGGGCGCGTACGACGCGTCCGTGGCCTTCGGCGGCGGCGGCGGCGCGCCTGCGCCTGCCAGCAGCGGCCCCCGCGTGGAGCAGGGGCGGCTGGAGGCCGGTGACCTGACCATCTCCACCGGCGAGTACGCGGACGGCTACGAGATCGAGGGCCGGCCTGGCCAGGAGCTGCGCATCGACCTGGCCTCCACCGAGTTCGACGCCTACCTGTTCCTCATCCCCCCGGGCAACGGCACCGCGGTCGAGAACGACGAGGCCCCGGGCATGCCAGGCCACGCGCTGATCGAGACCACCCTGTCGGAGCTGGGCACGTACGTCGTGGCCGTCACCTCCTACAAGCCGGGCGAGACCGGCGCCTACACGTTGACCATCGAGCAGAGCGGCGCGGGCGGCACCTCGGCCCAGCGTGACGTGACCACCCTGGCGTCGGGCCAGCAGGTCAGCGGCCAGCTCGAGGCCGGCGACGACACCATCGCGTCGGGCGAGTTCATCGACTGGTACGTGTTCGATGGCCAGGCCGGCCAGACCTTCACCGTGGAGATGACCGCCACCGACTTCGACCCCTACGTGGGCGTGCACCTGCCCGACGGCGAGGTGATCGAGAACGACGACTACAACAACCGCCGCGACATGGCGGGCATGGACTTCACGCTGCAGCAGTCCGGCCGCTACCGGGTGGCCGCCACCTCCTATCAGGCCGGCGAGGCGGGCGGCTACCAGCTGCAGATCACCCTTGGCGGTGGCGGCGGCACCACGCCGGTGCGGCCCACCGGCTCGGGTGGCACGGTGCACGGCGTGTTCGTGGGCATCAGCGACTACCCCGGCGAGGAGGCCGACCTGCGCTACACGGCCGACGACGCGCGCAACCTGCAGGCCGCGTTCGCCCGCGGGGTGGGCATGTCCGCGGGCAACTCGATCGTGCTGACCGACGCCGACGCCACGGTCGAGGGCGTGCGCTCCGCCGTGTCCCGCGTGGGCGGCGCGGCCGGTCCTGACGACCTGTTCGTGTTCTTCTATTCGGGCCACGGCTCGCGGCAGAAGCGCGCCGACTTCCAGCAGAGCGACCCCGACGGCCTCGACGAGACGCTGATGCTGTACGACGGACACGTCACCGACGACGCCTTCTCCGGCTGGCTGGACGGCGTCAGCGCCGGCACCTCGCTGGTGATCCTCGATGCGTGCTTCGCCGGCGGGTTCTCCAAGGACATCATCTGTGTGCCGGGCCGGATGGGCATGTTCTCGTCCGAGGAGGACGTGACGTCGTCCCTGGCCGACAAGTTCCTCGCCGGTGGCTACCTCGCCGAGTTCGTGGCCGACGGCGTGGGCGACGGCCTGGCCGACGACGGCGATGGCCAGCTCACCGCCCTGGAGCTGTGCCAGTACGTGCACGAGCGCTACCGCGCGGACGTCAAGTCCAGCGGCTCGGGCGTGTCCGAGATCGTGATGACCGGCCGTGTGCACGGCTACCAGCACCTGGTGGTCGACCGCGGCTCCATCGGCCCGTACCAGGTGCTGTTCTCGGTGGGCAAATGAACAACACCCCCGACGCGTCAGCGTCGGGGCTGCATCGCTCCCGCACTGGGGAGAAATTCCCCACCGGTGCGGACCACCCCACCCCGGCGTGCCTTGCAGCCCGCTCCGTCCTCCGTGTGTTCTCCTGGTGATTCGTAAGTGATCCCGTTGGCTTGAGCCTCTTCTTCCTCTTCTTGCCGCCCCTGGCACGCCCCTTGCGATAGCTCGCACTCGAAGTTGAGGGATGGCGCCGGTGGGCGCCGGGTCCGTACCTGACCCGGCGTCCACCGGTGGCCAGCTGTGAGGGGCGAGGAGCGATGGAGCATGGCCCGCCCGATGGACCCTCCGCCGAGCGCCCCGGTCACGGTGACCGCGGTCCGCGGTCGCCCCGCCCCCGCCCGCCCCGGACCGTGTCCACCGACACGGATCCCGGACTCTGCGGGCACTGCCAGCGAAGCAAACACTGTGTCCTGCACCGCCCCGAGGGCGGCGTGTGGCACTGCGAGCACTACCGCTGACCGCGGGTGCTGAGGAGAACACCGATGGCACAGGCAGGCTTCAACCCCTTCGAGATGGCCCGCGCCCAGTTCGACAACATCGCGGACCTGCTCGGCCTCGACACCGGACCCCGGGAGCTGCTGCGCAGCCCGCTGCGGGAGTACCACTTCTCGATCCCTGTGCGCATGGACGACGGCTCGGTGAGGGTCTTCCAGGGCTTCCGCGTGCAGCACAACGACGCCCGCGGGCCGTGCAAGGGCGGGATCCGCTTCCACCCCCAGGAGACGGTGGACACCGTGCGCGCCCTGTCCATGTGGATGACCTGGAAGTGCGCGGTGGTGGACATCCCCCTCGGCGGTGGCAAGGGCGGCGTGATCTGCGACCCGCACAACCTCAGCCAGCGGGAGCAGGAGGCCATCTGCCGTGGGTTCGTGCGCCAGCTCGCCCGCAACATCGGCCCGGTGCAGGACGTGCCCGCGCCCGACGTGATGACCAACGCCCAGCACATGCTGTGGATGCTCGACGAGTACGAGGCGATCCACGGCGGCCGCTTCCCGGGCGTGATCACGGGCAAGCCGGTGGGCATGGGCGGCTCCCTGGGCCGCACCCAGGCCACGGGCTACGGCCTGGTGTACACCCTGCGCGAGGCGCTCAAGCAGCTCGACCTGCGGCCGGGCGACACCACGGCCAGCGTGCAGGGCTTCGGCAACGTGGCCCAGTACGCCATCGAGCTGTACCAGCAGATCGGTGGCACGGTGGTCTGCGTGTCCTCGTGGGACCAGGAGGACCAGACCTCGTACTCGTTCAGGCGCGCCGACGGCGTGGACCTCGTCGAGCTGCGGGGCATCACCGACCGCTTCGGCGGCATCGACAAGGCGAAGGCGCGGGACCTGGGCTACGAGGTGCTGCCCGGCGGGGCGTGGATCGAGCAGGACGTGCACATCCTGATCCCCGCGGCCCTGGAGAACCAGATCAACGCCGACAACGTGGGCAGCATCGGCCCGCGGGTGAAGGTGGTGGCCGAGGGCGCCAACGGCCCGACCACGCCCGAGGCGGACCGGGCGATCGAGGATCGCGGCATCTTCCTCATCCCCGACTTCCTGGCCAACGCCGGGGGCGTCACCTGCAGCTACTTCGAGCAGGTGCAGTGCAACATGAACTACTTCTGGGAGATGGACGAGGTGCTGGGCAAGCTGGACCTGAAGATGACGTCCGCGTTCATCGAGGTGAGTGACCTGGCCCGGCGCAAGAACCTGTTCATGCGCGACGCGGCCTACGTCATCTCGATCAACAAGGTGGCCACCGCCTGCCGCGAGCGGGGCTGGGTGTGAGCCGATGAGCGCAGGCGGGCCCATCGAACGCATCGGCGGCGGCGGCATCGGCGGCAAGGCGTCGAGCCTGGCGCTGATCGACGAGGCGATCGTCGCCCACCTCGACCCGGGGGACCTCCCCGGCTTCGAGGTGGGCATCCCCCGCCTCGCCGTGCTCGGCACGGACGTGTTCGACGCGTTCATGGGCCTCAACGGCCTGGACCCGGCGTCCTTCGCCGACCAGGTCGACGACCGCATCGCGCACGCCATGCAGCGGGCGCACTTCCCGGCCGCGTTCGTGGGCGAGATCCGGGCGCTGGTGACCCGCATGCGCGGCCCCCTGGCCGTGCGCTCGTCGTCGCTGCTGGAGGACGACCTGGCCCACCCCTTCGCCGGGGTCTACGCCACCAAGATGATCCCCAACAACCAGCCCGACCCGGCCGTGCGGTTCGCCAAGCTGATCCAGGCGATCAAGTTCGTCTACGCCTCCACCTTCTTTGGCGCGGCACGGTCGTACGCGGACTCGACCGGGCACGACTACCGGCTGGAGAAGATGGCCGTGATCGTGCAGGAGGTGGTGGGGCGGCGCCGGGGCGGGCGGTTCTACCCGACCCTGTCGGGCGTGGCGCGGTCCTACAATTACTACCCGGTCGGGCGCGCCCGACCGGACCAGGGGGTGATCGACCTGGCCCTGGGGCTGGGCAAGACCATCGTGGACGGGGGCCAGGCCTGGACCTACTGCCCTGACCGGCCCCAGGCTCCACCCCCGTTCGGCGGCCCCCGGGACGTGCTGCGCAACACCCAGAAGCGCTTCTGGGCGGTGCACCTCGGTCCACCGCCGCTGCCCGACCCGATCCAGGAGACCGAGTACCTGGCCCACGAGGGGCTGCCGGCCGCGGAGTACGACGACGCGCTGCGGTTCGTGGCCTCGACCTATGACGGCCCGTCGGACCGGCTGGTGCCCGGCGTGTCGATCCGTGGTCCGCGGGCCATCGACTTCGCGCCGATCCTGACCTTCGACGACATCCCCCTCAACCGGCTGGTGCGCAAGCTGCTGGCCCGGGCCGAGGAGGCGGTCGGCGTGCCCGTGGAGATGGAGTTCGCCGTGGACCTGGATCGGGAGCGGGGCCTGCCCGCGCGCGTGGGCCTGCTGCAGGTGCGGCCCATGGCCGTGTCCACCGCCGCGATCGAGCTGACGGACGAGCAGCTGCGCGGCGAGCACCGGCTGCTGTCCTCGGTGCACGTGCTGGGCAACGGCCGGTCCGAGGACATCCGCGACATCGTGTTCGAGGACCCGGACACCTTCGAGCCGTCCATGAGCCTGCAGATCGCCGAGGAGGTGGAGCGGTTCAACACGAAGCTCGTGGCCGAGGGGCGGCCCTACCTGCTGTTGGGGTTCGGCCGCTGGGGCAGCTCGGATCCGTGGCTGGGCGTGCCGGTGGAGTACAGCCAGATCACCGGCGCGAAGGTGATCGTGGAGGCGTCGCTGCCGACGATGCACCCCGACCCCAGCCAGGGCTCCCACTTCTTCCAGAACCTGATCGCATTCCAGGTCCTGTACTTCTCGGTGCGCCACCACGGCGAGCACCGGGTCGACTGGGACTGGCTGCGCGGCCAGCCCGTCGCGGACCAGGGGCGCTACGTGAAACACGTGCGGCTCGACCGGCCGCTGACCGTGCTGGCGGATGGCGCCCACGGCCAGGGAGTGATCCTGCACCATGACTGACGACGGACGGCCAGCGGACGCGTTGCTCGCAGCCCTGCAGGAGCGGGCCAAGGAGCTCAACTGCCTGTACGAGGTGGAGGAGCTGCTCGCCCGCGCCGACCTGGAGATCGACGAGGTCTTCGCTGCGGTGGTGCAGGTCATCCCGCCCGGATGGCAGTACCCGGACGTGTGCGTGGCCGAGATCGAGTTCCGCGGCCGGAACTGGCGATCCAGGGACTTCCGACCCACCAGCTGGTCGCTACAGTCCGGCATCGTGGTGCAGGACGAACAGGTGGGCGCTGTCACCGTGTACTACACCGATTTCCGACCGCCAGAGGACGATGGGCCGTTCCTCAAGGAGGAGCAGCGGCTGGTGCGCACCATCGCCGAGCGGCTGTCGCACCACGTGTTCTACCAGCAGCTCAAGGGCGTGCGGCAGGACCTGGACCAGGCCAGCGCCGAGCTGGAGCTGGATCACGAGGACGAGTGGCGCGCCCCGCTGCACCTGCTGCGCAAGACCGACAAGGACCTGTACCTGCGCATCGCACGCAAGATACTCAACGCCCTGTTCTGGGCCGGGGTGGACGAGGCGGGCTCGTGGCTCCGCCGTGGGGCCATCCACTCGCTGGATCCCGACACGGTGCGGGGCGAGGTCAACGCCCCGGGGGAGCTGGGCGAGCGAGACGAGTCGTGGCTGCTGACCGACGAGCCGTTCGAGCTGGCCGCGCGCCACCTGGAGGACGAGGAGATCCTGGCGCGGGTCCAGCGCTGGATGGTGGAGGACCGGGCCAACCAGTTCACCAAGGTGCTGCACAACGGCCGCTCGTCGCTGCCGGAAATCGCGGACGCGCTGCGGCGCTACCACATGGTGGTGGACGACGGCGCGGTCCTTCCCCAGCACACGATCTCGGGGCTGCGCGTGGCCCTGATCCGGCGGCTGCTGACCGAGCAGCTGGACTTCATCATGGTGGCCAAGGAGTACATCGGCACGCATGCGTTCGCCCGCATCCTCGAGCGGGTGGTCATGCCCGTGGACAGCTACGGCAAGCTCGGAGGCAAGGCCGCTGGCCTGATCCTGGCCCACCGTATTCTGCGCAAGGAGTGTCCGGACGCGGCCGACGAGCAGCGCATCCGCGTGCCCAAGAGCTGGTTCGTGGCCTCCAGCGCCATGCGCCAGTTCATCGCCTACAACGACCTCCAGGACGTGTTCGAGCAGAAGTACAAGCGCATCGACGAGGTCCGCCACGACTACCCGAACATCGTGCGGCTGTTCAAGAGCTCCCGCTTTCACCCCGAGCTCGTCAAGGGCATCGCCGTGGTGCTCGACGAGTTCGAGGACCGCCCGCTCGTGGTGCGCTCCTCGTCCCTTCTGGAGGACCGGGTCGGCACGGCCTTCTCGGGCAAGTACAAGAGCCTGTTCCTGGCCAACCAGGGCGGCAAGAAGCAGCGCATGGCCGCCCTGCTGGACGCCATCGCCGAGATCTACGCCTCCACCTTCGGCCCGGACCCCATCGAGTACCGCCGCGAGCACGGCCTGCTCGACTTCAGCGAGGAGATGGGGATCCTGATCCAGGAGGTGGTCGGCCGCCGGGTGGGCCGGTACTTCCTGCCCGCGTTCGCGGGCGTGGCCTTCAGCCACAACGAGTTCCGCTGGTCGCCGCGTATCAAGCGCGACGATGGCCTGGTGCGGCTGGTGCCCGGCCTGGGCAGCCGCGCCGTGGACCGCGTGGGCGACGACTACCCGATCCTGGCCGTTCCGAAGCAGCCGAACCTGCGGGTGAACGCGGGCGTGGACGAGGTGGTGCGCTACTCCCCGCGCTGGGCCGACGTGATCGACCTGGAGGAGGGCAGCTTCAAGACCGTGGCCCTGGACCAGATCGTGCGCGAGTGCGGCACCGACTACCCGTCCTTCGAGCGGGTGTTCTCCGTGCTGGAGGGCGACCTGCTGCGCAAGCCCGTGTCCCTGCTGGTCGACCCGGAGTCCGACGACCTGGTGGCCACGTTCGAGGGCCTGCTGTCCGGCTCGGGCTTCGTGGCCCAGGTCGGCCGTACGCTGGAGGTGCTGGCCGATCGCATGGGCACGGCGGTCGACATCGAGTTCGCCCACGACGGCGAGCACCTGTACCTGGTGCAGTGCCGCGCGCAGAGTCCGTCGGACGAGTCCGTGGCCGCGCCCATCCCCCGGGATGTGGACCGGCGCGACGTGATCTTCAGCGCCAGCCGCTACGTGTCCAACGGCTGGATCCCGGACCTGACCCACGTGGTGTACGTGGATCCCGAGGCCTACGCGAAGCTGCCCGGGGTGCGCGAGATGAAGGAGGTGGGGCGGGCCGTGGGCCGGCTCAACGAGCTGCTGCCGCGCCGGCGCTTCGCCCTGCTCGGCCCGGGGCGCTGGGGCAGCCGGGGCGACATCAAGCTGGGCGTGCCCGTGACCTATGCGGACATCAAGAACACCGCCCTGCTGGTGGAGATCGCGCGCAAGAAGGGCAGCTACGTGCCGGACCTGTCCTTCGGTACCCACTTCTTCCAGGACCTGGTCGAGGCGCGCATCCGCTACCTGCCCCTGTACCCGGACGAGGCGGGCGCGGTGTTCGCCGAGCGGTTCTTCCTGCGCTCGGACAACCTGCTGGAGCGGCTGCTGCCGGACTGCGCGCATCTGGCCGACGTGGTCCGGGTCGTGGATGTGCGCGCGGCGCGCGATGGCCGGCTGCTGCGCGTGCTGATGAACGCCGACCTCGACGAGGCCATGGCCTTGCTGGTGGCACCGGACACCGAGCGGAAGGAGGCTCCGCAGCCGGCACCGGCGAGAAACCGCCAGAGCGACGAGTTCTGGCGCTGGCGGATGCAGATGGTCGAGCAGCTGGCCGCCACCCTGGATCCGAAACGCTTTGGCGTGATCGGGATCTTCGTGTTCGGCAGTACCAAGAATGCCACGGCGGCACCCGCCAGTGATATCGACCTGCTGTTGCACGTGCGCAACACGCCGGCTCAGCACAGGGCCCTGGACACCTGGCTGCAGGGGTGGAGCCAGGCCCTGGCCCACGTCAACTACCTGCGCACGGGCTACCGCTGTGACGGGCTGCTGGACGTGCACTACGTGACCGACGAGGACATCGAGGCGCGCTCGAGCTGGGCGGTGAAGATCGGGGCGATCACGGACGCGGCCCGGCCGCTGGTGATGGCGCGCCATGGGTGAGCGCGCCGATCGGGCCTTCATCGAGGAGTTGCTGGCGCGGTACGCGTCGGTGGAGGAGCGTATCCGTCAGGCGCTGCTGATCGCGCTGCACAGCCGCGGCCTGGCCTCTCTGGACGAGATCACCCGCGAGGCCCGCAAGCGTGCCCAGCTGGCCACGGTGGAGGTGGAGATCCCCGAGTCGGACAACGTGCAGGTGGCGCATCGCTGGGATCAGGAGGAGCGGCGCCACATCCAGCGGGTGACCCTGGAGTACGCCGCCCGGGAGCTCACGCGGGACGAGATCGAGGATCTGGTCAACCTGACGCGAAAGCGGGAGCAAGCGCTGTCCCTGGAGGAGATCGCGGGCCTGCCCGAGGTACCGCATTCGATGCTGGCACAGAAGGTGCGGGAGTTCTGCCGGTTGCCCGTGGGCCAGACCACGCTGCCGGAGGGGGAGTCGATCTCCGTTCGGCTGGCGCTGATCCGGCGCTTCGTCTCCGAGCAGCTGCAGTTCCAGAGCCTCGCCAAGAAGCACCTGTGGATCCGCGACTTCGACGACCTGGTGGACCGCATCGTGGCCGACGATCACGGCGCGGGCCTGGTGGGGGGCAAGGCCGCGGGCATGCTGCTGGGCTGGAAGATCCTGCAGCAGGCCCAGCAGGCCGATCCGGCCGCCCCGCAGATCCCGGTGCGCATCCCCGAGTCGTACTACCTGCGCTCGGACGTGATGGAGCAGTTCCTGCGCCACAACGGGCTGCGCCACCTCGCGGACCACAAGTACAAGGACCTCGAGGCGATCCGCAACGACTACCCGCTGCTGCGTGACCTGTTCAAGAACGCGGACTTTCCCCACGAGATCACGCTGCGCCTGGACGCGATGCTGGAGCGGCTCGGCCCGGGCCCGCTGGTGGTGCGCTCCTCGTCGCTGCTCGAGGACCGCTTCGGCGCCACGTTCGCGGGCAAGTACCGCAGCGTGTTCGTGTGCAACAGCGGCTGCCGCTCCGAACGCCTGGACGAGCTGCTGGGCGCCATCGCCGAGGTGTACGCGAGCTCGCTGCACCCCGACCCGATGAGCTACCGCCGCCAGCACGGGCTGCTGGACTTCGACGAGAGCATGGCCGTGCTGATCCAGAAGACCGTGGGGCGGCGCGTGGGCCGCTACTTCCTGCCCGCCTGGGCCGGGGTGGCGTTCTCCCGCAACCTGGTGCGGCGCAATCCACGGATCCGGCCGGAGGACGGCATGGCCCGGGTGGTGTTCGGCCTGGGCACCCGCGCGGTGGACCGGGTCGGGTCGGACCAGCCTCGCATCATCCCCCTGGGGCTGCCCGCGCTGCGGCCGGAGATCCGCGACGGCGACGTGGTGGGTGCGGCCCAGCAGCTGGTGGACGTGGTCGACCTGGAGCGGTGCTCGTTCGTCACGCGGCCGGTGGGGGACGTGCTGGCGCAGCCTGGTGTGCAGCCGGGGCGGGCGCTGGTGTTCTCCAGCCTGCAGCACGGGGTGCTGCGGCCGGTGATGGGGGACGGGCTGCTGGGCGACGCGGGTGAGCTGGTGGTGACGTTCGACGGGTTCGCCCGCTCCAGCCCCTACCCGGCGTTCCTGCGCTGGTGCCTGCAGACGCTGGAGGCGGCGTACGGGTGCCCGGTGGACATCGAATTCGCGTTCGACGGCGCGGAGTTCCACCTGCTGCAGTGCCGGCCACAGGCCGTGCCGCGGGGGCGGGAACGGGTGAGCGTGCCCCAGGACGTGCCTCCGGAGGACCAGGTGTTCTCGGCGAGCCACGACGTGATGGGCGGGTGTGTGGACCGGATCGAGTACGTGGTGCTGATCGACCCGCGGGACTACGACGCGCTGGCTTCGGACGACCAGCGGCTGGCCGTGGCCCGGGTGGTGCGGCAGCTCAACGACGCGCTGGCCGACCGGCGGTTCGTGCTGGTGGGGCCGGGGCGCTGGGGCAGCCGTGACCTGCGGCTGGGGGTGCGGGTGACGTACTCGGACATCCACCACGCGCAGATGCTGGTGGAGGTGGCGCGCAGCCGGGGCGGGTACACGCCCGAGGTCTCGTTCGGCAGCCACTTCTTCCAGGACCTGGTCGAGTCGGACATCCAGTACCTGGCCCTGTACCCGGACGAGCCGGACGCGGTGTTCGACGAGGGGTTGTTGCACGGGCCGCGGAATGCGCTGGTGGATCTGCTGCCCGACGCGGCGGATCTGGCCGGCGTGGTGCGAGTGATCCACGTGCCGGCCGCCACCGGCGGCCGGGTGCTGCGGGTGGACATGGACGAACGCGCGCAGTTTGCGCTGGGGTACCTGGTGGCGTGAGCTAGATCCTGATCAACTCACGAACGGCCCCCTCGGGATCCCCAGGATCGAACACCACCAGCGCCAGCTCCGGCCCGTCGTGGGCCGCCGTCAAACACACCGTCTCCCCGATGCGATCCCGCCACTCCCCGGTCAGCCGCGCCGACTCGTGCACGTGGCCATGCAGGGCCACCCGCGGTTGCTTGCGTCGGATGAACCGCTGCACCGCGATGCTGCCCACGTGCACGTCCAGGGGCGCGTGGTCCACCTTCATCCCGTCCAGCGCCGCCCGGTCCAGCGTCGTGCGGTACGGCGGCGTATGGAACAGCGTCACCGCGTCGGACAGGTCGTCCTCCCCCGCCAGCGACGTCAGGTCATCGGCGATCGTCGACCACTCCAGCACGTGCTGCGGCACCGGGATCGATCGCGTCCCCCCGGTCGGCGGCACGCACCCGGGGTCCACGAACCGCGACACGTCATAGCGCTCCCAGTCCTTGAGCTGGAACGGCGTGGGCGGCACGTAGGCGTAGCCGTACACCGGCACGCCGACCACCTCCACCCGCCGGTCGTGCACATACTCCCACACCCCGGTGGTGGCCGCGTGCAGCACGGCCGCCTCCTCGATGCGGGCGTCGTCGTTGCCGAGGATCACCAGCACCCGCGGGTAGTCGTCCCCCAGATCCGTCCGCAGGCGCTGCAGCCGGTCCACGAGGTAGCGGTTGACGAAGTCCCGGTGCAGGGGGTCGCCCGACGCCATCATCAGGCCCGCCGCGGGCAGCAGGTCGCCGCCGAACAGCACCGCAGCAGGCCGCCGTCGCCGGATCTCCGCGAACAGCGCCTCGTACTTCTCGGTCTCCCCGTGCAGGTCGGACACGAAGAACCACGGCCTCGTACGGTCGGCATCGCCCATCCTTGCCAGAGTACACCAGCGCGGCACCTGCTTGACGCAACGCTGCGGCCTTCCTACCGTCGCCCGGAGAGGTGTGTCGATGAACGACCACGTCGCCCCAGGCGACAGCCCCTTCCCCTGCGGCCACGGCGAGCCCGACTGCTCGCTGGCCATCCGCCTGTTCTGCCTGTCACACGCCGACCTGCAGCAGCGGGAGTTCCTGGCCGTGGCCTGCCGCGAGGTGGCCGTGGCCGCGACCGCGGACGAGCTGCTGGTCCTCGTCCGCGAGGGCGAGGACGCCCTGTCCTGTCGCTACCGCACCCTCGACGGCGGCGAGATCGAGCTGTGCACCATCGACCGCGCGGCCATGCACGCGATCCAGGAGGACGAGCAGGCCCGACAGCCCCGCACCGCGGTGCTGCCGCTGTACGTGGCCGAGCAGCGCTTCGGCGCCCTGATCCTGGCGCGCGCCGGGGAGCCCGCCTATGGGCCGGACGACGAGCCCCACCTGCGGGAGGTGTCGCGCGCGCTGGCCGCTTCCCTGCTGTCGCGGCGCTGCCGCATGGCCCTGCGCGAGCGGGTCAAGGAGCTGTCGTGCCTGTACCAGCTGTTCGAGATCGCCGAGCAGCCCGGCACCGGCCTCGACGAGGTCCTCCAGGGGGTGGCCGGCTCCCTGCCCCAGGCCTGGCAGTACCCGGAGATCGCCCACGGCCGCATCTGCATCGACGACGCCCTGTTCGCCAGCGACGCCGGCACCGAGGCCGTGGCCGTGCAGCGGGGCGAGGTCGTGATCGACGGCACCCCCCGGGGCTGGGTCGAGGTGGCCTACTCCGAGCCGCGGCCCAACCTGGACGAGGGCCCGTTCCTGGCCGAGGAGCGCAACCTGATCGAGGCCATCGCCCACCAGCTGGCCATCGTGGTCGAGCGCCACCAGCACGAGACCGAGCGGGACCGGCTGCAGGAGCAGCTGCGCCACGCCGACCGGCTGGCCACCATCGGCCAGCTGTCCGCGGGCATGGCCCACGAGCTCAACGAGCCCCTGGGCAACATCCTGGGCTTCGCCCAGCTCGCCTTGGCCGACGAGTCCCTCTCCGACGGCAACCGCGGCGACCTGGACAACATCGTCAAGGCCTCGCTGCACGCCCGCGAGGTGATCAAGAAGCTGATGGTGTTCGCCCGCCAGTCCCCGCCCAGCGTCACCGAGGTGGACCTGGACCGGGTGGTCACCGAGAGCCTGTACTTCCTGGCGTCGCGGTGCGCCAAGGAGGGCATCGAGCTGGTGCAGGACCTCGCCGGGGATCTTCCCCCGCTGCAGGCCGACCCGGCCCAACTCAACCAGGTGCTGGTCAACCTGGTGGTCAACGCCATCCAGGCCACGGACTCGGGCGGCCGCGTGACCGTGCGCACCCGCGCCTCCGACGGTCACCTGCTGCTCGAGGTGGGCGACACCGGCCACGGGATCCCCACCGACCAGCAGCCCAGGATCTTCCTGCCGTTCTTCACCACCAAGGACGTGGACCAGGGCACGGGCCTCGGCCTGTCCGTGGTGCACGGCATCGTGTCGGCCCACAGCGGCACCATCGACGTGCAATCGAAGGTGGGGGAGGGCACGACCTTCCTCGTGACCCTGCCGACCCACGGCCCCGCGGAGCTGAGACCATGAGCCGGACCGACG
This sequence comes from uncultured Rickettsiales bacterium, assembly GCA_964639985.1. GTDB lineage: Bacteria > Myxococcota_A > UBA796 > UBA9615 > CAYRNR01 > CAZXHG01. Next base: position 36,137 of record CAZXHG010000009.1, read on the forward strand.
ACACCCCCCGCATCCTGGTCGTGGACGACGCGGAGATGACCCTCGAGATCGTGCGGCGCAACCTGCTCGCCATGGGCTACCGCGTGCACACCGCGTCCAGCGTGGCCGCGGCCATCGGCCTGCTGGAGCAGACCCCGGTGGACCTGGTGATCACGGACATGAAGATGCCCGGCGCCTCCGGCCTGGACCTGGTGCGGCACGTGCGCGAGAACCTGCGCGACACCGAGGTGATGATGATCACCGGCTACGCCACGGTCAGCGGCGCGGTCGAGGCGGTCAAGAGCGGCGCCGAGGAGTACCTGGCCAAGCCATTCACCGGCGAGGAGCTGCACGCGGCGGTCACCCGCTCGCTGGACAAGCTGCGGCTGCGGCGGGACTCCCGCCGGGACGAGGGCGGCGCGCCGGGGGCGCACGGCCTGATCGGCGACTCCGGGGCCATGAAGCGGCTGTACCGCTCCATCACCCGGGCCGCGGACTCCACGGCCACGGCCCTGATCACCGGGGAGAGCGGCACGGGCAAGGAGCTGGTGGCGCGGGCGATCCACTACGTCGGCCCCCGCTCGTCCGCGCCGTTCGTGCCGGTCAACTGCGGCGCCATCCCCGAACACCTGCTGGAGAGCGAGCTGTTCGGGTACGTCAAGGGCGCGTTCACCGGCGCCGCCACCACCCGCGCGGGGTTCTTCCAGACCGCGGACGGCGGCACCGTCCTGCTGGACGAGGTGGGCGAGACGTCGCCGGGCATGCAGGTGCGGCTGCTGCGCGTGCTGCAGGACGGCGAGGTCTGCATGGTCGGCTCGAACCGGCCGCGCACGGTGGACGTGCGTGTGATCGCGGCCACCAACCGGGATCTGGCCGATCAGGTCAAACGGGGGGTGTTCCGCGAGGACCTGTACTTCCGGCTCAACGTGCTGACCCTGGAGGCGCCGCCGTTGCGGGACCGGGGCGAGGACGTGGTCGCGCTGACCCACCACTTCGTGGCCCGCTTCGCCCGCTCGTCCGGCCGCCCGGCGCCTGCCCTGGCCCCCGAGGTGCTGGAGGCTCTGCGGCGCTACCGCTGGCCCGGCAACGTGCGGGAGCTGGAGAACACCATCCATCGGATGGTGGTCATGAGTGACGGCGACACCCTGGACCTGCCCGACCTGCCGTCCGCGCTGCGGTTCACGGCTACCAGCCATGCCGGCCTGCAGCGCTCCCTGGCCGAGGTCGAGGCCGATCACATCCGCGCGGTGCTCGCGGACGTGGGGCACAACAAGTCGCAGGCGGCCCGGATCCTGGGCATCGACCGCAAGACGCTGCGGGAGAAGATCCGGCGGTATGAGATTCCGGGGGGGTAGGGGAGGGGGGCTGAGCGGTTGCAGTTCGCTTCGCTCTGGAGCTGCGGGGTGGTTCGGGGGGGCTGCTGCGCAGGGCAGGCGAACCTCGTCGGCCCCGGCGCGCCTCCGGCCGACGGATTCGAGTTCGTCCCGGCCCAGGGAGACGGGCGAGGCCAGGGCGCATCGAGGTGGCGGCCGATTCGACTCGCCCTGTCCGGATATCGTCGATGAGCGAGGTGGCGTGGGTGGCCACTCCGCGGTGGCCTGTCGAAGAGCCCCTGCGGGGCCATCCGTCGTCCGGAGGCACCCCGGGTCGAATGCGCTGGATGCGATCACCTCGGATATCACCGCACAGCCACCCTCTTGGCCACGAAACCACCCGCCTCGTCGTTCTCGGATGGCGGATGGCCCCGCAGGGTGTGGTCGCTGGTCTGTCGGTGGGATCGTCCACGTAGCTCCCGCGGGTCCACGCCACTTCGAGGCCGAAGAAGTCGACCGCCACGCCACTGACGGAGCGCCCCTGCGCGGCCAGACTCCCTGTGTCAGTACGCCATAGAATCCGTCAGCCGGGGACGACGAGGCGCTGGAAGTCACCCCGTGGCCACGAACTGCCCCCCTTCCGAAGTCAGGGCCACCTTGCCGGAACGTACTCGTAGGGTGCCCCCTCACCCCGCCGCAAGGGCCGCCTGTCCGGCCCGTACCCCCGGGGTGACCTGTCACCCCCGCCGCAAGGGCCGCTTTCCCGGCCCGTACTCCCAGAGTGACTCTTCACCTGCGCCGTATGGGCCGGTTGTCCGGAGCATGGGACCGAGATGTCGAGAAGATGTCGGGTCCGTCGCTTCGCTCCTTGACCCGACCTACCCGAGTCACCCGTTGTACGTCGCGAAGATCACCAGCGCCATCAGGTCGAAGCAGGCCAGCACGGGCAGCACCAGCAGCAGCCAGGGGGTGCCGCCGAGGTCCCGCCGTCGGGGCGCGGGGATGTTCCAGATCGCCTCGCAGGTGGGCACCAGCACGGCCAGCACGCCGCCGTGCACGGCCGGGCCGATGAGCATGGGCGTGAGGATCTCCAGGTCGTTCTCGTAGAAGTCCATGGCCGCGTCCATGGCCGTGATGTTGCCCCGCGGCATGATGGTCTCCCACAGGAACGGCGAGGCCGTGACCAGCACCAGGCCCAGGGAGAACGACAGCACCAGGATCGCGCCGGCCGTGACCACCGCGCCCACCTCCCGGGGCAGGCGGGGCTGGATCCAGTCGCAGCACACGTCGGTCACCCAGGCCGTGCCGCACAGGGTGCACGACAGGATCAGGCACGCCAGCGCGGCCTGCCACTCGATGCCCGACCCGGGCTGGCTCAGCAGCACGGCCGCCAGGATGGCCGCGGCCCACACGGTGAACACGGGCAGGGCGTACAGCCAGAGCATGCGCCGCGCGCGGTAGCTGACGGCCGCGCGGCGTGGGTCCGGCGCCCGGAACGGGGGCACCAGCAGGTAGAAGCAGCCGTGCAGCAGGCCCCAGCCGAGGAACATGGTGCCGAAGATGACGTAGCCCTCGATCTCGTCGAGCTCGCGCCACAGCTCGGGGTTGGCCAGCCAGCACAGCCACCACAGCAGTGCGCCCAGGGCACCGCCGAGCAGCCCCAGCGGGAGGGGGAGCAGCCTCAGCAGTCCGGGCACCATGGGTGGGGTTCCGGGGTGGGGTGTGCGCCGGGCGCGCCGGCTACTTGGGGTCCTCGGCTGCCGCGGCCGGCTCCGACCCATCGACGGCCTCGGCCTCTGGCTCCGGCTCCGGCTCCGGCTCCGGCGGGGGCGGGGGCATGTCGATCACCTGGACCCCGGGTTTCGGGATCGCGGTCTCGGGATCGATCTTGAGGATCACCGAGCGCACGTGCCGCTTCATGTCGTCGAGGCGGTCCGGGGACGCGCCGCGCGCGATGATCTTGCCCAGCCAGGGGTGGCCCTCGTTGTCGATCACCGTGAGGAACTTGCCGCCCTCGAAGTAGCGCCGGAACGGCAGCGAGGCTGCGTCCAGGCTCTCCTGGATGGCGGGGGTGACGGGGACGCCCACGAACAGGTCCGGTGCTTCCATGAAACCGTCTATTCCTTTCAGTACTCTCGGGGGAACAGCTCGAGTCGCGTGGGTTCCAGCGGTGCCGGCAGGTCGCCGCTCACCGTGGTGGCGGCGGCTTCGAGGTCCTCCCAGCGCAACCCCATCGCCTTGACCCTCAGCTGCACCTCGCCCTCTCGCTCGGACCACGCGGCCAGGTCGACCAGCATCCGGGCGACCCAGGGGGCCCGGGCGTGGTCGTCGAACCCCTGCAGGAAGGCGATGCAGCGGGGTACTCCGTCGGAGCCCTGGTAGCGGGTGTAGTGCGTGACGATCGTGCGGTAGAGCACGTCCGGTGCCCGGGCGTGTTCGTGATTCGAGGTCACGAACGCGTCCAGCGCCGCGATCAGCTCCAGCTCCTCGGCGCGCAGCTCGATGGGCTGGTGTCGCGCGATCTCGTCGGTGTGATCCAGCCGCTGCACGCGTACCTGCGCGGCCTGGCCGTCGAAGAACTCCCAGTCGTCGCCCCCATCGATCCACAGGGCGCCGGCCCAGCCCGCGGCCGCCTCGACCCTGCGTCGACCCGAGTTGGGGTTGTTCTCGTACACCGCCTGGTAGGACTCGGCCGCCAGCCGATACTCGCGCACCGTCCAGGCCACCTCGGCCTTCTGGAACAGCATCTCGTAGGAGTTGGTGTGCTCCGGCCAGTACTCGAGGTAGGCCGTGACCATGGCCAGCGCGGCCTCCTGGATGTCGCGGGCGCGCTTGCGGTTGCCGTACTCGATGGTGGCCCCGAAGGTCTCGCGGACCGCGCCCTCCCAGGCCAGGCGCTGCTCCACGCCCAGGTCCTCGCCGTGGGCCTCGTCCCAGGCGCTGCCGCGGGCGGTCAGGGCCAGGCCCTCGGCGCACAGGTCCGCGGCCTCGTCCCAGTCCCGATCGGCCACGGCCCTGTCCAGCTTCTTGAGCTGCTTCTCGGAGTCACCGGCCTTGGGCGCCTTGCCCTGGGCGGGCAGGGTCGCGCCGAGGACGAGCAGCAGCAGACAGGGCAGCAGGCCCCTGGCGAGCCGGGGTGTGAGCATGGGGTCCTCTCGAAGCGGCGAGTATAGCAGATCGGGATCCCGCCCCTGGTTTCGGGGCACTGCGAGAATGTCGGCTGGAGGGAGGCGGCGGGGGCCGCTACATGGGGTTGACGCCGGTGTAGCTCTGCAGCTCGCGCAGGACGTACTGGCCGACCCAGCTGGGCCGCTGCTCGTCCCACTTGACCAGGCCGATGCCCTTGACCCACCAGGTGTCCAGCGTGCCGGAGTGGCTGTCCGCCAGCACGTCGCCGGTGGTGTAGTCCGCGTGGATGTGCACCGCGTTGAAGGTGCCGGCGCCCACGGTGATCGATTCCATGCCCACGACCTGCCAGTTCCAGGTCGCCGACCAGGTGCCCGAGCCCTGCTCGCCCGCGTCCACCATCTGGCTGTAGCTGGACGTCCAGGAGTAGCCCGCCTGCTGGTCGGGGTCGTACGGCAGGTACATCACCTCGGGGGAATTCACGGTCAGCACCGCGCCCTGGCCGCCGAAGTTGGACACGTTGGACCCGAAGTCCATGTTGCCGCCGTTGCCGCAGTCGTTGTACCCGTACCAGTCACCGGTGTTCTCGCCGGTGAAGGCTCCGAGTCGCTGGTAGACGTTGGATCCGTAGAAGTACGTGGTCCCGCCGGTCTGCACGACCTCGGTGCCGGTGTCGGCCCGCAGCTCGCCCTGGATGATGAACTGGTAGGACGACTGGTAGGTCCAGGTCGCGCCCGGCACGTCGATCGGGTCCCAGTCGTTGCAGGAGTTGCCCGGCTGGGAGTCGTCGTCGTCGTCGGTGACGTCGTCGTCGTCGGTGACGTCGTCGTCGTCCGTGGTGGAGGTGTCGTCGTCACCCCAGGTGTCGTCGTCGTCGGAGACGTCGTCGTCCTCACCGTAGGTGTCGTCGTCGTCGGTGGTGTACTCGGCCGCGCAGCCGAAACCGATCAGGCACAGCGCGGACAGGATGGTCAGCAACCAGCGCATCTCGTGGCTCCTTTCGGACCGGGCTGCCCCCAGCCGGCCCTCTCCCAGAGGGTCGCCATTTAAACCGCGATGCGGTGTGGTTTCAAGGGCAATCAGGGCTCGGGGTCGTCTCTCTGGGGGGGCTCGGGGGTCGTCTCGGGGACGGTCTCGGGGATGGGGACGGCGAAAGCGAACCGGGTCGAGCCGGGCGCGAACGAGCCGTCGTGCTCGAAGAACGGCGACAGCAGCTCCACGTCCACGTCCGTGGCGTTGCCCTCGGGATCCACGTAGCGGGCCTGCCAGCGTGCGTGGCGGCTGTTGACCAGCTCGCGGGTGGCGGCCAGCGAGCTGTTGGCCGGGACCGGCTGGGTGTCGCGCACCATGCGCGTGGGGCCGAGGAAGCCCCGGTAGAAGGCCAGGGCGTCGTCCAGGGTCGCGCCGGTCTCGTACCAGGTGGCGCCGGTGGGCGCACCCTCCAGCAGCTCGGCGTCGGCCATCAGCGGCAGGCCGTGGCAGGTCTCGAGGGCAGGGGGCTCCTCGTCGGGCGGTGCGGTCGCCGCGTCCGCGGTCGCCTGGTCGGCGGTGGCCGCGGGTCGCAGGATCTCGTCCGTGACCTCCACCCGCTGGCGTGCGCGCTTGATGATCGACCCGCCGCTGGAGATGCCCTCCTCCGGGGTCACGAACAGGGCGAGCTTGTCCACCACGCCAAGGCGGTTGATCGCGACCCAGCCCAGGATCAGGTAGGCCACCAGCAGGAACAGTGTGAACGGGCGGACCCCGGTCTTCTGGGGGGGAAGCGTCTGGGACGCCTGTGCGCGGGCGAATGCCTCACGCTGGGAGCTGTACTTGCTGAAGATGATGCCGCACTGGGCGCACTCGGTGTGGTAGTCGGGCTGCTCGTGGCCGCACTTCGGGCACGCACGCTGGGGCACCGTTCCCTCCCTATCCCCACCACAGGGATCTCCAGGATACCGAAATCACGGGCGTCTGGGGGAGAGGGAGAACGAACCGGGCCCGCCCCCCTCGCGGGGAACGGGCCCGTCTCGTGTGCGTCAGGCGTCAGGCGATCAGTACATGCCGCCCATGCCGCCCATGCCACCCATGCCGCCCATGCCGCCCATGTCGCCGCCGCCGCCCGGCATCGGGGGCTCGGCCTTCTGCGGCTTCTCGGCGACCATGGCCTCGGTGGTCAGCAGCAGGCCGGAGACCGACGCGGCGTTCTGCAGGGCCGACCGGACCACCTTGGTCGGGTCGATGATGCCCATCTCGAACATGTCGCCGTACTCCTCACCCTGTGCGTTGAAGCCGAACGAGCCCTCGCCCTGCTTCACCTTGTCGACGATGATGCTGCCGTCGTGGCCGGCGTTGCCGGCGATGACCCGGATCGGCTCCTCGATGGCGCGCCGCACGATCTGCACGCCGAAGCGCTGATCGGAGTCGTCCTCGAGGCCCTCGAGCGCGGGCAGGCAGCGCAGGAACGCCACGCCGCCGCCAGGCACGATGCCCTCCTCCACGGCCGCACGGGTCGCGTTGAGCGCGTCCTCCACGCGGGCCTTCTTCTCCTTCATCTCGGTCTCGGTGGCCGCACCGACGTAGACCACGGCCACGCCACCGACCAGCTTGGCCAGCCGCTCCTGCAGCTTCTCGCGGTCGTAGTCCGACGTGGTCTCGTCGACGCGGACCTCGATCTGCCGCACGCGGGCCTTGATGTCCGCGGCCGAACCGGCGCCGTCGATGATGGTGGTGTTGTCCTTGTCGATGACCACGCGCTTGGCCTGGCCCAGGTCGCCCAGACCGACGTGCTCCAGCTTGATGCCCAGGTCCTCCATGATCGCCTTGCCGCCACTGAGGATCGCGATGTCCTCGAGCATGGCCTTGCGGCGGTCGCCGAAGCCCGGGGCCTTGACCGCGGCCACCTGCAGGGTGCCGCGGATCTTGTTCACGACCAGGGTCGCCAGGGCCTCGCCGTCGATGTCCTCGGCGAGGATGACCAGCGGCTTGCCGGTCTTGGCCACTTGCTCCAGCACGGGCAGCAGGTCCTTCATGTTGCTGATCTTCTTCTCGTGAATCAGCAAGTAGGCGTCCTCCATCACGACTTCCATGCGCTCGGCGTCGGTGACGAAGTACGGGCTGAGGTAGCCGCGGTCGAACTGCATGCCCTCGACGATGTCGAGGCTGGTGTCGAGGCTCTTGGCCTCTTCCACGGTGATGACGCCGGCCTTGCCGACCTTGTCCATCGCCTCGGCGATGATATCGCCGATGGTGACGTCGCCGTTGGCCGAGATGGTGCCCACCTGGGCGATCTCGGTGTGGTCCTTGGTGTCCTTGTGCTGGTTGGCCAGCTCGGCGACGACCGCGACCGTGGCCGCGTCGATGCCGCGCTTGAGGTCCATCGGGTTGACGCCCGCGGCGACCAGCTTGACGCCCTCGCGGTAGATGGCCTGGGCCAGCACGGTCGCGGTGGTGGTACCGTCACCGGCCACGTCAGAGGTCTTGGAGGCGACCTCCTTGACCATCTGCGCGCCCATGTTCTCGAACCTGTCTTCGAGCTCGATCTCCTTGGCCACGGTGACGCCGTCCTTGGTCACGGTGGGGGAGCCCCAGCTCTTCTCCAGCACGGCGTTGCGGCCCTTGGGGCCCATGGTGACCTTCACCGCGTTGGCGAGCATGTTGACGCCGGCGAGGATCTCGCGGCGAGCTTCTTCGTGGAAGTGGATGTCCTTGGCTGCCATTGCCTTGTCTCCTAGCTCTCGATGATCGCGAGGATCTCGTCGGAGCGCATGATCATGTGGGTCTCGCCGGCGAGCTTGATCTCGTCGCCGGAGTACTTGGCGAACAGGACGCGGTCTCCGGGCTTGACCGGAGGCGCGAAGCGCTCACCGTTGTCCAGGAGCCTGCCCTCGCCCACGGCGATGACCTCGGCCTCCTGCGGCTTCTCCTTGGCGGTCTCCGGGATGATGATTCCACCGGCGCTGCGGGTCTCGCTCTCGACCCGCTTGACCAGGATGCGGTCACCAATCGGTCTCAACGTCATGTCCAACCTCCTTGCTTGTCGTTCCGCCGGTCGGGGGTGGCCCGAGCCGGTCGTCCGTTCGTGCGGAACAAGCCGAATAATCACCGCCCGGGGCCTGTCAAGGGCTCGGGCACATGGGGATCCCTCCCTTCGCGCGCGAACATCAAGAAAAGAGGCTACGTCGGCCCGTTTTCCGGGCACGGGACAGGTTTCTTGACAGGTGGATCGAGGTGATTACGTTGAGGCCGCTACAGGTGGCGGAGAGCCACCCGGACCGGGGCGACGGAGCGCCGGCAGTCTCCACGGAAGAAGGAGATCGACGACATGGGCAAGATCATCGGAATCGACCTGGGTACGACCAACTCGGTGGTTGCCATCATGGAGGGCGACCAGCCCAAGATCCTGACCAACGAGGAGGGCGGCCGCACGACCCCGTCGGTGGTGGCCTTCGCCAAGGACGGCGAGCGCCTCGTGGGCCAGGTGGCCCGGCGCCAGGCCGTGACCAACCCGGACAAGACCGTCGCCTCGATCAAGCGGTTGATGGGCCAGATGCTCAACGACATCCCGGCCGAGATCGACCGGGTGCCGTTCACGGTGGTGGCCGGCAAGAACGGCGAGGCCGTGGTCGACATCGACGGCAAGAAGTTCTCGCCGCCCGAGATCTCGGCGATGGTGCTGCAGAAGCTCAAGCGCGCCGCCGAGTCCTACCTCGGCCAGAAGGTCGAGGCGGCCGTGATCACGGTGCCGGCGTACTTCAACGACAGCCAGCGCCAGGCGACCAAGGACGCCGGCCGGATCGCGGGTCTCGAGGTCAAGCGCATCATCAACGAGCCCACCGCGGCCGCGCTGGCCTACGGCGCGGACAAGAAGGGCAGCTCGATCGTGGCCGTGTACGACTTCGGCGGCGGCACGTTCGACATCTCGATCCTCGAGGTGGGCGACAACGTGGTCGAGGTGATGTCCACGGCCGGCGACACCCACCTCGGCGGGGACGACATCGACCAGCGCCTGATCGAGTGGCTGATCGACGAGTTCAAGAAGGACTCCGGCATCGACGTGTCCAGCGACCGCATGGTGCTGCAGCGGCTCAAGGAGTCGGCCGAGAAGGCCAAGATCGAGCTGAGCACGGCCCAGGAGACGGAGATCAACCTGCCGTTCCTGACCGCGGACGCCTCCGGTCCCAAGCACCTGGTCACCAAGCTGACCCGGTCGAAGTTCGAGCAGCTGATCGACGACATCATCGCCCGCACGGTCGACCCGTGCCGCCAGGCGCTGAAGGACGCGGGCAAGAAGGCCTCGGAGATCGACGAGGTGCTGCTCGTCGGCGGTTCGACCCGCATCCCCAAGGTGCAGACCACGGTCATCGACTTCTTCGGCCGCGAGCCCAACCGCTCGGTCAACCCCGACGAGGTGGTGGCCATGGGCGCCGCCATCCAGGGTGGCGTGCTCTCCGGCGACGTGACCGACGTGCTGCTGCTGGACGTCACCCCGCTGACCCTGGGCATCGAGACCCTCGGCGGCGTGACCACCGCGCTGGTGCCGCGCAACACCACCATCCCGGTGGAGAAGGCCGAGATCTTCAGCACGGCCAGCGACAGCCAGACCGCGGTCGACATCCACGTGCTGCAGGGCGAGCGGCCCATGTCCAAGGACAACATGACCCTGGGCCGCTTCCAGCTGACCGGGCTGCCGCCCGCGCCGCGGGGCGTGCCGCAGATCGAGGTCAAGTTCGAGATCGACGCCAACGGCATCGTCAACGTGTCGGCCACGGACAAGGCCACCGGCAAGGAGCAGCGCATCACCATCACCGCCAGCTCCGGGCTGTCCAAGGACGACGTGGACAACATGGTGCGCGAGGCCGCCGATCACGAGACCGAGGACGCCGAGCACCGCGAGCGGATCGAGGCGCGCAACCACCTCGACAACATGGTCTATGGCGCCGAGAAGCAGCTCGAGGAGCACGGCGACAAGATCCCGGATGACGCCAAGGGCCGGATCAACGACTCCCTGGCCGAGGCGAAGAAGGTGCTCGAGATCGAGGACGCCGACGGCGCCACGCTCAAGGCCGGGGCCGAGGCCCTGGAGAAGAACCTGCACGAGCTCGCCGCGGCCATGTACCAGTCCGCGGGCGGCGGTCCGGGTGCGGGCCCGATGCCCGGCATGGACGGCATGCCGAACATGGGTGACATGGGCGGTATGGGCGGTATGGGCGACCAGGCCGCGTCCGGTCCGGACAACGGCGCCGGCGACGAGGTGATCGACGCCGAGTACGAGGAGACCAACTAGTCCAGCGACGCGTCGGGGCGGTCGGTCCATCGGGCCGGTCGCCCCGAGCCGCGTTCTGACCCCGGGGTGTTCCGCCGATGGCGAACAAGCGCGACTACTACGAGGTGCTGGGGCTGGAGACGTCGGCCTCCGACGGGGACATCAAGAAGGCGTACCGCAAGGCTGCGCTGAAATTCCACCCCGACCGCAACCCTGACAATCCCGAGGCCGAGCGCAGCTTCAAGGAGGCGTCCGAGGCCTACGAGGTGCTCAGCGATCCGCGCAAGCGGCAGACCTACGACCAGTTCGGTCACGCGGGACTGTCGAAATCGGGCTACCAGGGGTTCTCCGGAGTCGAGGACATCTTCGCCAGCTTCGGCGACATCTTCGGCGACCTGTTCGGCTTCGGCGGCGGCGGCTTCGGCGGTTTTGGCGGCCGCGGCCGGCGGAGCGGCCCACAGCGGGGCCGGCACGTCGAGCAGATCCTGCAGATCAAGCTCGAGGACGCGGCCTTCGGTGTGACCCGTGACGTGGAGGTACACCGCGAGGAGTTGTGCCCCGAGTGCGACGGCTCGGGTGCGGAGAAGGGCTCCAGCCCGGTCACCTGCTCCACCTGCGGCGGCGTGGGCGAGGTGATCCACCGCCAGGGCGGGCTGCTGCAGATCCGCACCACCTGCCCGGCGTGTCGCGGCGCGGGCCAGACCATCGACGATCCCTGCCCCGACTGTCACGGCGGCGGCCGGGTGCCCAGGTCGGCCATGGTCAAGGTCGAGGTCCCGGCCGGGGTGGAGCGGGGCATGCGCATCCGCTTCGCCGGCAAGGGCGAGCCCGGGGCCATGGGCGGGCCGCCGGGCGACCTGTACATCGTGCTCGACGTGGCCCAGCACGACCTGTTCGAGCGGCAGGGCAACGACCTGCTGTGCCAGATCGAGGTGGGCTTCGCCCAGGCCACCCTCGGCGCCGAGGTCGAGGTGCCCACCCTCGAGGGCAGCAGGAACCTCGCCATCCCGCCCGGTACCCAGTTCGGCGACGTGCTGCGCTTCCGCAACGAGGGCATGCCCCGGCTGCGGGGTGGCGGTCGCGGCGACCAGGTGATGCAGATCCTGGTCAAGGTGCCGACCCACCTGACCGACCGCCAGAAGGAGCTGCTCGAGGAGTTCGCCGAGATCGAGGGCTCCCAGGTGCGGCGCGGCGGCAGCACCTTCAAGACGCTGTTCGACAAGCTCAAGGGCGAGGCGTAGCCGTCCGACGGGCAGGGAATAGCCCACCCTCCTTTTGCGTTCTTCGCTTCCCTCGTGCACCCTTGCGCGTTTGAAGAAGACCCCACGCGCGCGGAGAACAGATGAGCGACGACCGACTCACGCAGATCGAAGAAGCGGTCAAGGCCCGACACGGGTTCGTGGCCAAGGTCAAGCAGGAGCTGGGCCGGACCATCGTGGGCCAGTCCTACATGCTCGACCGGCTGATCCTGGGCATGCTGTCGGACGGCCACGTCCTCGTCGAGGGCGTGCCCGGGCTGGCCAAGACCCTGGCGGTCAAGACCCTGGCCGAGGCCATCGGCGCCTCGTTCAACCGCATCCAGTTCACACCGGACCTGCTGCCCGCCGACCTGATCGGCACGCAGATCTACCGGCCGCAGACCGGGCAGTTCGAGACCAAGAAGGGTCCGATCTTCGCCCAGGTGGTGATCGCCGACGAGATCAACCGCGCCCCGGCCAAGGTGCAATCCGCGCTGCTGGAGTCGATGGAGGAAAGGCAGGTCACCATCGGCGAGGAGAGCTACCAGCTCGACGAGCTGTTCCTGGTGCTGGCCACGATGAACCCCATCGAGCAGGAGGGCACGTACTCGCTGCCCGAAGCCCAGATCGACCGCTTCATGCTCAAGCTGAGCATCGAGTACCCGACCAAGCAGGACGAGCTGGGGATCCTCGCCCGCCACAGCGCCGGCTTCCCGGACGTGACCCCGGTGGTCACCCCGGCCCACGTGCTCGACGCGCGCAAGGTGGTGCGGGTGATCCACATCGAGCAGCGGCTGCTGGAGTACATCGTCGACCTGGTGCACGCCACCCGCGACCCGGGCCGCTATGGCCTGGCTGACATGAAGGGCCTGATCGCCTTTGGCGCCAGCCCGCGCGCGGCCATCTACCTGCAGAAGGGCGCGCGTGCCCAGGCCTTCATCAACGGCCGGGCGTTCGTCATGCCCGAGGACATCAAGGCCGTGGCCCCGGAGATCCTGCGGCACCGCGTGCTGCTGAGCTACGAGGCCGAGGCCGACGAGATCACCACCGGCGAGGTGGTGGCCAGGCTGCTCAACCACGTACCGGTGCCCTGATGATCCCGGCTGACGTCGTCGCCAGGATCCGCAAGATCCACATCCGGACGTCCCACCAGGTGGACGACCTGATGGCGGGCGACTACGTGTCGGTGTTCAAGGGCCGCGGCATGGAGTTCGAGCAGGTCCGCGAGTACTCGCCGGGCGACGACGTGCGCAACATCGACTGGAACGTCACGGCCCGGTCGCAGACCGCATTCGTCAAGGAGTTCCGCGAGGAGCGCGAGCTGACCGTGATGCTGGCCGTGGACGTCAGCGGGTCCCAGGACTTCGGCACGGCCGAGGACTTCAAGCAGGACCTGGCGGCCAAGTTCGCTGCGGCCATCGCCTTCACCGCGATCCGCAACAACGACAAGGTCGGGCTGATCCTGTTCTCGGACCGCATCGAGCTGTACGTGCCGCCCAAGAAGGGCCGTGGTCACGTCTGGCGGGTGATCCGCGAGATCCTCACCGCCCGGCCCGAGGGCCGCGGCACGGACATCGCCGGCGGCCTGGCGTTCCTCAACAACGTGGCCCGGCGCCGGGCCGTGGTGTTCGTGGTCAGCGACTGGATCGACGCCGGCTACGACCGGGTGCTGCGCGTCAGCCGCGCCCGGCACGATCTGATCGCGGTCAGCATCACCGACCCGCGCGAGCTCGAGATGACCGCCATGGGCATGGTCGAGCTCGAGGATGCCGAGAGCGGCCGTCACGTGCTGGTCGACACCCTGGACGCCGGCTTCCGCAAGGCCTACCGGCACGCGGCGTACGCCCGGACCCAGGACCGCAAGGACCTGTTCAAGGCCTGCAACGTCGACGAGATCGCCCTGAGCACCGAGGGGGACTGGGTCAAGCCGCTGGTGCGGTTCTTCCGCATGCGGGAGGGGCGCCGGTGACGCGACTGCTGCTCGTGGCGCTGGTCGTGGTCGCCGGGTGCGGCGGTCCGGCCGAGGTGCGCGAGGAGCGGCCCGACCTGGTGGTGCGGGCCACGGTCGACCGCTCGATGCTGGAGAGCGGCTCGGAGCTGACCTGGATCGTGGAGCTGGACTGGGATCCCACGGTCACACCGGTGATCCCGGAGTTCGGCCGCGACGTGGACGGGCTGCGCATCGTGTCCGAGACCCTCGACGGGCCGGACGAGGTGGACGGCCGCCAGGTGCAGATCCACCGCTACCAGCTGGCCGCGGACCGGCCCGGGGCGTACGAGCTGCCGGGCGCGGAGGTGGCCTACAACGACCGCGACGGGGAGCGGGGCACCGCGGTCACCGAGTCGATCTGGATCGAGGTCAGCGCGCCCGCGCCCGTGCCCGAGGGCACCGAGGCGCCGCCGGTGGAGCTGGACGAGCAGCTGCGCGACATCGTGGGGCCGAAGCGGATCGTGGATCCCAACGTGGCCCTGTGGCTGGTGATCGCCGCGGTGCTGCTGCTGCTGACGGCCGTGATCTGGGCCTGGATCTCGCGGCACCGCTGGGCCGCGCCGCCGTCGCCGCCGCTGCCGCTGTCGGCCCACGTGATCGCCCTGCGCGACCTGCAGCAGCTGCGCGCCGCCGGGCTGCTGGCCGAGGGTCGCACCCAGCGCTACGCCTACGAGCTGAGCGGCATCTTCCGCCTGTACCTGGAACGGCGTTTCGGCTTCCCAGCCCGGGAATGGACCACCACCGAGATCCTGCAGGGCATGCCCGAGCCGCTGCGCGCGGTGCGGCGGGAGATCGACATCCGCCAGGTGCTCGACGCCACCGACCTGGTCAAGTACGCGGGCCGTGAGATCACGGCCGGCGAGATGGAGCAGCTGGCCGACGTGTGCGAGGGGCTGGTCACCGAGACCAGCGCTGGCCAGCCGGACCACGAGGAACCGGAGGAGTCGCCGTGAGCGTGTGGCACCTCGACGACCCGTGGTGGCTGCTGGGCCTGGCCCTGGTGGGGCTGGTGGCCGCGGTGGGCGTCATGCGCGCAGGCTCGGCGCGGGTTCGCTTCCCCCACCTGGGTACGATCAAGGCCGCCGGCGGCACCGTGGGACCGGTCAAGCGCTGGACCCCGCTGACCCTGCGTGTCACGGCGCTGGCGCTGATGGCGTTCGTGCTGGCCCGGCCCCAGGGCGGCAACAAGATGATCGAGGTCACCACCGAGGGCATCGACATCGTGCTGACCGTGGACACGTCCGGGTCCATGGAGGCCCTGGACTTCTTCCTCGACGGCGAGCGGGCCACCCGGCTGCAGGTGTCGGCCCAGGTGGTCGCGGACTTCATCGACGGGCGCGGCAACGACCGCATCGGCATGGTGGTGTTCGGCTCCGAGGCCTACACCCAGTGCCCGATGACCACCGACTACGGGATCCTGCGCATGCTGGTGGCGGACATGCGCATCGGCATGGCCGGCGACAGCACGGCCATCGGTGACGCCATCGGCGTGTCCGTGCAGCGGCTGCAGGATCTGGAGTCCAAGTCGCGCATCGTGATCCTGCTGACCGACGGCCGCAACCGCATGGGCATGCTCGACCCGGCCCAGGCCGCGTCGATCGCGCGCGCCGAGGGGGTCAAGGTCTACACTATCGGTGTCGGCACGGACGGGGAGGCGCCGTTCCTGGTCAACGGCATGCTGGGCCCCAAGATGGTCTACAAGCCGGTGGACCTCGACGAGGCCACCCTGAAGATGATCGCCGAGACCACGGGCGGGGCGTACTTCAACGCCACCGACACCGACACGCTGAAGAAGGTCTACGACACCATCGACCGGCTGGAGAAGACGAAGATCGAGACCGTGGAGCACGTGGACTACCACGAGAGCTGGGGCGCGTACCTGGTGGCGGCGCTGCTGCTGCTACTGGCCGAGGTGCTGCTGGTCAACACGCGGCTGAGGAAGGTGCCATGACCCTGCTGGGCGTCGACGTGCTGCGTCCCTGGGTGCTGCTGATCGCGGTGGCGGCCGTGCCCGTGCTGGCGCTGTTCTACCTGCGCGCCTTCCGCACCAAGGACCGGCTGATGGCGCAGTTCGCGCGGGTCGAGCTGTTCCAGCGGCTGCTGCCGGACGTGAGCCGGCCGCGGCAGGTGCTCAAGGCGGTGTTCGTGCTCGCCGCGGTGGCCGCGGTGGTGGTGGCCATGGCCCGACCCCGCTACGGCTACGAGTGGGAGGACATCCAGCGCAAGGGCGTGGACATCGTGGTCGTGCTGGACCTGTCCACCTCCATGCTGGCCGAGGACCTCGAGCCCAACCGGCTGGAGCGGGCGCGCCGGGAGCTGGCCGACCTGCTCGACATGCTGGAGGGAGACCGGCTGGGGCTGGTGGCGTTCGCGGGCACGTCGTTCGTGCAGTGCCCGTTGACCGTGGACTACCGCGCCTACCGGCTGTTCCTGGAGAGCCTGCACCCGCAGATGATGCCCGTGCAGGGCACTGACCTGGGGGGGGCCATCGCCACGGCCGTGCAGACCTTCGACGAGGAGAAGCTCAGCTCCAAGGCGATCATCCTGATCAGCGACGGCGAGGACAACGAGGGCCGGGGCTACGAGGCCGCGGAGCAGGCCGCGGAGCTGGGCATCAAGATCTTCGCCATCGGCGTGGGCGGCGAGGCGCCGGCCCCGGTGCCCGACCTGGAGCGGGGCGGGAACAAGCGCGACCGTATGGGCGAGGTGGTGCTGACGAGCTTCGACGAGGAGGGGCTCAAGAGGATGGCCCTGGTCACCGGTGGCGGCTACGAGCGCTCCACCAGCGGCGACATGGACCTGGAGGCGATCTACCGCCAGGACATCAAGCAGGGCATGGAGGCCTACCAGATCGCCACCAGCCGCACCCAGAACTGGAAGGAGCGCTACCAGTGGCCGCTGGGGCTGGCGTTCTTGCTGCTGGTGCTGGAGAGCCTGCTGCCCGAGGTGCGGCGGCGCGCCCGCCGCTCCAGCGCAGCGGCGCTGCTGCTGGTCGGGCTGGTGACCGTGGGCGTGGCCGGGCCGGCGGCCGCGGCCTGGCGCAACCCGTTCGCGCCGTCGCCCATGCGCCAGGGCATGGAGGCCTTCGAGGACGGCGAGTTCGGCGAGGCGCTGGCGCACTTCCACGCCGCCCAGCTCGACCACCCCGACGATCGGCGGCTGGAGTTCAACATCGCGGACAGCTACTACCGGCTGGCCGACTATGCGGCCGCGGAGCAGTCCTTCGGCCGCGTCCTGTCCCTGGGGGGCGACGACGACCTGGCCCAGCAGGCCTACTACAACCTGGGCAACACCCTGTACCAGCAGGGCCGCCTCGATGAGGCGATCGAGGCCTACGAGCAGGCCCTGGTGCTCGACCCCGAGGACGAGGACGCGCGGCACAACCTGGAGTTCGTCCAGCGGGAGCTCGAGCAGCGCCAGCAGCAGTGCGAGCAGCGCCGCGAGCAGCAGCAGCAGAATCCCCAGCAGCAGCAGAACCGCGAGCAGCACGAGGAGACCCGGCAGGAGGAGCAGCAGCAGTCGGCCGAGGCCGCGGAGCAGCAGCAGGCCAGCGAGCAGGAGATGATCAACGTCGACCCCACTCGCGAGGCCCAGCCGGACGAACCCCAGGTCGAGGGGCCACCCCCGGTGCAGCTGACCCCGGAGGAGGCCGACCGGCTGCTCGACGCGCTGGACGAGCAGCGGCCGGACATGCGCCAGCAGCAGCGCCGCAAGCAGAAGGACAAGGACTGGTGATCCGGACCTCCCCCCTGCTGATGGTGGCGGCGCTGGCCCTGGGGCTGGGCGTGGGCCCGGCTGCCCGCGCCGCCACGGTCGAGGCGCGGGTGGACAGTCGCAACGCCACCGTGGGGTCGGCCGTGACCCTGACCATCGTCATCGGGGGTGTGCGCCAGGTGGGGGGAGCGCAGGTCCCGCAGATGCACGCCTTCGACGTGGTGCAGGGGCCGACCCAGCTGCGCTCGGTGCGCCGCTTCGGCCGCTCCCAGAGCCAGGTCGAGCTCACGTTCTACCTGTACCCCAAGCAGACGGGATCGCTGACCATCGACCCCTTCGGCGTCAGCGCGGGGGGGACCACGGTGTGGACGCAGCCGATGGTGATCGACGTCAGCGAGTCCACCGGCCCCAGCAAGGCGATCGAGGACCAGTTCCTCGAGGCGTACGTGGAGCCGACCACGGCCTTCGCCGGCCAGGTGGTCATCTACCACCTGCGGCTGGGCTTCGCCTCGTCGGTCAACAACCCGGAGATCCGCTGGCCGGACTGGGCCGGACTGCTGCGGGAGACGTCGCTCGAGCCGGAGCTGACCGACTCGTACGCGGTCATGGACGGCCGCACCTTCCACATCGTGGACTGGCGGGTGCCCCTGTTCACCCTGCGGCCCGGGGAGTACGAGATCGGGCCCACGACCCTCGACTTCGACCAGGTCGTCGGTTACAGCCGCCGCACGAGGCCGCTGTTCAACGATCCCCTGTTCGACCAGCTGTTCTCCCAGGCCCAGCTGCGGCCGGTGACCCTGGAGAGCGAGCCGGTGTCGGTGGAGGTCCTGCCCCTGCCCGAGCAGGGGCGGCCGGAGAGCTGGTCCGGGCTGGTGGGCGGCGCGCGGTTGCTGGGCGACCTTTCCCGCTCCCAGTGTGCGGTGGGCGAGTCGGCCACGTTGACGCTGGTGCTGCAGGGGTCGGGCAACCTGCGGGACGTGGACCTGGAGCTGCAGGCCCCCGAGGGGCTCAAGGTCTATGCCGAGGATCCGCAGTACGAACTGGACTGGGGCCCGGACGGGCCCTATGGCCGCGTCGTGCGGCGGTTCGACCTGGTACCGCTGGTCGCGGGCGAGGTGCTGTTGCCCACGTTCGAGGTGGGGTTCTTCGAGCCCAACTCCAGGCGCTACCGCACGGTCAGCGCCGGGCCGTTCCGGCTGACCGTGACCCCGGGAGAGGGCCAGGAAGGGGGGCACGGCGCGCACAGCGCGGACCTGCTGGTGGACGAGCACGCCATCGAGATGCTGACCCGTGAGCCCTACCCGGTGGTGATGCGCGGGGGCGCGGTGCGGGCCGGCACGTGGCCGCGGTTCGGGCTGCTGGCCCTGGCGCTGGTGCTGCCGGTCTGTGCCTTCGGCGGCGCGGTGGTGGTCCGTCGCCAGCGGCAGCGCAACGCCGATCCCGAGCTGCAGCGGAGACGCCGGGCGCTGAAGGCCGCCCGGACGCAGCTGGGTCTGGCCGGGGACCGGGCGGACGATCGTGTGGCGGCCGCGGCCACGGCCGAGGAGGCCCTCCGCACCTACCTGTCGGAGCGGGCCGACGTGGTGTCGGGCGCCATGAGCCCCGAGGAGCTGGCCGAGGCCGTGCGCGGGGCGGGTGCGGCGGAGGTGGCCGACGACGTGGCGCGGTGGCTCACCGACGTGGCGGCCGTGCGCTACGCGGGCCAGGCCGAGCCCCCGGTGCACGAGCTGGTCGAGCGGGGCCGGCAGCTGCTGGCGCGGCTGGAGGAGGCGCTGTCGTGAGAGGCCTGCTCGCCGTCGCCATCATCGTGCTGCTACCCGCGGCCTGCGCCGTGGCCGAGGACGACGACGCGCTGCTGTTCGACGCGTGCAACATCTTCTACCAGGCCGCGGACTACGAACGGGCCGCGGACTGCTACGGTGCCCTGGTCCGCGATGGGGTGCACAACGGCCCGCTGCACCACAACCTGGGCAACGCCATGCTGCACCTGGGCAGGCACGGCGAGGCGGTCTACCACTACCGGCAGGCCCAGGTGTTCCGGCCGCGCAACAGCGAACTGCGCTCCCACCTGGGCAAGGCGCGGACCGCGGCCGAGGTGCCCGAATTCGACCGCGCGAAGCGCGGCCCCGGCGCGGCGCTGTTCTTCTACGACAGCCTGTCCATCGGCGAGCTGTGGGCCATCGCCGCCCTGCTCAACGTGGTGCTGTGGACCCTGCTGGTGGTGCGGCTGTTCCGCCGCGGCGAGATCCTGGCGTGGAGCGCTGCCGTGGTGGCCGTGGCCCTGATGGTGTTCGGCGCCTGCGCGCTGCACAAGCACGCGCAGCAGGTCACCCAGCCGTCGGCCGTGGTGCTGTCGGGGACGGCCGTGGGCCGCTCGGGCATGGACCGCGAGGCGTCCGAGCTGTTTCGCCTCGACGAGGGCTACGAGGTCACGGTGCTGGCGCGTCAGCAGGGCTGGTGCGAGGTGGAGCTGCCGTCCACGCGGCGGGGGTGGGTGGACTGCTCCACCCTGGGTGTCCTCGAATACGGCTGGTTCTGAGTCGTCCCACCGATGGTACACTCACGTGTGGTGGTCGTGGACATCGATCGTGGTATAAGAGCGCGATCGAACGATCGGGAGGCGTGAGAGACATGCACAGACTGACCTCGACCCTGACGGCGCTGCTGCTGGCAGTCGCATTCGCTGCACCGGCGAGCGCACTCAACATCGACAAGGCGCTCAAGAAGCTGCCCGACCCGGACCGCCAGGTGATCACCGCCCTGATGGTGTTCATGGCCGAGGACGAGATCGAGGGCTACTTCACCCTCGAGGACAGCGCCTCGAGGACCACCTACCTCGAGGAGATCGGCTACCTGCGCAAGTGGGAGGCCATCCGCGAGGAGTACCAGTCCCACGTGGTCCGCCGCGAGGTCGTCAAGGGCATGAACCGCGACGAGCTGTGGATGACCTGGGGCAAGCCCGTGCAGGTGCGCCAGACCTTCTACGAGAAGGCCTACGTCGACATCTACACCTACTTCTTCTACGAGGACCGCAAGGGCACCGCCATCCCCACGGACGACCGGGACGATCCCAAGTCCTACAACCGGCCCCAGTGGGAGATGAACGTGTACTTCCACAACGGCCGCGTGGTCGCGATCCTGGAGGAGGGCGAGCTGTTCAGCCCCCAGGCCCTGACCGACTCGGCCACGCCGCTGCCCGACGCGCTCGACCCCCCCGAGGAGGAGCCGGTCGAGGAGGAAGCTGCGGAGGGTGAAGAGGGTGAAGAGGGCGGCGAAGAAGAAGCCGCCGAGGAATAGGGTTCAGCGCCCTACGACGGTATCCACCGACCGGCTGATCACCTCTTCCTGGTCGGCCAGGTCGCCGGTCCAGCGGCCCACGATGCGCACGGTCCACTCGTACTGGCGATCGGTGTAGGCACCCTTGACGGCAGCCTCCTCGCGGCCGTCGAGGTCCGCGTCGGGCCGCTCGCCGACCAGCAGGTAGGCCACCGGCGCCGCGCTGCGCGACACGCCGTAGCGGGAGGACACCACGCCGAAGCGGTCCCGCAGCACCGGGTAGTTGATGCCCCGGGCCGCGGCCAGCGATTCGTTCATGTCGCCCGCGCGGGCGGCCATGCCCACCACCATCACCTGCAGTCCCTGGCCCACGGAGGCGTACTTGCGCTGCAGCCGCGCCAGCATCTCCATGTCCTGGGCCGCGGCCCCGCCGTGGTCGAGGAACACCAGCAGCACCGCGTCCTTGGGTTTCTCCGGCGACACGCCGAGGAAGTGGGTCAGGCCGGGGGTGTTGCAGTCGGAGGCCTTGATCGCCTCGGGCTCGTTGTAGCTGTACAGCATCAGGGTGGGCGCCTCGTCCCCCACGTCCAGCATCTGGGCGTGCGCGGGCGAGGGCAGCATCAGGGCGACCAGGGCCAGCCAGGGCCAGCGGATCATGAGCGTGTCTCCTACATCGTGACGACGAGGCAGGTGATGTTGTCCTTGCCTCCGGCCTCGTTGCCCAGGTCGACCATGGCGTCGCAGATCACCTGGGGGTCGGGCGTGGAGACCATCACCTGCTGGAGATCTTCGTCGGGCAGCTCGCTCCACAGCCCGTCCGTGCACAGCAGCAGGGCGTCCCCTGCCTGCAGCGGGATGTGGAACACGTCGATCTCGACGTCGTCGGTGGACCCGACCGAGCGCACCAGGATGTTGCCGGACGGATGGGTGCGGGCCTGTTCCCGGGTCAACTCCCCCATCTGGACCAGGTAGGCGACCAGCGAGTGATCCCGGGTGACCTGCTCCAGCCGGCCCTCGCGAAGCAGGTAGGCGCGGGTGTCGCCCACGTTGGCGAACAGCGCCTCGCTGCCCCGGTAGATCAGGGCCGTGGTCAGGGTGGTGCCCATGTTGCTCTCGTTGTCGCGGCCGCACTCCAGCACGGAGCGGTTGGCGTTGGCGAACGAGGTGCGCAGCAGGCGCTTGAGGGTGTTGATGTCCCGGCGGCGGGCCCGCTTGAGCCGGGACTTCGCTTCCTTGAACAGGGTCTCGATGGCCAGGGACGAGGCCACCTCGCCGCGGTCGTGGCCTCCCATGCCGTCGGCCACCGCGTACAGCCCGATCTCGTCGTCGAACTCCTCGAAGTGCCAGGAATCCTCGTTGAGCTCCCGCACACGGCCCTCGTGCGTGGCCGCGGCCGCGTGCAGGCTCCGGGGCTTGTCGACCGCGGCGACCGTCTCCTCGGAACCCATGTCCACGGAGCGCATCTTCTCGGTGTCCGCGAGGGGCTCGTCGTCGTTGCTGGTCCGCTTGCCGCTCATCGTCTCCCGGTCGTCTCGCATGCGAACGGGCACGCCCCCGCACCCGAGCCATCGAAGAACTCATGTTCTAGTATCGGGCCCGGTCAGTGCAAGCGCCCGTGTTCGAATGTGCGATCCGGCCGCAGCGCTGGTACCTTGGTGACCACAACCCATGACCGCGCTCCACTTCGAGATCCTGGCCCAGGACGGGCGTACCGCTGCCCGACGGGGACGCCTGAGCCTGCCCCACGGGGTGGTGGACACGCCCACGTTCATGCCCGTGGGCACGCGCGCGGCCGTGCGCGCGGTCACCCCGGAGCAGGTGGTGGCCACGGGCAGCCAGATCGTGCTGGCCAACACCTATCACCTGGCGATCAAGCCGGGCGAGTCGCTGGTGGCCAAGGCCGGCGGCCTGCACCGCTTCATGAACATGCCCTTGCCGATGCTGACCGACTCGGGCGGGTTCCAGGTCTTCAGCCTCGACAAGAAGCAGGTGGACGAGGAGGGAGTGCGGTTCGCCTACGAGAAGGGCGGCAAGCCGGTCTTCCTCTCCCCGGAGCGCTCGATCACCATCCAGCAGGATCTCGGCGCGGACGTGATCATGGCCTTCGACGAGTGCCTGCCGCACCCATGCAAGCGGGGCTACGCCGAGCACAGCGTGGACCGTACCACCCGCTGGGCCGAACGGTGCCGGTCGGCGTGGACCCGCCGGGGCGATCAGGCCCTGTTCGGCATCGTTCAGGGGGGCACCTGGCGGGACCTGCGCCAGCGCAGCGCCGAGTCGCTGGTGGCCCTGGACTTCCCCGGCTACGCAGTCGGCGGCCTCAGCGTGGGTGAGGGGTTGGAGGAGATGAAGCGCGTGCTGGGCTTCACCGTGCCGTCGCTGCCCGTGGACAGGCCCCGCTACCTGATGGGGGTCGGCCTGCCCGAGGACCTGTTCGCCGGCGTGATGCGTGGCATCGACATGTTCGACTGCGTGATCCCCACGCGCCATGCCCGCGGAGCGGTGCTGTACACCTTCCACGGCAAGATGCGCATCACCCACCGGCGGTATCGACGCGACATGTATCCGGTCGACACCTCCTGCAGTTGCGCCTGTTGCCGCAACTACACCCGCGCCTACCTGCACCACCTGTTCGACGTGGGCGAGGTCCTGGGCACCACGCTGGCGGCGATCCACAACCTGCAGTTCCTGGCCGATCTGGTTGCGCGCATGCGCGAGGCCATCGAGGCGGGGCAGCTGACCGAGTACCGGGACGAGTTCATGGCGCGGTACGGGGGTTCGAAGAAGGTGGGCCACGATCGAGGGGGCAGACCATGATCTCGATGCTGGAGTTCCGCCGCGCCGGCGAGACCCGGTTCCGCGTGCGGCTCAGCCGCTCGCTGACCCGGGTGGGGCGGGGAGAACGCAGCGACGTGACCCTGCCAGAGGAGCACGTCAGCCGCACCCACTTCGTGGTGCAGCGGTCCGGGGGCCGCTTCGAGCTGGTGGACCGCTCGCGAAACGGCACCGTGCTCAACGGTGTGGCGGTGGAGCGAGCGCAGCTGTCCGCGGGCGACACCATCGCGCTGCCGCCGTGGGAGATCCTCTTCCGGGTTGCCGAGGATCACGACCCACCCGTGACCGTGGTGCGAGACTTGGTCAGCCCCGTACCCGTGGTGTCGGCCAGCGGCGGCGCCGCCGATCTGCGGGTGGAGGCGGGTGAGCTGCGAGCCCGCCAGGGCGCGGCTACGGGGGAGCGGTACGTGATTCGCAAGGCCGAGGTGCGGGTGGGCAGCGATCCGGCCTGTGACTGGGTCCTGCCGGGCGACGTGGCCCCCTACCACTTCACCGTGCGCATGGACCGGGGGCGGTTCCTGGTGCGCGACAGCGGCGGCGGGATCCGGGTCGACGGTGCGTCCGCCGACGGCTGGATCCCGCTGGCGCCCGGTGGCCAGGTCGAGGCGGGTGAGGCCGTGTTCGAGCTGCAGACCCGTACCCACGCGGACCGGGCACGGCCGGTGGACACCGGCCAGCTGGGGGAGATGGTGGGCCGCAGTCCGGCCATGCGCGCGCTGTTCGGCCTGATCCGTCGCGTGGCCCAGTCCGACGTGTCGGCCCTGGTGCTGGGGGAGAGCGGCACGGGCAAGGAACTGGTGGCGCAGGCGCTGCACGACCAGGGCCCGCGCGCGCGCAAATCGTTCGTGGCGGTCAACTGTGGCGCCATCCCCCGTGACCTGGTGGAGAGCGAGCTGTTCGGTCACCGCAAGGGCGCGTTCACAGGCGCCATCGCCGACCGCGCGGGTGCGTTTCGCGCAGCGCACGGCGGCACCCTCTTCCTCGACGAGATCGGGGACCTGGCACTGGACGACCAGGTGCGCCTGCTGCGGGCCCTGGAGACCCACCGTGTGCGGCCGGTGGGCGCGGACCGGGAGGTGGCGGTGGACGTGCGTGTGGTCGCGGCCACCCACCGCAACCTGGCCCGGGAGGTGGCCGAAGGGCGGTTCCGCGAGGACCTCTACTTCCGGCTGGCCGTCGTGCCGCTGACCGTGCCCGCCCTGCGCGAACGGCGGGACGACATCCCCCTGCTCGTGCAGCACTTCCTGTCCACGGTCGTCGAGGGGCGCGTCGAGGTGGGCCCGGCGGCCATGGACAAGCTCGTGCAGCACGCCTGGCGGGGCAACGTACGCGCGCTGCGCAACTGCCTGCTGCGCGCGGCCCTGCTCGCGGATGGCCCGCGGATCGATCCCCGCCACGTCACCTTCGACGCCGTGCGCGCCCCCGACCCGCTGCTGGGCCTGGACGCCGACGCGGTCACCGGCCTGCTCGAACACGCCGAGCGCGCGGCCATCGAGCACGCCCTGACCGAGAACGACGGCAACAAGCAGGCCGCCGCCCGCATGCTCGGCGTGGCCAAGTCGACGCTCTACTCGTTGATGAAGAAGTACGGGATGGACTGATCGGAAAAGGGACGTACGTAAGAAATCAACTAATTCGCCGCGAATTAGTTGATTTCTTACGTACGTCCCTTTTCTTTTTTCAATCCCAGCGCCGCGGGCGCTCCTCGTCGTCGGCGTCCGCGGCCTCCTGGCCCTCCTCGTCCGCCTCCACCTGGTCGCGGTCCTGCTCGGCGCGGGCCCGCTCCTCGGCGGCGAGTTCCTCCAGGGAGGCGTCGTCCGCGCGGCGGTCCTGTTGCTGCAGCAGCTTGCGCTCGGCAAGGGAGGCGCCGTCCGGGGTCTCGAAGGTGCCCAGCACCCAGCTGGTGATCAGCGGCTCGAGCTGGGGCTCGCGGTTGAGCATCTTGGTGCCGTGGCCCACGCCGTAGTACGTCTCGAGGTGGAAGAAGCCCTTGGCCTCGCGGCCCAGCACGTCCGCGGACTTCACCGAGTAGCCGTCCTCCACCGACACCACCATCAGCAGCGGCCGCTGGCCGTAGGCCGAGACCTGGCCGACCGCGTCCACGCCGTCGTACATCAGCCCCGGGCTGAGCAGGGCCAGGGCGTCGATGTCCGGATCCTCGATGGAGTACAGCAGCGCGGCCGAGCCGCCCACGTCCGCGCCCACCACCTGGATCCCGGAGGTGCCCATGGCGCGGTCGTCGCGCAGGTAGGTCACGGCCGCGGACACGTCCAGCACCATGTCGTTGAAGTCGTCCGCGTCGAACAGCTCCCGGTCGATCTCCTCGCCGCCTGCGGTGGCGCACGACTCGCCGTGGCCGCGCAGGTCCGGGGCCAGGCCGGCCACGCCCAGGTCCGCGAGCTTGGCTGCGATGTACTCCCAGTCCGCGCTGGAGCGGCCGGGTTGGTGGACGTACACCACCGCGGTGCGCAGGTCGGTCTGCGGCGCGAAGTAGCGGGCGTTGATGAGCACCCCGTCCTCGGTCTCGAACTGAACGAGTTCGGGATCGGCGGCTGCGGAGAATGCTCCGAGCAGGGTGATCAGGAGGCCCGCGAGGGGCAGCGTGCGGAACGAGACGGTCATGCGTTCACCCGTCAAATACGACGCGCCGGTCATGGTGTTCATTCGGCGGGAACCGCAGGCTCCCGGACGTGATGCTGCCTACGCGCAGAACTATACCAGACCGGGAAGGGGAAGACTCGGGCCCGACCGGGTCAGGACAGGGCGTTGAGGTCGGTCAGCAGGGGCCCCAGATCCACCTGGTGCAGCTGCGTGCCCTGTTCCAGGGTCTCCACCTCGCTGACGGCGCAGGACGCGCACCCACCCAGGTGGTGGCGCGCCAGTACGGCGTCGGCCTCGGGGTGGGCCGTGCGTACCTCGGCCAGGGTCATGCCGGCGTGGAAGACATCGGGCCGCTCCGGCTCCAGCGCGGCCACCCGCCGCTCCAGCCGCTCCACCTGCTGGCGCAGCCGCCGGATCTCGTCGTGCAGCCTCATCTCCCGCTGCATGGCCTGCTGTTCGGCCTCTTCGTGACCGCCTCCGACCGCTCGGCTCAGCGCGTTCCTCACCCGGCCCATACCTGCCTCCGATTGACGTGGATGCCCTGAGTACATAATCGTTCGGTCACGGTTCGGCAAACTGGCCGGAGTCCGCTTGAAGTTGATCCAGCGCTGCGATAGAGACCGCAGTCTCTTCATCCCATCCGGAGGACATCGAAGATGACCCTGATCACCGACGTACACGCTCGCGAGGTGCTCGACTCCCGCGGCAACCCCACCGTGGAGGTGGAGATCACCCTCGACAGCGGCGTCGTGGGCCGCGCCATCGTGCCGTCCGGCGCGTCCACGGGCTCCCGCGAGGCCCTCGAGCTGCGGGACAAGGACCCCGGCCGCTACCTGGGCAAGGGCACCACCCAGGCGGTGGAGAACGTCAACGGCACCATCCGCAGCGAGCTGCTCGGCTACGACGCCTGTGACCAGGTGTTCCTCGACGAGCTGCTGGTGCAGATCGACGGCACGGACAACAAGAGCAACCTGGGCGCCAACGCGATCCTTGGCGTGTCCATGGCCTGCGCGCACGCGGCCGCGGCCGAGCTGCAGGTGCCGCTGTACCGCTACCTCGGCGGCGTGCACGCCTGCACCCTGCCCGTGCCCATGATGAACATCATCAACGGCGGCGAGCACGCGGACAACAACGTGGACATCCAGGAGTTCATGGTCATGCCCGTGGGCGCGGCCAGCTTCCGCGAGGCCCTGCGCATGGGCGCCGAGATCTTCCACCACCTCAAGAAGGTGCTGAAGGCCGACACCAAGGCGACGTCCGTGGGCGACGAGGGCGGCTTCGCGCCCGACCTGGCGAAGAACTCCGAGGCGCTGACGTACATCGGCGTCGCCGTGAAGAACGCAGGGTACGAGCTGGGCAAGGACGTGGTCCTGGCCCTGGACGTGGCCGCCACCGAGCTGGTGGACAAGGTGATCAACAAGGCCATCGCGGACGACGCGATCTCCCAGGCCGAGCTGGATGCGCGGTTCGTGAACGACGCCTACCAGCTCGAAGGCGAGGAGGGCATGGAGAAGGCCTCCTCGGCCGCCATGATCGAGTTCTACAAGGGTCTGCTGGACGATCCCGTCGGCAAGTACATCGTCAGCATCGAGGATCCGCTGCACGAGAAGGACAAGGACGGCTGGCACGCCTTCTACGAGGCGTTCCGCGACCGGGTGCAGATCGTGGGCGACGACCTGTACGTGACCAACACCGAGATCCTGGCCGAGGGCATCGACAAGCGCTGGGCCAACTCGATCCTGATCAAGCTCAACCAGATCGGGTCGGTCACCGAGACCCTGGACGCCATCGCCATGGCTCGGCGCGCCGGCTACACCGCGGTGATCAGCCACCGCAGCGGCGAGACCGAGGACACCACCATCGCCGACCTGGTCGTGGCCACCGGCACCGGCCAGATCAAGACCGGCTCCCTGTCCCGCACCGACCGCATCGCCAAGTACAACCAGCTGCTGCGCATCGAGGAGGGCCTCGGCGCGGCCGCCCGCTACGCAGGCGCTGACCGCAAGGCCGTCTTCTCCTGCATCGGGCTGGTCTGAGCCTCTCCACCATCGCCCCACAGGCCGACCGCGGGCGGGGGGACTCGTTTCTGCTGGCGTCATGACCTCGTCATGCTATTGTCATGACATGAAGCACCTGCAGGTCAAGAACATCCCCGACGAGTTGCACGCCCAGCTACGTGCCATCGCAGACCGCGAGGGCTGCTCGATACGCGACCTCGTGCTCGAGGCGGTGCGTCAGCGCGTGGCCCGGGAGAGGTTCCTCCGCCGACTCGCCACGCGCGGTCCCGTCGACCTCGACGTACCGGCAGCCTCGTACGTGCGGGAGGCGCGCGCAGAGTACCGCGGGAGCGACGAGGAATGAAGCTGGTGGTCGACGCCTCCATCGCCGTGGAGTACCTGCTGCGTACGCCGACCGGCCGGGCTGCCGAGGGCCTGATGGCCACCGCGGACCTCTACGCCCCGGAGTTGCTCGACGCGGAGGTGCTGGCGACCCTGCGTCGCCTGGTGTTGCGGAGGCAGGTGACCGAAACGCGTGCCGAACAGGCTCTCGAGGATCTCGCGTCGTGGCCGTTGTCCCGCCTGACCCACGTTCCCCTGCTGTCGAGCGCCTGGTCCCTGCGTGGCAACGTCACCGGCTACGACGCGCTGTACGTGGCCGTGGCCATGGCCGTGGACGCGCCCCTGTTGACCGCGGACGGTCGGCTCGCGCGGGCGCCCGGACTGGGGGTGCCGATCCAGTACCTCACGACGTAGATCCGAACCTCGGTACCCCCTCCATCGTCAGCAGCGCCCGCTTCAGCGGCAACCCCCCGCCGAACCCGCCCAGCCCGCTGGCGGCCACCACCCGGTGGCACGGCACGAACAGGGGCACGTGGTTGGCCCCGCACGCCGAGCCCGCGGCCCGGGCCGCGCCCGGCTTGCCCGCCCGCGCGGCCAGCTCCCCATAGGTGATCACCTCACCCCGTGGGATCTCCCGCAGCACCTGCCAGGCGGCCCTCTGGAAGTCGGTGCCGTCCAGCACCACGGGCAGGTCCAGGGGGAAGTCGTCGCCGTCCAGCCAGCGCTGCAGCGCCCGCACGTACGGCGTCAACGGGGCCGCGTCCTCGCGCAGGTCCGCGCCCGGGAAGCGGCGCCGCAGGTCGTCCAGCCGGCCGGGCCAGTCCGTGGCCGGCAGGGTGGCCGCGACCAGGCCGTCCTCGCGCGCGGCGATGAACACGTCGCCCAGGGGGGTCTCGACGGTGGTGTGACAGATGGTGCTCATGGGGCCTCCGGGGGGAGCAGGCGGACGTCGTACACGGTGTAGCGATCATTACCCCACAGCCGCGTCAGCCCCTGACGGGGCTGATCCGCGGGCACCACCAGCTGCCACGCTCGGTGCTCGATCGCGAGATCACGCAGGGCCCTGTCGGATCGTTCCTCGAACGCCGCCCGGGCCCGCTCGCCCACGGCCCGGTACCCCAGCCACTCGTCTCGCGGCGGTGGCCCGGCCAGCACGTCCTCGCCGCACAGCTCGGCCAACCGCTGCCGCCACACCAGGGCCAGCCCCCGGTCGAACACGGCCTCGCCCCCATCCTTGACCGTCACGTACAGGCCGCGGCCGGTGAAGGGGCGCACCCACTCCAGGCCCACCGGCGCGACCAGCAGCGGTTCTCGCGTGGTGCCAGCCCCGGCCAGGGTCTCGATCAGCGCCTCTCGCTCCCCTTCCGGCGCCCACGGCGCGAAGCCCCGATCCCGCTCCAGCCCGATCAGCCGCCCCTCCACGCCCACCAGCAGGACCGCGACCAGGGCCACGCCCGCGACGCGACCGCCCAGACCCCGTCGGGTGAGCAGCGCCACCACCGGCCCGGCCGCGGCCAGGTAGGCCAGTACGGCCAGCACGATCCACGACTCCCACAGGTGCAGCCCCAGCAGCGGCGCCACGGGCAGCGGCCCCGCCACAAGCGTGCCCAGCAGCGGGCCGCACACCAGCACCCCCAGCACCAGCCCGTGGCTGCGCCGCCGCACCTCGGCCCGGACCCATCTCGACGCCACGGCCCACAGCCCGAGCTGCAGCGTGGCCACGACCCACACGCCTGCGGGCCAGCGGTCCGGGAACAAGTGGTGCGGCATGCGCCAGCGCAGCACGTGCATCCACTCGGCGTCGACCCACCAGGTCAGCTCGCCGCCGCGCATCGCCATCAGCAGGACGAGCGGGGCCGCACCCACGGCGAACGCTCCCAGCGCGGCCGGCACCTGGCGCCGCAGCGATCCCTCCAGCAGGCCCGCGGCGATCAGTGCCAGCAGCACGTGGGTGGCCGTGCTGGCGTGCAGGTTCCAAGCCAGCCCGCACAGGGCAGCGGCCCGCACCAGGCGGCCGCGCAGCAGTAGCCACAGCGCACCGAGCAGCAGCGGGTGGGTGAACGTGCGGTTGACCATTTCCGGCTCGAAGGTGCGCACGTGGGCCGGGCACAGCTTGAACGCCACCAGCAGCAGCGGCGCCAGCAGGGCCGCGCGGCGGTCCTCCAGCAGCTCCTCGGCGATCCTCAGCAGCAGGATGAACGTGGCGAACAGGCACGCCAGGTACAGGGCCAGGTACAGCGCGTCCAGGTGCTGCCAGCCCAGCACCCGCACCAGCGGCACCTGCAGGTGCCACCACAGCGAGGCGTGCGCGCCGGCGTGCTCGGCCACCAGGTCGCCGCCCATCGACGCCGGCTCCAGCAGCCGGCGCAGGAAGGTCAAGTGGATCGCCTGGTCGGTGGTGCCGAAGCGGTAGCCGTTGACCGCCACCGAGGCCGCGGCGGCCACGGCCCCGACGAACGCGTAGCGGCCGACGCGCGCCGGATCGAACCGGGACGTAGACCCCGCTGGCTGAGCCTCGTTCACCGCACCAGGGTATGCGCCGCAGCCCCGCGATGGCTACCGGGATGGGGTTGACACGATCTTTCCCCCCCGACGCGGATGATCGGGTGATAGGATGCAGGTTAGGTGGCACGAAACCCGTAGATCCCGGAGGTGGAAGCTCTCACCAGCTGCAGCACGAGTCGAACGCTCCCTGTTTCTTGTCACCCCGATCTCGGAGGGAGGCGCGAGCGATGGAAACGACCGTAGAGTTGGTGTGCCCGTATTGTGGAGAGCTTTCGTTCATCCGCATCGAGTTCGGCATCCGCAGGCAGGACCTCCTCGAGGCCTGCAACGTGTGCTGCCGACCGATCAAGATCAAGCTCAACTTCGACCGCAACTACGACTGGGATCTGCAGATCCGGCGCAGCAGCGGACACTGAGCACCCCTGAGCGGGGCCGCCCACCACCCTCCGCGGGTGTGTGTGCCCCATGACGCCCCTCGCCCTCCCTTCGATGACAGATTGTCAAACCCCCGGACACCTCCCCTGATCATTTGACACTTTGTCTCGCGCGCGGACCTCGAGAAGGCGCACGTCGCCCCTGCAGCCTCGAGAACGGCTGGCATGTTCCTTGCTTCAACCCTGGGTGAGGAGAACCGTCGCGATGCCGATCCGCTCCACCACGCTGCTCGCCCTGCTCGCCCTGCTCACGGCGTCCACGGCCCGCGCCCTGCCCGACGAGGTCAAGGCCGAGCTGTCGGTCGGCTCCGGCCCGGTGGCCGTCGCCTTCGACGACGACGACCGCGTGGCCGTGACCGTCGACGTCGACGCGGGGTCCCTCTCGGTCATCGACACCGCCAGCTTTGCTGGCGGCGCCGTCACCGCGACCACCAGCACTGCTCCCCGTGCCCTTCGCTACGCCGGGGATCACGGTGCGTTCGTGGTGGCCTGCGAACAGGGAGTGCTGGCGAGGGCGTCCGTCTCCACCGCCACATTCCCTGCTTCGCTGACCGCCCTGACCGACATCCAGCTGAGCGAGACCGACGACCTCGTGGACCTGGCCGTGGACGGCACCGAGGCGTGGGTCCTGTCCGAAGCCGGCCAGATCTTCCACGTGGACCTCACCACCTCGTCGGAGACCACCGATTCGTACTACCCCATCGACCTGACCGAAGGCGGCGGGGACGACGACGACGACAGCGCCGAGCCCATCGAGGTCGACCCGGTCGCCATCGCGATCAGCAGCGACGGCAGCACCCTGGTCGTGGCCCTGGCCGACGGTGACCTGATCGAGGTGGAGCTGGACGACGAGGACTACCTCGTGACCTTCGTCACCACCGGCGAGAACGACTTGGTCGGCCTGGCCGGCAAGGACCCCTTCTACCTGCTGAGCTCCGCGGGCACCGTGATGAGCTACGAGGCGGGCAGCTACGCCAGCCAGACCCTGACCGCGGTCACCGAGGGGGCCGGCCTGACCTCCTTCAGCGAGGACGGCGACGACCTGCTGGCCGTGGTCGGCGGCAACCAGCTGGTGTTCGTGGACGTGGCCGACGGCACATCCTCCGGATCCGTGACCCTGCCAGGCGAGGGCCACGCCGTGGCCCTGAGCTCGGACGGCTATGCCGCGGTGGCGGACGGCGACAACGACGTGCTGCAGGTGGTGACCGCCAACCCCTGGATCAGCATCGACGATGTCTCTCCCGACAGCCTGGACGAGGAGACGATCGAGGACGTCACCCTGACGCTGACCACCGACGTGGACGGCTCGCTGCAGGTGCTGCTCGAGGGCGACATCGACGCCAGCGGCGAGGACCTGTCCCCGGACCAGAGCCAGATCAGCGGGGACGTGCAGACCGACGTGGCATTCACCTCCGAGCCGCTGAGCAGCGGCTACAACACCGTGTTCGTGTTCGTGGAGGACGACGACGGCCTGGTGGGTCGGGCCGCGACCCAGGTGTACGTGACCGGCGCGGTCGACATCCCGGCCCCCGATGGCTTCACGGCCACGGCCGGCGACGGCAAGGTCGACCTGGTCTGGGCCGAGGTGGAGGAGAGCGGGTTCACCCTGGACCACTACGTGCTGTACTTCTCCGACACCGCCTTCGATCCGGACGACGGCGAGGTGGTGTTCTGTTCGGCCGAGGACGAGGACCTGTGCTCGCCGTACGAGGTGCTGGTGACCGCCAGCGCGGCGTGGCTGGACGAGGACGGCCGGGAAGACGACGACACGGCCGACGACGACACGGCCGACGACGATACCGGCGACGACGACACCGGTGACGACGACACCACGGATGACGGCAGCTACGGCGCGACCCTGTCGCCGCTGACCAACGGCACGATCTACTATTTCGCGGTGGCCGCCGTGGACACCAACGGCGAGGTCGGGGCGTTCACCGAGGTGGTCTCGGCCATGCCCCAGGAGACCGGCGGCGCGGCCTGGCTGGCCGGCGACCCTGGCGGCTACGGGTGTGATGGATGTACCGTGACGGGCAACCCCATGGGTGAGCTCGTGGCGCTGGCCCTGCTCGGCCTGCTGGCCGTGGCGCGGCGGAACGTGAGGTGACGATGACCTGGCAACGGACCCTGGCGGCGGCCTCCCTGGCCGTGTTGCTGTGCGCCGGGCTGGCCCGGCCGGCCGCGGCAGGGGTGATCAACGAGCCGGACGAGAGCCCCAAGTGGTTCACCACCGCGTTGAGCATCTCGTGGTGGTTCCCGGCCGAGGACAACACCAGCTACACGTCGGTCTACGGCACCGGCGGCAAGGCCATCTGGCGGCTGCACTTCGGCGTGGTGCCGGTCGCGCGCTACGTGCAGCTGGAGATCGGCGCGTCCTTCGGTTTCCACCAGAAGGGCGCCTACCAGGTGGGCGAGGCCAGCTCCGAGGTGTCGGGCGAGAACATCATGATGACGCTCACGCCCCTGCGCTGGGGCTTCAGGCTCGGCATCGATCCCATCGAGGAATTCCCGGTCGTGCCCTACGGCGCCATCGGCTGGGATTACGTGCTGTGGAAGGAGCACTGCGCCACCAGCGAGCTCAAGGGCGGCAAGGGCGGCTGGCACTACGGCTTCGGCCTGGCCTTCCTGCTGGACCGCCTCGAGCCCCTGCGCGCGGGCCGCAACGACGCCGGCGCCGGCCTCAACGACGCCTTCCTCACGGTCGACGCGACCAACATGCAGTACCTCGCCGCCTGGCAGAGCGAGGAGGCCCTGGACCTCACCGGCTGGCAGCTGACCGTCGGACTGAAGCTGGATTTCTAGGACAGACCGGAGCGTCGGCTACCTGGCTACCTGGCCCTCGTCGTAGGTCGGGTCAAGGAGCCGCAGGCGACGGACCCGACATCCCCGCGGCCCCGATCAGTTCCCCATCTCCACCGGCACGCCGTCGTAGGCGAAGACCAGGTTGCGGATGTACTTGTCCACCTGGGAGTCGTCCACGAGGATGATGATGATCGTGTTCTCGATCCCCGGCGTGAGCACGCCGGTGTTACCGTCGACGTCCGTGTCCAGATCGAACACCTGGTTGGACTCGTTGAGCTTCATGTAGCCGATGATGTGCGCGTTCACCAGCACCTCGATGCCGTCGTCCACGGACTGCACGGAGATGGTCCAGTCGCCGGTGTACTGCGGGGGGAACGACAGGTAGGCCATCGCGTAGGTGAAGGTCGCGAACTCGAAGGTGGCCAGGGTGGAGTTGCCCTCGTAGGTGAACTCCTCCTGCAGGTACGACGGGTCGAGCGCGGTGTGGTCGATGATGTGCTGCTCGATGAGGTCGAAGGCGGCCTGGTGGCCCAGGTTGGGGTCGAGCAGGCCGTGGCCGCCGGACGGCTCGTAGTAGTACAGGTCCTCGTCGCCGTGGTGGTCGACCACGTGGTGGGGGTTGGACGTGGTCTCGTAGGCGATGCCGTCGTCGTACACATACCAGCCCACGATCACGTTCTCGAGTGCGGGCGGGCCGTCGGTGTCGTCGTCGTCGCCGTTGTCGTCGTCGTCGCCGATGAGCCCGGTGTCGTCGTCGCCTGTGACCGACGTGTCGTCGTCGTCGTCGCCGTCGTCGTCGTCGCTGCCGGCCGGGTCGTTGCCGCCGCCGCCGGGACCCAGGTCGTACTCGCTGCAGCCAAGGGCGAGCAGCAGCGCGGCCAGGATCGTGGTGGTTGCCCTCATCGGTGACCTCCCGGGGTCACCCTAGCACGGGGATCGGGGATGGAGAGAGCGGGCCAGCGGTCTGTCACCATGAGGTTCATGGCTTCACCGCACCAACCCCATCCGGTGCAGCATGCAGCCGTTGACCCACACCTCGAAGCCGTAGCCCTCGGTGCTGTCCCGGTCGGCCTCGGCCGGGGTGAAGGGGAGGATCAGGCGGTACTCGCCGTCCTCGCCGGCCGGGATCTC
The DNA here is from genome assembly GCA_964639985.1 of uncultured Rickettsiales bacterium. Classification (GTDB taxonomy): domain Bacteria; phylum Myxococcota_A; class UBA796; order UBA9615; family CAYRNR01; genus CAZXHG01. The sequence goes on from CAZXHG010000009.1 coordinate 71,664, forward strand.
GTAGGCCGCCTGGGTGGCCTCGGAGTCGAACCAGTAGCGGATCTTGCGCTCCAGGCGCACGGTCACTTCGGCTGGGGCGCCGGGGCGCACCTTGTCCAGCACCACCCACACCTGCATGGGCTCGCCCCAGGTCAGCTCCGACACCTGCCGGTCTCCGGCGCGTAGCGCCACCTCCCCCAGCGCGACCACCGCGCCGGGTGGCCGCGCCACCAGCTCCTCGAGCAGCTCACCGTCCCAGGTCGCGCGCACCTGCAGCGGGCCCGCGTCCGCCGGCACCTCGAATGTCACCGTGGTCTGCAGTGCGGCCGAATCCGAGCCGTCCTCGGCCCCGTTCGCCCCCAGCCCTTTGTCCACCCGCTGCGAGTGCACGGCCAGCAGCTGGTCTTCCTCCTCGAACACCTCGACCCGGAACAGCCCCTTCAGCCGCGCCGCCACTTCCCCGGTGTTGTGCACCAGCAACGTGGACTGCACCTGCGCCATCCCGCCCGGCTCCACGCAGCCGATGCCCTCGGCCGGCGTGGTCAAGCTCGACAGCTCCACCCCGTCGAGATCGAGCGCCTCCCGGCTGACCATGCGGTGCAGGTCCTTGTAGTGGAACGCCCCCTCGGACCGCTGCTCCACCAGCACGATCTCGCGGCCGTCGGCCGACACCTGCGCGGCCTCGCCCACGCCCGGTCCCCGTACCAACCCCTGCAGCGCGTCCTGCAGCAGCGCAGGCAGGCTGCTGTCGTCGCACTCCACGCACTGGCGGCTCACCGTGGCCAGGGTCTCGGCCCCCGGGCAGGCAGACAGCTGCACCTTGACCACGAAGGTCTCCCCCAGCTGCCCCACCTCGCCGGTCAGCAGCCGATCCACGCCGAGCTCCGCCGCCGCCCGGGCCAGGCAGTCCTCACTGCGGCAGCCCGCCTCGTCGTCCGCGTCCACGGCCCGTAGCAGCTCGCCGTGAGCCACGAACCGCCCGCCGCCCGACATGTGCATGGCCGCGCCCTCGGCCACGCCGGTGAGGATCGCGGCCGTGCTGGGGTCCACGCCCATCGCCTCCAGCGGCGCCACGGCCACACCGCCACGGCCGCGCGCACCCTGGGCAGAGGTGCTCCACAGCAGGATCGCAGCGGTCAGCAGGCCAGCAGCGGACCGGGTCGGCAGGCGTGAGTACATCCCATCCCAGTCTACTCCAGACCCCTTGGATTGGACCCCCCGAACCGGTAGGATCCGCTGGCCTCGTGGGGCAGTCCGACAACGTCGTTTCAGCGGGAGCATGCGGGATGGACCTGACGGTCCTGTTCGAGGAATTCTGCCGGTCGATCGTGCGCAGCCGCGGTCTGGGCCTGGACGAGCGCCACGGCGACTGGACCGAGGCGGTCAAGAAGTCGTGGGAGCGGCTGGGCAAGCGTCACGGATTCGCCCCGTTCCTCAATGACAACCGCCGCAAGTCCGGGTCCTACCTGTGGGACGTGGCCTGGTGCGTGGAGGACCGCGTCCGGCCCCGCACCCCGCCGGCGGGCGCGGGCATCCCTGGCCTGGAATTCCCCAAACGGCCCTACCGCCGCCTGGGGCTGGTGACCCAGGTCGAGTGGGGGCGGCAGGGCCAGCGTCCTCGGACCCAGGTGTTCCGCCGCAACATGGAAGAGGTGTTCCGCGACTTCTACAAGTTGCTCGACGCCAAGGCCCAGGCCAAGGTGATGGTCTACACCTCGTGGCAGTATCCCCAGCAAGGCGGGCCGGACGGCCTGTTCGTGCAGGGGTTCGAGCGGCTGCTCGCCGACTACCGCAACCACACGGCCGGCGAGCAGTACCTGTTCATCGAGTTCAACGACCGGGGCCGTACGATCCACGGCTTCCAGTGCAACATCCCGCGCCGCGGCCCGCGGCACTTCGACCTGCGGGCCGTGGGACAGCGCGGCTACCCGCGGACCTGGTAGGCCCGCAGCGCCCGCCCGGGCGCGACCCCTCGAGGAGACCTCGCCCATGGCCGACGACGAGAGCAAGACCGGCGCGCCCGACAAGCGGACGGCCGCCCCGAAGAAGGCAGCCCCGAAGAAGAAGGCAGCGCCGAAGAAGAAGGCAGCGCCGAAGAAGAAGGCAGCGCCGAAGAAGAAGGCAGCGCCGAAGAAGAAGGCAGCCCCGAAGAAGAAGGCCCCGGCCCCGCGCAAGCGCACCCCCAAGGACACGCGGCCTCGCACGGACGCCGGCCGGCTGATCTTCCCCGAGCTCTCGCCGCGAGCCTACGAGCACCCCTCGGACCGGGCCGCCCTGGTCACCCTGCGCAAGGTGCCGGGCTTCGACCTGGTTCTCCGAAAGCTGTTCGGCGCGGTGGGCGAGCGCTCCCTGCGGCTGATCCACCTGGCGTCGGCCGCGCGGGTCGGGCCGGACCAGTTCCCCCGGCTGTGGGAGGACTACCTCGAGGCGTGCGCCATCCTCGATATCGTCGAGCCGCCCGAGCTGTACGTCACCCAGACCCCGTTCGTGAACGCGGGCGCCGTGGGCGTGGACAACCCGTTCGTGGTCATCAACTCGGCCATGATCGGGTTGCTGGACCGCGACGAGCTGCGCGGGATCCTGGGGCACGAGCTGGGCCACTGCATCTCGGGGCACGCCCTGTACAAGACCATGCTGCGGCTGCTGGTGCGGTTGACCATCCTGGCGCTGCAGGTGCCCGTGGGCGGGCTGGCGCTGTACACGATCATCGCCGCGCTCATGGAGTGGGACCGCAAGAGCGAGCTCAGCGCGGACCGCGCCGCGTTGCTGGTCACCCAGGACCCGGACGTGATCTACCGCACGCACATGAAGCTGGCCGGCGGCGGCCTGACCGACCAGATGAGCGTGGACGCGTTCGTGCGCCAGGCCGAGGAGTACGAGGGCCACGGTAGCGTGATCGACGGGGTGATGAAGGTGGTCAACCTGATGGGCCGCACCCACCCGTTCCCGGTGCTGCGCATCCGCGAGGTCCGCCGCTGGGTCGACGCGGGCGACTACCAGGCGATTCTGGATGGGGAGTACGTGCGGCGCACGTCCTCGGACCAGACCAGCGTGTACCGGGAGATCCTGGCGTCGGCGTCGTCGTACAAGGAGGGCATCGAGGACTCGGACGATCCGCTGATGCAGGCCGTGCGCCGCATGGGCGAGGGCGTGGGCGCGGCCAGCCGCTCCGTGGCCGACTGGCTTCGCAGCGCGCGCGACGACGAGGACGCCGAGGACGACGAGCCCGGATCCGACCAGGACTGACCCTCCCCCTCATTCTTCCCGCCCGTCCCTTCCCGGCTGATACGATGCCATTCGAAGGGGGGTGCGCCATGCACCAGGTACGGCTCCTGCTCCCGGTCCTGCTCGGCCTGCTGGTGGCGGGCTGTCCGCAAGAGGGCGTCGTGATCCCCGCGGCCGACGACGACGCGTCCGACGACGACGACGTGTCCGACGACGATGTGACCGATGACGACGACGTGACCGACGACGACGACGTGGCCGACGACGACGACACGGTCGGTGACGACGACACCGACCTCCCCTCCCCGGACGAGGACGGCGACGGCTGGACCGTGGACGACGGGGACTGCGACGACGGCGATGCCGCCATCCACCCGGGTGCGGCCGAGATCTGCGATAACCTGGACAACGACTGCGATCCGGCCACGGAGGAGCTGCTGGACGGCGATGGCGACGGTCTGTCCGCCTGCGAGGGGGACTGCGACGACACCCTGGCCCGGGTCCACCCGGGTGCGTACGAGACCTGTGACGGGCTGGACGCGGACTGCGACGGCGTGGTGGACGACGGCTGCATCGACTGCGCGTTCCGCGTACCGGCCAACCTGCCGACCATCGACGAGGCGGTGCACGACGCCGACGACGGGGACGTGGTGTGCGTGGACCCGGGCACGTACGCCGAGAACGTGAACTTCTACGGCCGTGACCTGGTGGTGCTCGGCGCGGGCGGCCCGGCGCTGACCGTGATCGACGGCGCCGGCGCGGGTCCGGTCGTCACCTTCGCCATGGGTGAGGGAGAGGACGCGCAGCTGGAGGGCTTCACCCTCGTCAACGGCAGCGGGCAGACCGGGGGCGGGGTGCGCGTGGACGGCAGCTCGCCCACCCTGCGCAACCTGCGGATCGAGGACAACACGGCCACCAGCGGCGGCGGCGTGTACCTGTCCAGCTCTGCGGCCGTGGTCGAGCGCTGTGTGATCACCGACAACCAGGCGAGCTACGGCGGCGGCCTGTACGTGGGCACCAGCTCCGCCCCGGTGCTGCGTAACGTGACCGTGGAGGCCAACTACGCCTCGCGTGGGGGCGGCGCCTACCTGTACATGTCCGGTGCCCCCACGCAGATCACGGACTCGCGGATCCACGACAACGACGGGGACTACGGCGGCGGGATCTACGCCTACGGCGGCGGCCTGACCATGGCCAACTCGGTGGTGTCGGCCAACCGCGGCTCCATGGGGGGTGGCGTCTACTTCATGGGCGGGTACTACGGTGGCGAACTGTCCCTGACCGGTGTGGCCATCGTGGGCAACGCCGCGACCGGCTACTACGGCGGCGGACTGTACGCGTACGGCGACGCCGCCTTGCAGCAGGTGGTGATCGCGGGCAACGAGGCGCCCAACGGCGCCGGCGCCTACCTGTACGCCTACGGCAGCTTCGACCAGGTGCTCACCGGCGTGGTGCTGGCCGACAACGTGGCCACCCAGAGCGGCGGCGGGCTGGTCGCCTTCTACGGGTCGGTGGAGCTGTCGTACTGCAACGCCCACGGCAACCTGCCGTCCAACTACTCGGGCATGGCCGATCCCACGGGGCATGCGGGCAACCTCTCCGAGCCCCCGGGCTTCCTGGACACGACGGCCGCCGACCCGTCCGCGTGGGACCTGCACCTGGGACCGGGGTCGCCGCTGATCGACGCGGGCGATCCGGGCGACCTCGATCCGGACGGCTCCCGCGCCGACATGGGCCTGTACGGCGGGCCGTATGGGTCATGGCCGTGATAACCGCCCAACCCGTAGGTGACGTGAACCCCGCCCGGTGAGAGGCGGACCTCGTCCAGCACGCGATCGAGGGCCTCGCGGCGTTCGGTCAGCGGGCGGTCGTGCCAGGCTTCGA
>CAZXHG010000010.1:0-75185 GCA_964639985.1 uncultured Rickettsiales bacterium
CCATCTCGTCCATGTCGTTGTTGGGGTTGCCCGACCAGTTGGCGAAGTCGCTGTACGGCGACAGCGAGGCGGGCACCAGCAGCGCGAAGTTGTCCGGGCCGGCCGCGTCGGCCCAGCCCGAGTACGACGCGGTGCCGTAGAAGTTCGACGCGCTGTCCCCTGCCCCGTGGAAGCCGATCACCAGCGGGATGGGCTCGGCCGGGTCGTACCCGTTCGGCACGTGCAGCTTGTAGAACCGGCCGTCGTACGTGTCCTCGAACGTGCCCGGCTGGCCGGTATAGCCGCCGGTGTCGTCGTCGGCCACGTCGTCGTCATCGTCGTCGGCCACGTCGTCGTCGTCGGCCACGTCGTCGTCGCCGGTGTCGTCGTCGGCCACGTCGTCGTCGTCCCCCTGTGGCCCGGGCGGCCCGTCCTGCGGGCAGCCGGCCAGCCACAGGCCGGCCAGCAGCAGCGCCAGTGTTCCCCTCATGACTGCCTCCCCTTGTTCGGGTACTTCAGTCCGCTGTCGAGCTTGTTGCGCACCTCGCGGCGGACCCGCGGGGCGACCTCGTGTTCGGCGAGGAACGCCTCGACCGCCTCGGGGTTCCGCTTGGCCAGCTCCCGCAACGACCACGACAGCGCCTTGACCACCATGTCGTCGCGGTCATCGACCACCTGGGCGCAGACCTGCAGGGTGCGCGGCGTATCGCCCTTGCCACCCCGCGCCTTCTGGTTCAGCGCCACCGTGCAGACCACGGCCGTCCGTCGCAGCCAGCGGTCGTCGGCTCCCAGCCAGCCCTGCACGGTGGTGTCAGGAAACAGCCCGTCCCGCCACAACGGACCCACCACGTACCCGGCCCAGGTGTCCACCGAGGCCCAGTTGTCCACGCCCTCGCCCAGGGCCATCACCTGGTCGGGCGTGAGCGAGCGCAGGACCTTCTTGTTGCCCTCGAGGATCTCGTAGGCTGCCGACCGCGCCTCGATGCTGCCCGTGTCCACCAGCGCCTGGGCCAGGGCAGCCACCTCCTGCGGCGGCGCGCCGCGCACCTCCTTGCCCAGGGCCTTCACCAGGGGGCGGTAGGCGGGCACCTTGACCCCGATCACCTCCATGGCCGTGGGGCACGTGCGCTGCATGAACGCGCGGCGGTCGGGCTCGGCCAGCTCCCTGAGGGCCCCGTCCAGCTCCGCGACCCGGGCCGGGATGTCGATGCTCACCTGTCCTCCACCTCGGTCAGGGTCATGGCCTGCGGGTCGGCCGCGATCAGCGAGCGGTAGTGCACCGAGTACAGGTGGCCCCGCCGCGCCATGTCCCCGCGGGTGGCCACGATCTCGGCGATGTACAGCCGGTGGTCGCCGCAGTCGACCTTGTCGGTCACCACGCACTCCCAGGCCATGATCGAGCCGCCGATGGTCGGCGGCCGGACCTCGGCCGAGGGCACGGCCTCCAGCCCGCACGCAGCGAACTTGTCGATGTCCCGACCGGACCTCGTGCCGCACGTCCAGGCCGCCCTGGCCTGCTCGGGCGCGGGGAAGTTGATCACGTACTCCCCCACCGCCTCGAGGTTGGCGTAGCTGTGCCGCGGCGGCGCCACCGAGATGCAGGCCATGGCCGGACTCCACGAGACGATGGTGAACCAGCCGATGCCGATGATGTTGGGGGTGCCGTCCGCGGCCACCGTGGTGGCCAGCACGTAGGGGTGGGGCGACGCCAGTTCCACGGCGTCGGTCCACTTCAGGTCGTTCAGCGTGCCCATCGGATCTCCTCGGGTGTGAGGACGCCAGGATACCCCAGCCCGCGCGAGGACAGGCGCGAGGGATTTCCCCTACACTGCCGCCATGGGTGACTCGGGCTGGTCCGCGGTGGACGCCGGCTCCCCCCTCCGCACCTACCAGCGGCGGGCGGTGAGCGAGGTGCTGGACGCCCTGGACGCGCCCGGCTCCCGCGTGTGCCTGGTCGCCCCGCCGGGCGCGGGCAAGACCCGATGCGCCCTGCACGTGGCCGCCGCCCTGGCCACCCCCCTGGAGGTGCGGGTCCCCACCTCGGCCCTCCGGCTGCAGTGGCAGGAGCGCGCCGACGAGGAGATCGTGGCCCTGGATGACGGCGGCTCACGACCTCCGATCCGCGTGCACACCTACGCCGGCCACGACGGCTTCGCCGAGCACGCGCTGGTCGTGCTGGACGAGGCCCACCACCTGGGCTCGGCCTGGGGGGCGCACGTGCAGCAGGCCCTCGGTCCCTCGCACCGCGTGCTCGGCCTCACGGCCACGCCCCCCCTGGGCAGCCCGGGCTGGGACCGCTTCGTGGACCTGGTGGGCGAGCCCCCGGTCGAGGTCGAGGCCCCGCCCCTCGTGCGCGACCGCCACCTCAGCCCGTTCCTCGACCTGGTCTGGCCCGTGCTCACCGACATCGACGACGTACCCGCCCTGCGGGACGCCCACCATGCCCTCGACGCGGTGGAGGAGCAGCTCGGCGAGGAGCTGAAGCTGTGGATGGCCACCCGCCTGCGCGAGGACCTGTGGGAGCTCACCGAGCAGCGCTTCGCCCGCCAGCAGGGCCTGCTGGTCGCCCTGTGCCGCATGCGCCACGCCCTGGGCCGCGACCTGCCCGCGGACCTGCCGAGCGATCCCGAGCTGCAGGAGCGCCCCACCCTGCACGACCGTGTGACCGCGCTGTGGGCATTCGGCCCGGATCGCGACGAGGTGCGCGCGGCAATCCGCGACGCGGGCTTCCGCCCGGCCGGGCGCGGCTTCGCCATGCGCGACGACGTGGCCTACCAGAGCCTCTCGGCCAGCCGCGCGCGGGTCCGGGGGCTGCGCGACGTGCTCGCCCTGGAGGCGCGCCACCGCACGGACTGGCTGCGCGCGCTGGTGCTCACGGATCGTGACGTGGAGGGCACCCGCCTGTCGGCCCGCGAGGTGCTGCGCGCCCTGTGCACGGACGAGCGCACCGACGAACTGGATCCCATGCTGGTCACGGGCAAGGCCCTGTGGGTGGACGACGACCTGTGGCCCCGCATCGCCGGCGAGGTGCCCGACCTGCCCCATCGGCTGGTGCAGGACCACCACGAGGTCGACGTGTCGGCCTGGCCCGTGGCCGAACGCGTGGCCCTGGTGACCCGCCTGCTCACCTCCGGGGTGACCCGCTGCCTGGTGGGCACCCACCACTTGCTCGGCGAGGGCTGGGATTGCCCGGCGGTCAACTGCGTGGTCGACCTCACCGGCATCGCCGCGCCGGTCACGGTCAACCAGGTCCGCGGCCGCGCCCTGCGCAGCGATCCAGCCGACCCGGCCAAGGTCGCCTCCCTGTGGGAGGTGCTGCCGCTGGCGCCGGGTGTGGACGGCGGCGGGCGCGCGCTGGACAAGCTGGTACAGCGTCACGCCCACACCCTGGGCATCGACGAACGGGGCAGGATCCGCGCGGGTGTGACACGCATCGACCCCCAGCTGACCAGCCCCCTGTCCGAGGTGGCCGCGGCCGTACCCGCCATCCGCACGCGCATGACCGACCGCGTGGCCCAGATGAAGGAGACCGCGGCCATGTGGGCCGTGGGCCAGGACTACGCCGATCGCCGCCTGTGGCAGGTGGAGGGCGAGCAACCACGTCGACCCCGCCGCAAGAGCACGCCCGGCAAGCCGGTGCCGGCAGGTCCCCGCTGCTTGCAGGCCCGCCGCCGACGCAGGGGCTGGGCTGCGGTGGCGACCGCGGCCAGCGGGCTGCTCGCCGGCGGACTGTCCGTCGGCGTCGCCCCCTTGATGGGGAGCACCTTCGCCCTCGCGGGTGTGCTCGCCACCGGCGGCGCGCTCGCCGCAGGAGGACTCCTGGTCGCCGCCGGACTCGGCGCGTCGAGCCTGCGCCGCGGCGATCCCCGCCCCGCGTCCATGGCCGCCCTGGCCGGCGCGCTGCGGGAGGTGGGCGAGGTGGAGGGTGGCCTGCACCGCGACGGCGACCGCTGGTGGCTCGAGGGCGACCCGGACCACTCCCGCGTGTTCGCCGAGGCAGCGGCCGAGCTGCTCGGCCCCATCCGCTACCCCCGCTACCTGCTGGTGGAGATGGCCGGCCAGGTCTGGCCCGTACCCACCGCCCTGGGCGCGGAACGCACCCGCGCCGACGTCTTCGCCACCCACTGGGCAAGGCGCATGGGCACCTGCGAGGTGATCTACGCCCGCCAGGGCCGCGGCCGCGAGCTGCTGGCGAGCTGCTGGCGGGAGCCACCACCGCCCGAGGTCGACACCGTCGAGCTCTGGATCTGACCTCTCTCCATCCTCCGTCCCCCCGGAGGATTCTCAGGAGATGTCGGTGAGGACACGAGGAGGGTCGGGAGGCACGAGCACCACCGGACTGACGTCCTCCTTCAACCGCGTGAAGTCCCCGCGGTTGTAGGTCAACAGCGCGTCGGCACGAGCGGCCTCTGCCGTGGCCATGTGCAGGGCGTCGAAGACGGCACCGCTGGTCAACCCACGTGCAGCACAGCGCTCGATGGCCACCGAGTAGATGCCCTCGTCCGGGGCAAGCCAGACCAGCTGCTGTCCCAGCCGTTCGAGCACCCGCCGGGCGGTCTCCGGCGAGACCGCCGGTGTGAGGGGCAGGCGGGTCAGCACCGACCAGGTCTCGGCAGCGGCGTGCAGGCTGGCCACCCCCTCGATCTCCCCAGCAACCACCGCCTCGAGCCAGTGCAGGCTCCGGAGATGGTTCGGGTGGGCGGCCACCAGGGCCGGGACCAGCACCGACGTGTCGAAGGCCACCTTCATCGCGGCATGGCCGCGAGATCATCCAGCCGCTCGTCGCGCAGGTCACGGTGATCGATCCACGGTCCATCTCCGCTGGACAGGATCACGAGCACGCCACCCCGCTCCTCGACGACCGGTTCGGCGTCGATCGGCTGCAGTGCGATCCGGGTGCCATCCTCCGTGATGCGGAGGCGACTGCCCTTGCGTAGCCGGTAACGCGCCCGGAACTCGCGGGGAATGACCAGTCGGCCCGCTGCGTCAATGGTAAGAACCTTTTCCATATGGCAATTCTATCTGGCAGATGACCCGCCGTCCACGCCGAATGCCTCGCGGTACACCTCCACGTGCGCCTCGGCAGCCGCCGCCCACGGGAACCGGGACGCCTGCGCGATTCCCCGTTCGACCAGGGAGACGCGGAGGTCATCGTCGTCGAGCACCTGCTCGAGGGTCTGTGCCAGGGGGCGGGGCTCGCGCGCGTCCACCATCACGGCGGCGGCGCCGGCGACCTCGGGGAGGGAGGCGGCGGTCGAGCACACGACCGCGGTGCCGCAGGCCATGGCCTCGAGCACGGGGAGGCCGAAGCCCTCGTAGAGGCTGGGTACGGCCACGACCCGAGCGCGGCGGTACAGGGCGAGGAGGGTGGGGAACGGGACCTCGCCCAGGAGGTGGATGCGGTCGCGGGCCGGGCTGCGCGCCACCAGCGCTTCCAGGTCGTCCTCGGCCACGCGCAGGTCCTCCATGCGGCCGGCGAGCACGAGGTGCTCGGGCCGGTCGCCGAGGCGGGCGAAGGCCTCGACGAGGGTGGAGAGGTTCTTGTGGGGTTTGACCACGCCGACGTGGAGGACGAACGGTTCGGTGATGCCCGCGGCGCGGACCAGGGCTGCCGATGCCACGGGATCCGGATCCGGGGAGAAGTCCGGGGAGACGCCGCAGGGGATGACGCGGACGCGGGCGGGGTCGAGGCCGACGTGGCGCTGCAGCTCGTCGCGGGTGAAGGCGCTATCGGTGATGACAAGGCGCGCCTTCGCGGACGCGGTGCGCAACATCACGTTGGCGTACAGGCGCATGTCCAGGCGGCGGTAGTAAGGCAGGGCCAGGTGGGCCAGATCGTGGATGGTGACCACCAGCGGCCTCGGTGTCGCGAGCGGCACGTTGTACTGCGGGCAGTGCACCAGGTCCACGCCGATGGTGTGGCGCGGCATGGCCAACTGCTCGACCAGGGAGTAGGGCGGGGTCCGGCTGCGCAGGGGGACCAGGGTCACGTCGGGGTGGGTGGCCAGCTGCTCGGACAGGGCGCGCACGTACGTGCCGATGCCGGAGGCGCGCTCCATGCGCATGTCGAGCCCGACGCGGAGGGGATGGGCCATGGCTGCATGGTGGGACGGTTGGGGTTGACAGGGCAAGATTTAGTTGTACAGTACAACCATGTCGATCACGCCAGACCGCGAACTGCTGTCCCTGATCACCGACCTGGCACGCCTGGCGCGCATCTTCCAGCAGGACCAGGCGTTCTGCGAGGGGGTGACGTTCACCCAGTTCCTGATCCTCGACGCGGTCACCGAATCGGGCGGACAGCTGGCGCTGTCGCGGCTGCACACGCTGCTGGAGGTGGACAAGTCCACGACCACGCGGCTGGTGGCGCCGCTGGTAGCGCGGGAGCTGGTCACGAAGCGTCGCTCGCCCGACGACGGGCGGGCGTGGGAGCTGGTGATGACCGCGCAGGGGCGCGAGGTGACTGCCGGAGTGTGGGCCTGCCTGCGGGGCACGGTGGCGGCGATCGAGGCGCGCATCCCGGACGGGGAGCGGGCCGAGGTGCTGGGCGGGGTGCGATCGTTCCTCGCCGCGCTCCGCGCGGCCCTGATCAACGGCGAGTGTTCGCCCGAAGGGAAGTGTTGCTGTGACCTGTGACTGCGGACCGCCGCCGCGCAAGGGCGGAAACTACCCGGAGCAACCGTACGTGATCGGCGAAGCCGACACGCTCGTCGGACCGGTGCCCCGCGTGCGGGCCGAGCTCACCGGAGCCGACCGGCGCGGCACGTGGAAGGCGCGGTGGGGCATCGGCCGCATGGACTACCGGGTGCGGCCCGGGCTGTACGCGCTGGGCGAGCCGGATCGGGACGCGCCGGTGCTGGTGTCGGCCAACTACAAGATGAGCTTCGACGCGCTGCGGGCGTCCATGGCCGGGCGGGACGCGTGGCTCCTGGTGCTGGACACCGACGGGATCAACGTCTGGTGCGCAGCGGGCAAGGGCACATTCGGCACCGACGAACTGGTGTCGCGCATCGAGTCCACCGGGCTGTACGCGCTCGTGGACCGCAAGCGCGTGATCGTTCCCCAGCTGGGGGCGCCGGGGATCGCTGCGCACGAGGTGAAGGCCAGGGCACGGTTCGCAGTGCGATACGGCCCGATCGAGGCCGCGGACCTGCCCGCCTGGCTGGATGCGAAGGGCAAGGCCACCCCGACGATGCGGCGCAAGACCTTCGACGTGGGAGAGCGGGCCGAGCTGATCGGGGTGGAGCTGATAGGCGCCATCGGCTGGGGCCTGGTGATCGCCCTGGTCGTGGCCGCCCTGGGCGGGCTCGGTGGATCGGGCGGGTACGTGGCCAACGTGCTGACGCACGGCTCGGTGGCGGCCGGGGCCGTGCTGCTGGGCGTGCTGGCCGGCACGGTGGCCGTGCCCTTGCTGCTGCCGTGGCTACCCGGGCGTCCGTTCGCGGTCAAGGGGGCGTTCGCCGGGCTGGTGCTGGCCGGAGGGCTGATGGCGGTGGTGGCCGCGACCCGGGACACGGGTCTGCTCACCACCCGCCTGGAGCTGGCAGCCGTCGCCCTGATCTCGCCCACGATCGCGGCGTTCCTGGGCATGAACTTCACCGGTGCGTCCACGTATACGTCGCTGTCCGGCGTGATCAAGGAGATGCGCTACGCCGTGCCGACGCAGGCGATCACGGCGGTCCTGGCGCTGGGGCTGTGGGTCGCGTCGCGCTGGGTCGCGTGAGGGAGGTGGAATGATGAGGTACCTCGAGGACGTGGTCACGCTGGCTCACGAGCCGTCCCTGTGCAACGGGTGCAGGCTGTGCACCGAGGTCTGCCCCCACGGAGTGTGGGAGGTGCAGGGCCGGGTGGCGCGCATGGTCGACCGGGACGCGTGCATGGAGTGCGGGGCGTGCGCGCGCAACTGCGAGCCCGAGGCGATCACGGTCCGGGCCGGGGTCGGGTGCGCGGCCGCGCTCATCGCGGGCTCGCTGGGGCTCGAGAACGCGTGCTGCTACCAGCCGCCCGAGGGAGCGACCGCCGAAGGGGAGACGTCGAGCGTCGATCCCGCCCCCTGCTGAGACTGACCGCTGGAGCCGGTACGGCTCCACATCCGATGACGGACGGCGTCAGCGGAGGCGCATCCTGCGCGCCGCGAGCCCCATGACCAGCAACAGGGCGGTCCAGCCCCCGTTCGCGGCGGGGCCAGCGGCTCGGCACTGACATCCTTCGGGCTCGACGATCTCGCCCGGGGGCCCGGGTCGGGAATCGTCGTCGTCCCCATCGCCCCCACCACCGCCGCCGCACTCGTAGTCCAGATCCATGGCGCCGGAGGTCCACTGGTTGCCGGCCGCGTCGTCGATGTCCAGGGTCAGCGAGGCCGTGCCGCTGCCGCTGCACGCGCCGTTGGCGGTCAGGGAGAACAGCAGCTCCTCGGCCTCGCTGCCGCTGTCCGCGCCCGGGGCCATGTCGCCCAGCACCATCGAGTGCGGCGAGGCGACCACCCCACCCTCGGAGCTGTCGAGCAGGCCCTGCACGTCCCCGGCCATGGCGTTGCCCTGATTGCGCAGCACCACGTGCAGCTCGACCGTCTCCCCCGGATCGAGCGCGTCGTCACCGTCGTCCACGCCCTCGGCCAGCTCGAACCAGTGGTCGTCCACCACCACCTGGACCGAGGCAGGGCCGTAGATGTGCTGCAGGCCATTGACGTCGTCGCTGTGCAGGTGGCGTTCGTTCGGGCCGGTGCCCGGCGCGGACGAGGCGTACATGACCGCCGCGGAGGTGTTGGTGTGGTCCAGGCCCAGGCAGTGGCCCACCTCGTGCTCGGCCACCACGATGAAGTCCATCTGGCCGCCGTTCGCGCCGTTGTCGAGGTCGAAGGACCAGTTGATCGAGCCGCCGCCGTTGCTGCCGTAGAACTCGATGTCGCAGTCGGTGAGGTTGCCGTTGCCGGTCCACGAGTACATTGCCATGGCCAGGGTCGAGCCCCAGGCGCTGCCCCCGTACATGGCCAGGTTGACGTTGCTGTTGCCGCCGTAGTTGCTGTCGTTGGTGTGGCCGCCATAGGGGAGGTAGACGCCTGCCTCCCCCTCCACGTTCCAGATGGTCAGGGCCTCTACGTAGGCGTCCTCGAGCGCCTCGTCGTGCACCATGCCGTCGCTGAACGAGCCCACGTTGAGGGAGAAGTCCTCGCCCACGGGGTGGGCGTTGTGGGTCCAGTCCGCGCCGGTGAGGGCATAGCACGGCAGAGGGTCCAGGGGTTCGGCGCCGGCCGGACCGCCGAGCACCCGCAGCCGGCCGTCGAGGTCGTGGGCCAGGGCCAGGCGGTACCGCACGTCCTCGAGCAGGCGGGCCTCGTCCGGGACCCAGGTCCCCTCGTCGCCGAGGTCCCCGCCCAGGAGCACCACGGCGAGTTCGTCCACGGGTTCGCCCTTGAAGACCTCGTGCACGGCGAGCCACGCCACGGTCTCCAGGTCACCGCGGCCGTGCGCCGACCAGCGCACCTCCGTGGAGGTCACCTCCGCGTCGACGATCCAGGAGGCCATCACCTCGGCCTGCTCCGGCGTGAGGGACTGCTGGGCTGCCGTCGCCGGTTGGGCCACGACGACCAGCGCCAGGATCCCGATCCTCGTCCAGTCCATGCCTAGCTCCCGAACAGGCAGGGTAGCACCCCCGCGCGCACACGCCCGCGGCCGGGATCCGCGTTCATTCCGGCGGTCACTCGAATTCCGGCGTGATCTCGTTGTCCTCCCCCGCCTCGCCCACCGCATTGTCGCCGGCCTGCCAGGTCACGTCGTCGATCAGCACCTTGTACTCGAACGTGCCCTTGGGTAGCTCGGTCAGCAGCAGGATCCAGCGGTCGTCGGCCGCCGGGTAGGCCGGCCAGCCCTGCTCCCACGACAGGGGTGCGGTGTCGCCGCGCACGGACAGGTAGTGGCCCCAGCCCACGTCCACGTGGGCGGCGATGCGGGTGATCTCCGTGGGCACCACCTCGGCCGGCTCCAGCTTCACGAGCACGCCGGGGTGGTCCGAGACCGTGGGCGAGCCGCCTCCGTCGAACACCTTGTCCGCGGACACCGGCGCCACCCAGGCGCGGCGGTGGGCCATCACGTGGTCGATGCGGGTCGCGCCGAGCCCCGCGGACAGGTCCTCGAAGCCCGTGTCGAGGAATGACTGGTGGACGGCGCTGCCCTCGCTGTCGTTGAGATCGCCCGCCACCAGCACGCCCAGGGAGTCCCGTTCGGCCAGGGCCGTGGTCGCGGCCTGGCGGGCCTGGGCCTCGCGCACGTCGGCG
Source organism: uncultured Rickettsiales bacterium (assembly GCA_964639985.1). GTDB lineage: Bacteria > Myxococcota_A > UBA796 > UBA9615 > CAYRNR01 > CAZXHG01. The sequence goes on from CAZXHG010000010.1 coordinate 10,253, forward strand.
TCGGCGTGGTCCAGGTGAACGGTGTGCAGCCGCAGCCCGCCCAGGTCCGCCGGCAGGGTGGCGGACAGGCCGACCCGCTGCAGGGCCGACTGGGCGTGGTAGGTGGTCACGGCCTCGTCCGTCAGGGTGCCGCGGACCACCAACGCCACCCCCTCCTCGGCCTCGTCCTCCGCGCCCTCCCAGGCCATGTGGGCGAAGGCCCAGGCACTGGACCAGTCGTCGCCAGTGGCATCCTCCAGCGCGGCGACCAGCATTCCCACCGCGGACTCCCCCTCCCGCTCGCACGCCTCCTGCAAGGCCAGCGCAGCCACGCCCTCGGTCGCGACCAGGTCCGCGATGGCCGCGAACCGCTCGGCGTTGGTGGTGAAGTCCGTGCCCTCGGTCTCGAGGCAGTGCAGGTTGAGGGTCAGCAGGCCCCATGGCCCCGGGGGTGCAGTGTCGTCGTCATCGTCACCCACGTCGTCGTCATCCGGTACAGCGCTGGTGTCGTCGTCCTGCGGACGCGGAGGCACACATCCCCAGGTCGGCAACGACGCCACGAGGAACAGGAGCATCGGGATTCGAGGGAGCCGCATGAACGCACAGTGTACCCGCAACGCGGCCCCCAGTTGCTACAGTACGGCCAGGAGGCCTGCCGTGCTGCACCGAGGACTCGCGCCGCTGCTGACCCTGCTGCTCGTGGGGTGCCCCACCGAGCAGCAGGAGCCGCTCCCCGATCCGGACCCCGACCCACCCGGGGTGGACCTGACCGAGGACCTCGACGAGGACGAGGCCCGGGCCGGCGTGCTGGCCGAGGACGACATCGGCGCGTTCATCGGCGGCGCTGCGGCCGAGTCCCGGGCGGGGGACATCCTGCTGTACAACGACCGCGCCCGGTTCGCGCTGCGGGGATTGCGCACCGGCCACTGGTACGCGGGCACGGCCGGCAGCGTGATCGACATGGATATCGTGCGCCCCCCGGGCCAGGCGGACCGGGATGGCATGGACGACTACTTCACCATGCCGGGGCTGGCGTGGATCTTCGACGCGGAGACCCTGGAGGTTCTGTCCGACGGGCTCGACGGCGGCCCGGCCGTGGTCCGGGCGACTGGCACGGACGTGACGTTCGCCTACCTCGAGGGCGCGATGGAGGCGCCCGGATTGTTCCCGCCGCGCGGCCTGGAGATGACCCAGACGTACACCCTCGAGCCGGGCGCGCCCGTGCTCGAGATCGTCACCGAGGTGGTCAACGCCTCGGACGACGACCTGCTGCTGCCCATGCTCGACGCGGGCATCATCGACCTGGCCACCTACACCCGGTTCGTGCCCGGCGCCGGGTTCGACGGCGAACCCCCGGAGGGGGGCCGCGGCATGATGGTGATGGTGTCCCACCGCAACGACCTGGCCGTGGGCACCTTCCGGCCGGACGAGGACCTGGCCGAGGGCGCGCTGTCGGCCATCTCCGACGAGTTCGATCTGGTGGCGTCCGAGGGACCGACGTGGGACCTGGCGCCCGGCGAGAGCGCCACCTACACCCGCCTGCTGGGCGTGGCCGCCGACCAGGCTGCGCTGGAGGCCTGGCGCCGCGCGATCCGCGGCCTGCCCACCGCGGCCGTGGAGGGCGTGGTCACGGAGGAGGACACCGGCGACGCCGTTGCCGGGGCGCGCGTGTTCCTCACCGACGCCGAGGGGGCCCCGCTCGTGATCGCGATCACGGACGAGGAGGGTGTGTTCCACATCGAGTACGAACCCGGCGACTACCAGCTGGTCGTGGTGGGGGACGCCAACAACGAGCAAATGGACTTTCCGGCCGGGGTGGGGGCCTACGGTGTGTACGCCCACGCCTCGACCAACGAGGCCGCCCTGCTGGCATTCGGGGATCCGGCTGCGGCCGTGGCCACCCCGCGCGCCGACGGCCACGGTCGGTCCGAGCCGGTGTCCGTGACCCTGGCCGAGGGCGTGGTCGCGGACGAGGCGATCGAGCTGCCCGCGCCCGCCATGTTGCGCGTCCGCGTGGAGGACGAGGCCGGCGATCCGATCCCAGCGTTGGTGCACCTGCAGTTCCCCGCTGGAGTGAGCGATCCCGCCCCGGAGGACCGGCGCCTGGGCGAGAACCGGCCGCGCGGCGGCGCACGCAAGACCGTGTGGGTGCTCGACGGTGAGATGGACGTCCCGGTGGTGGCCGGCACCTACGACCTGGTCGCCCACCGGGGCTTCCGCTTCGAGCTCGCCGAGGCGCCGGGCGTGGTGCTGTCCGCCGGCGAGGTCACCGAGCAGACCCTGGTCCTGGTCGAGGCCTACGACACGCCGGGCTGGATCTCGGGGGATCTGCACAGCCACGCCTCGCCCTCGATCGACGGCGAGCTGCTGATCGAGGAGCGGCTGGCGACCGCGGTCTGCGGTGACGTGCAGGTGCACGTGGCCACGGATCACGACCACGTGGCCGACTACCGGCCGGCGGCCGCGGCCATGCACATCGACGCCTGGACGCTGACCGTGCCCGGGGACGAGATCTCGCCGACCATCCGCGGTCACTACAACGTCTACCCGGTGGAGCCGGACCCGGACGAGCCCAACGGAGGCACACCGCGATGGTGGGAGACGCAGGTGACCACCTCGGAGCTGTTCGCCGCGTGGCGGGAGCGGATCGGCGACGACGCCGTGCTCCAGGTCAACCACGGCCGCGACAACGGCCTGTTCGCCTGGGGGAATTTCGACCCGGTGACCGGCACGGCCGACGACCCGGACTTCTACTGCGACGCATTCGACACGGTGGAGATCCTCAACAGCAACGACTTCGAGTACACCGACGCGCTGCGGGAGGACTGGCGCGCACACCTGGACCTGGGGCTGCGGCCCACCGCGGTGGGGGTCAGCGACTCCCACGGCCGGCTGCCGGGGTCGGGCTACGCGCGCACCTACGTCGAGGTGGGCGTGGACGACCTCGCCGACCTCGCCGACCTCGACACGGACGCATACTTCGCCGCGCTCAAGGCGCAGCGCGCGATCGTGTCGGGCGGGCCTTTCATCACCCTCGAGGCCACGGACGGCGTGGACACGGCCGGCATCGGCGAGACCCTGGAGGCGGCCGAGGCGACCCTGCGCGTGCAGGTGCTGGCGCCGTCGTGGATGCCGGTGGACGAGGTCCGCGTGTACACGTCTGGCGGGCTGCTGGTGACGGCCGAGGCCGTGAACCACGACGCGGCCGAACCCCCGCTGTGGTTCGACGGCGAGCTGCTGGTCGCGCCCGCCGACGACGCCTGGTACGTGGCCGAGGTGATCGGGTCGACGGACATGGGGCCGGTCTGGTCGGGCATGCGGGCGTACGGGTTGACCAACCCGGTGTACGTGGACGTACCCTGATCCGCAGGAGGCTCCGATGGCCCGCAGGAACGGCTGGTCGGCAGGCATGATCGCCACGACGCTGGGGTTGCTGGCGGGCGCCTGCGGCGGTTCCACCCCCGCCACCCCGCCGACCGACGCGTCAGCGCCGGCCGACGCTGCGGCCACGAGCACGGCCGAGGAGCGCTCATTCGACGACTTCCTCGCCGAGGTGGAGCAGGCCGCGGCCCAGGCGGATCCGTCGGAGGGCGAGGCCGTGACCGAAGAGGTGAGCGCGTCGCAGGGAGGGGCCGACCAGGCCGCGGCGGAGCCGGCCGGACAGCCCCCCCCGCCCGCGCTCCCGGACTTCTCGGGCTGGCACAAGGGCGCGACCGGGTACCGCGAGGCGCTCAACGAGTTCGCCGAGGGGGACCGCGCGCTCGCCGTGTACTTCTACACGGACTGGTGCGGCTACTGCCGCAAGTTCAACGGCGAGCTGCTGGCCGTGAACATGGTCGAGCGCCACCTCGATGGGCTCGTGCGGGTGATGATCAACCCGGACGATGGCGGGGAGGCCGAGAGCCTCGCTGCGACCTGGGGAGTGACCGGCTACCCCACGTTCCTGATCGTGGCCCCGGGCCAGGAGCGCGGATCTCGCATCTCGCCGTTCGTGCAGTCCGGGAGCCGGGCCCGTACCCTGACCGCGTCCGAGTTCGTTCGTGAATGCGAGCGTGCTGCCCAGCCCTGACGACAGCGGCTACTGAACGACCAGCCAGTCCCCCCGCGACCGGGCACTCATGCCGTCGTCGAGCATCACGCGCGCCTCGGCCCGGGGCGCAGACACCGTCCCCGCAGTAGTGGCCTGGGCCACGTAGCTGATCTCGTGCAGGCCCACGCCCACGGCGGGGGCGGCGAGCAGGATCTGCCCGTCGCGCACCTCCAGGTGGTCGAACCCGGGCGGGTGCTCCAGCGCCAGCGGCTCGAGGCCCGCGGGCAGGGGCTCGGCCACGACCACGTGGTAGCGCCGCACCGTGGTGCCCAGGAACAGCCGCACCCGGACGCGGGCGCCAGCGCGCACCCGCCAGCGGCCGTCCGCGTCCTGGGTCACGTCCGCCGGATCGTCCACAGGCTCGTAGCGGCGATGCAGGCTGATCCCGTCCTCGCGAGCTGGCAGGTCGCTCTCCCGGGCCGCGTAGCTCAGGCCGACGCGATACCGCAGCGTGCCCGCGCCCGTACGGCCGATGACCGCCTCGATCTCGTCGTCCGCCTCGTCGAGGAAGGTCATGGGCACGTGCACGTGGGCCTGGATCGGGCGCTCACCGCGGAACATGTGTTCCCGCGCCAGCCCCTGCCCCAGCCACACCCGCGACCGAAAGCCGATGATGCCCGTGGAGACGCGCAGGAGCCGGTGCAGCGCGAGCACGGTGAACACGTTCTCCTGGAACCCGCTCGAGGCGGCGTCCTGTTGTCGCGCCAGCAGGCCCGCGGCGAGTCGCGGTACGAGGGGGTGATCGGGGGCCACGTCGAGTAGCGCCGACAGCACGACGCCGTCGGTCCGACGGTCCGAGTACCACATGGCGGAAGGACCGTCGCTGTAGCGGTTCGAGAGGTGGGCCGTGGTCGCGGACTCGAGGGCCCGCTCCTCGATGACGCCCACCAGGGCCTCGACCGCGGCCTCGTCCTCCCCCGCGGCCAGCAGGGGCAGCAGCCAGCCGCTGGCCTCCAGCGGCAGGGCCTCGTGGCCGGCCTCCACCAGCAGCGCCTGGGCCGCGGACACGTCCGGATCATCCATGAGCTGGCGCACACGCAGTGCGTAGGCACGCATCGCCCAGGCCGACCGCGAGCTGGTCCGGGTGGGGATGGCCGCGGGTGCGTCCTGCAGCCACTCCAGCGAGCCCGTCCAGGTGGACCAGGGGATCTCGAATCCGGCGCTACGCGCCGCGGCCAGGGCGTGGATCGCGTGGATCGACACGAAGGGGTCGCACGGACCGCTCCCTCCCCACACCGAGAACCCACCGCCGGCCTGCTGCAATCGTGCGAGGGCGGCGACGTCCTCGATCACCTGCGGGCCCAGGGGGCCGCCCAGCTCGGCCGCGCCGAAAGCCTCGGACACGTCGTGCACCTCGGCCAGGGCGAGGGCACGGGAGGCCAGCTCCACGGTGCTGCCGCTGCCACCGCCGTGCAGGCCGACCAGAGCGTCGGTGAGGGACAGCAGGTCGCTGGCCGAGGTCGCCACGTCCAGGCCGCCCACCTGGGGCCAGGCGTCCCAGGGCAGGTCCAGGGGCAGCACGGCCACGGAGCCGCTCAACGTGCCGAACCGGGCGTGCGCCTCGGTCGAGGCGGGCGGCCTGACCTCGAAATCCAACCGCTGATCGTGGGCGAACGACCCGCTGCGGGCCGCCACCTGGAGCTGGCCCGTGCCGACCCGGGTCGGTGCCAGCGCGGCCTCCAGTGCCACCTGGCCACGAGGAGGCACCGTGACCCGCCAGCCCGTACTGGAGAGCTCGGGCTCGGTCCCGATGTCCGCGCCGAGGAGGGCGCCGGCTGCGCGCAGGGCCACCTCGACCGTCAGCGGGTCCACGCCTCGGTTGTGCAGCATGAGCGGCGCCACCACTCGATCGCCCAGGGTCAGCACCGAGGGCATCGACGTCGACACGACCAGCGGCTCCCGCGCATCGATCACGGCGCGGCCGCGGCCGAAGCGGGGGCCGCCATCCGTGGCCAGCGCGATGATCTCCCAGGTCCCCTCCTCGGGGGGGATGGCCAGGGTGACCGTGGTGGTGCCCGCACCGTCGGTCAGGGCCGCGGGTACGAACAGGGCGGTGCGATCCCCGCGGCTGACGCTGGCCCGCGCAGCGGCCGGGGCCACGGACGCGGACGCGACCGGATCCTTGCCGCCGACCAGGCGACGGCAACGGGGCCCCGCGTCATCACTGTCGAGCAACATGGTCGGCGCGTCGGGCAGGGGGTCGCCACCGCTCTCGGTGGAGCGCTGGACGGCGAACACGGCCACCTCGGCGCCCATCACCGGCCGACCGCCGGGATCGGCCACGGACAGCTGCAGCTCGGTCTGCCCCCCGGGGCGCACGCGCGCATCGCGCGCCATCACCACCACCTCCAGGGACCGATCCCCGGATTCGACCGCGATGGTGGTCTCGGCGCCCGCCGCGGCCAGGTCCACCCGTACGGTCACCCCCGGCACGCAGTCCTCGTCCACCGGGATCTCCAGGACCCGGCTCGGGCCGTCGAGCTGAAACGCCCTGTCGTGCACCAGCCCGCCGCTGTACACGGTCAGCAGGCCATCCGCCGGGTACACCGAAGACAGCACGAGCAGCTCGACCGTGTCTCCGGGCCGAGCCGAGGCGTGCAGCGGTACGAGAGTCAGCGTCCCAGACGCGGCGCTCGCGGGGCCAGATGGCCGTTCACCCGCGCTGAACACGCGGACCTGCGCGACCCCGGGGCGATCGGCCTCGTCGCGCGCCTCGGCGGTGATCTCCAGGCCACCGGCGGCGCGCGCCGGGAAGCGAACCGTCACAGGCTCGACGCCGGACATCAGCGATCGCGACAACGGCGCGGCGGTTCCCGCCCAGGGCACGCCCGCGACCGCGGCCACGGGCACGCCACGCAGCTGCACGTGCACCCCGGGGACCGGCTCTCCCTGGCGGTCCACCACGACCACCTCGAGTTCGACCTCGCCCCCGGTCACGAACGCGCCGTCGTGGCTCAACCCCACATACAGCTCCGCCGGGTGGACCCGCAGCCGGGTCTCACCTGCGATCACCCCGGCCACGCTGGCCCGGGCCGTCACGCGGACCGGCCGCGTGGGCCGCAGCGCCTGCGGGTGCAGCTCCAGGTGGTGTTGGCCCGCGAGGTCAGTGGTGCTGTCCAGCGTCTGCGCCGCCTGCGCCGCCGCTCCTGGCGCTGCGTCGGCCGAACGCAGCGGCTCGAAGGTGAAGCGTTCGAGGCCGGGCGGGCGGAACGTCGCCGGCTCGGACGTGATCTGCCAGCGGACCGCCTCGCCGACCAGCGGCCGCCCCTGTCCGTCGCGCACCGTGGCGCCGAGAACAGCCCGTTCGCCCAGCACGGCGTCGCGACCCGCACCCACGGCCTGGACCGTCACCGTGGCCGCGCCAGGTGACCGCACTGGCAGCACGTGCTCGTGCACCCGGCCACGCATCCCGCCCGCCTCCACCGCCGCGAGCCGCAAGGTCGCATCTCCCGCCATCGCGTTGGGTGGCACCTGCGCACGCACGTGGAATCCGCCCGTGAACCCCAGCTCGGCGCGGCCCGCGGACCACACCTCGCCACCCGCGCCGGCCAGGGACCAGTCCACGGCCACGGGCCGCTCGTCGAGTTCCACCAGCCGGCCGCCCGGGCCCGGGAGCTGACGCCGCAGCCAGCCCTTGACCTGCAGGAGCTCGCCGGGGAGGTGATGGTCACGATCGGCCGCGGTGTACCACCGCAGCCGGTCCACGGACTGCAATCGCATCCAGCCAGCGCCCCCATCGCCGGGCTCGGCCGGGAGGAAGGCCACGTCGGACACGCCCCGGCGCACCACGAGGATCGATCCAGGGCGTGGCTCGAGGTCGAGCCGCACCCGTCCCCGGTCGTCCGTGGTGCCGACCGAGTGCTCGCCCGGCTCGAAGCGGGCGACCGCCCCGGGGACGGGGCGCCCGTCCGACAGGCTGGTCACCCACCCGATCAGCTGCTCTCCGTCCGCGCACGCGACCAGGCCCACGTCGGTCACCTGGACCCACGTTCGAACCGACTCGCGCGCCTCGCCGATCCCGTCCTCGCCAGGTGCCACCCACACGACGAACTGGCCACGGCCGGAGCGCAGCAGCGGCGCCAGGTCGACCACGGTCCGCGCCACGTCCTCGGGGTCGACCGTGCGGACCTCTTCGAGCAGCGGATCGCCAGGCATGGGCCCGTCGCCGGCGCCATCGGCCCCGGCGTCCCGCCAGGCGTGCCACGCGGCCCAGTGGCGGGGTTCGACCGCGTGCACCTTCACGAGCAGGGACGACACGCCCCTGCTCGACAGCGTGATCCGGGCCTCGTCCCGAGGCGACAGGACCACCATCGGCTCGGCCGGTCCCCAGACCCCGCGAGCCAGACCCGGGTACTCCGCGTCCTCGGCGGCCGCGGGCTCGCTCCCCTCGCCAGCGACGAACGCGAACCGCTGTTCGGCTGGGCTCACGGCAGGCCCCTCGGCCGAGGGCGCGCCGGCCGCGAGCACGAACTCGTACCGCACGCCGGCCACCAGCGCGGCGGACGGACGGACGGCGAACCAGGTCCCGTCCGGGGCATCGTTCGCCACACGCCACGCGGACGCGTGATCCCGCAGGTCCCCTGCTGGCACCGGCTCCAGCGCGACCGGAGGCCGCTCACCGGCCGTGAGCCTGAGCAACGGCAGCAGCGCCTCGACGTGCACGCGCTGGTCGAAGGCAAGCACGATCGCTGGCTCGAGGGTGGTCGAACGCCGCACGGGGTGGTGGTCACGAAGGGACGGCGGTGGCGTGGCAAAGGCGAAGCGGTAGTCCGCAGGCAGCTGTGCGCTCCGGGCCGACGCGGTCCCCGTGGGCACGACCACCTCGAAGGCGGTCGCCATGGGCAGCGGCGCCAGGGGCTCGAACACCGCGGTACGCGCGCCCAGCCAGCGCCAGCTACCGGCCGGACGCGGCTCCAGGGCGAATGCCGGTCCCACGCCCGACTCCGCACCCGCGGCCAGGTCGACCATCGGCCGCGAGAACACCACGCTGATCCGATCCGCCGGGCCCGCGGCGGCGTGCGGCGTGTGGTGCAGGACCCTCAGCTCCGACGCCGAGCCAGGACCGGACCGGGGCGGCGCGGGCAGGGACGGCAGCGGCTCCACCTCGTCCAGCGCTGGGGGTGCGGGCCCCGGCGACAGCGAGAAGGGCATCGGCTCATCCTCGGCCAGGGACGGGAGGTGCTGCAGCAGGCTGTCGATCCGCGCCTCGGCCAGGGGCTCACCCGCGCCCGCAGGCACGGGCTCGACGCTCAAGGGGGGTGCATCGGCCTCGCGCAGCGTGATCCGGAGGCCGACCAGCGCCGGATCCTCGGCGAACAGGGGCAGGGGCTCGTCCGCGGGCGGGGCCGCGCTCTCGTCCCTGCACCCGCCACAGCCCACAATGGTGCAGGTCAACGACCCCAGCGTCAGCAACCACAGCGTACGCATGCACGGACCTCGTCCGGTGCAGTGTACACTTGCGGCCTCGCCCATGCGCGGAGGCGCCATGTCACGGACTGCAGAGTTGCTGCTCGAGCTGCATCGCCAGGTGGACGCGGCCACGCGCGCCCTGGCCGACCAGCACGGCGAGCGTCTGCGCTGCGCGCGTGGGTGCGCGGACTGCTGCGTGGACGAGATCCGCGTGTTCGCCGTGGAGGCCGACCGCATCCGCGACCACTGCGGCGACCTGCTCGCCGCCGGGGCGCCCGCGCCCGTCGGCCGCTGCGCCATGCTCGACGACGAGGGCGCCTGCCGGGTCTACGAACACCGGCCGTACGTGTGCCGCACCCAGGGTCTGCCTCTGCGGTGGGTCGAGGAGATCGAACCCGGGCAGTGGGCGGAGCTGCGGGACATCTGCCCGCTGAACGAGGAGGGCCAGCCCGACGTCGTCGAGCTGCCCGAAGACGCGTGCTGGAGCATCGGCCCGTTCGAGGAGCGGCTGGCCCTGCTGCAGCACGTGCACCCGACCGGGCCGGGCGAGCGCGTGTCCCTGCGCGCGATGTTCCGCCGGGGCTAGGACGCCTTGGGCAGGTAGCGCACGGCCAGGCCAGCGAGGATGAAGCCGCCGCCCACCAGGGTGGCGGGCGCCAGGGGCTCGGCCCAGGCGAGGAACACCCACAGCGGGTTGATCACCGGCTCCAGCAGGGTGATCACCCCCGCCTCCTGGGGGCTGACCGTCTGCATGCCGCGGGTGAACACCACGTAGGGCACGGCCATCTGCACCAGGCCGAAGGCGGCCAGGGCCACCAGCGTGTCCGTGGGCGGCAGCTGCGGGGCCACGGCCAGCAGCCACGGCAGCAGCACCAGCGCGCTGACGCCGTGGTTGAGCGCCACGAGCACGTACGGGTCGTGCTCGCGCAGCACGCGCACGCAGATGACCACGCCCGCGTACGAGACCCCGGCGCCCAGGCCCATGAGCACGCCGACCATCTCCGAGCCGCCCATGAAGGCCACCACGATCACGCCGATGCCCACCATGCCCAGGGCCAGCGCGGCGAGGTTGCGGCGGTCGGCCTTCTCCCCCAGCAGGGTCACGCTGGCGAGGAACATCCACAGCGGGGCCGTGTACTGCAGCAGGATCGCGTTGCCGGCCGTGGTCAGGGTCATGGACCAGATCAACAGGAGATTCATGGAGGCGAACGACAGCACCATGGGCACCAGCACCCAGTGCCAGCGCAGGTGACGGAGTCGCACGAACGGCAGCAGGAAGACGAACGCGAAGATGCAGCGGTAGCAGGCGATGGTCGGACCGGCGGTGGCCGTGGGCAGGTCGGCCAGCCAGGGGCTCTTGACGAAGAACCCCGACAGGGACCACAGCACGGCCGCTGCCAGCACGAGCAGCCGACCGCGGGTCGCGGCGTGCGCTCCGGCCATGGCCCAGCGCTACACGAGATCGACCTGAAAGGCCAACCCACCGTGATAGATTCCACGCCAGCCCATCGCCTGCCCCGGGGGAGGTCCCATGCACCGTACGCTGATCACCGGTCTCGCCACCCTGGCCCTGCTCGTCGTCGGCTGCCCCGGCGGGGACGACGACGACACCCAGCCCGACGACGATGTCACCACGGACGACGACACCGGCGACGACGACACGCAATCGGACGACGACGACACGCAGCCGGACGACGACGACACCGGCGACGACGACACGGCCGGGCCGTTCAACCCCTGCCCGCCACTGGGTCCGCCCACGGGCAACACCATCACCCTCGGCCCGGACGACGTGGATCAGATCTTCGGCACCGTGGCCAACCTGGCCGAGGGGGACACCATCCTGCTGGAGGACGGCACCTACGACCTCGACGGCGTGCACCTGTGGATCGACGTGCCCGGAGTGACCGTGCGCTCGGCCAGCGGGGACCGCGACGCGGTGGTGCTCGACGGCGGCTACGTGTCCTCGCAGGTGATCCAGCTCGGCGCCAGCGACGTGACCGTGGCCGACCTCACCCTGCAGCGGGTCACCACCCACCCGATCCACGTGGCCGCGGCCGAGGACACCGGCACGATCACGGGCACCCGCGTCTACAACGTGATGATCCGCGACCCGGGCCAGCAGGCGATCAAGATCAACCCCAACGGCGCCAGCTACGCGGACGAAGGCGAGATCGCCTGCAGCCACATCGAGCTGACCGACGAGGGCCGGCCGTTCGTGGATCCGGTGGTCAGCGGCTGCTACACCGGCGGCGTGGACGCGCACGACGCCTGGGGCTGGACCGTGCGGGACAACCACATCGAGGGGTTCTGGTGCCCCACCGGGTTCAGCGAGCACGGGATCCACTTCTGGAGCGGCTGCCGGGACACCGTGGTCGAGCGCAACGTGCTGGTGGACAACTACCGCCAGGTGGGGTTCGGCCTGCGCGAGGAGATGGAGGGGCGCTCCTACGCGGACGGGCCCTGCGGCGGCGTGGAGGTGGCCGGCCACTACGGCGGCGTGATCCGCAACAACGTGATCTACGCCTCCGACCCCGACCTGTTCGCCTCGGAGTACGGCTACGACACGGGCATCTCGCTCAACCAGTCGTGCGGAACGCAGGTACTGCACAACACCGTGGCCTCCACCGAGCCGCCCTACATCGGCATCGAGTACCGCTTCGCGCTCACCGACGCGGTGATCCGCAACAACCTGGTCACCGCCAACATCCGCGAGCGGGACGACGGCGTGGCCGTGGAGGAGGGCAACCTCGAGGACGCGCCCCTGGACCTGTTCGTGGACCACGCCAGCGTGGACCTGCACCTGGCCGCGGGCGCGACGGACGCCATCGACCAGGGCGTGGTGCTGGCCGACGGGGAGTGCGACGAGGACGTGGACGGCGACCCGCGGGACGGCAGCCCGGACATCGGCGCGGACGAGGTGGTCGCGGGACGGACCGCGCGCTCGGTCAACGGCACGCTGCGGCCGGTGAACGACCACCACGTGCTGCACCTGTGGGGTACGCCCGAGGAGATGGGCTACGCCCACGGCACGCTGCTGGCCTCGGAGATCATGGCCCTGGCCAACGGCTACGTGCTGCCCATGTTCGGGGTGGACGCGGGCACGTACGAGATGCTGCTGTCCGCGTTCGGAAACATGCTGGACTTCCCCGACGACGTGAGGGCGGAGGCCGAGGGCCTCATCGACGGGATCCGGGACGCCGGGGTGTCGCTGGAGATGGTGGAACTCGCGCGGGAGATCACGGCCGAGGACCTGCTACTGGCCAACGCGGCCGCCGACCTGTTCGGTGTGTACTTCGGCTGCTCGTCCATCTCCGCATGGGGCGAGGCCACCGCGGGTGACGCGAGCCTGGGTGGCGAGACCGCCATGGTGCGGGACCTGGACTGGGGCTACGCCGGGGGCGACGCGGACCTGCGCGAGTACCCGCTGATCATCGCCCGCGACCCGGCCGACGGGGGCAAGCAGCGGTGGGTCTCGATCGGCTTCCCCAGCTACCTGGGCTGCCTGTCGTGCTTCAACGAGTCCGGGATCGGCGCGTTCCAGAACCAGGGCAACACGTCGACCATGCTGGGCGACATCGACCCGGACGACACGCTGGTGCCGATCCACCTGAGCATGCGCGGCGGCATCGAGACCCGGGACCACGACGGCGACGGCGAGGCCACCATCCACGACGTGGTGGACGCGGTGACCGCGGTGGGCCGCATCGGCACGTACGAGGTGCACCTGATCTCGCCAGTGGACCGCAGCGATCCGCCCGCGGCCATCCTGGAGGCGGACCACGGCGGCTGGGAGCTGCGGGTGCCCGCGGACGACCCCCTGCCCCACCCGGACTGCGTGGCCACCACCAACCACCACCGCGAGCTGCACGAGGCCGAGTACTGCGACCGCTACGCCACCATCGTGGAGATGGTCGACGAGTACGGCGGCGAGCTGACCCTGGACCGGCTGTGGGAGATCGAGACCGAGACCTCGTGGAACTCCTGGGGCAGCGGCACCATCCACACCATGCGCGTCGTGCCCGCGGACCTCACCCTGGAGGTGGCGTTCGCCGACACCGACAACGTGGCCCCGCTCAACCCGATCACCGCCTACGACATGGCCACCCTGTTCGAGGACGACGGGGAGTCGGCGGACGACGATGACGATGATCCCGACGACGGCTGTGCGTGCCGAGTGGAAGGCGCCTCGACCGGCGGGGCGACTACTTTGCTGATGTTGCTGGCGCTCCTGCTCGCCCGCCGCCGCGCCGCCTCCTGACCTCCTCGACTCCTGGCCCGATGCTTCCGCATCGGGCCCGTCATCCTCCCCCGATCACGAACGGGTACTTCACCGTCTTGGGCACCCATCCGGCGAGCGGCGAGAAGAACGTGTCCTCGAGACAGCCCATCATGCATTCCTCCAGATCACGGCGGGCGTCGATGGAAGTGAGGATGGTCAGGTCGTGGATGGGACCATCCGCGTGCACCTCGAAGCGGACCCAGGTCTTTCCGGCGAGCAGGTAGCCCAGGACCTGTTGCCGCGCCAGGCACTGCTTGATGCAGGCGTTGTTGCCGAGCGCCAGCTCGATGATGGTGGGGGTCAAGACCTCGGGCGCGTCATCCCCTGGTGAGGGAGGCGGGAGGGCCTCCGCCCAGAGCCAGCGGAAGCTCTCGATGGTGGCCGAACAGGTCGACAGCCCATCCACACCGACGCACGGGATGACGCCCTGCTCGGTGGACAGCAAGTACCTCGCCCGGATCGTCAACTCCTCACCGGGAGCGACCGCCTCCCCTTTGTACCTGAGGCGGTCGACCACTTCATCGTCGCCGTCATCCAACCGGCCGAACGCGCGCCAGGAAGCGATCCGGTATTCCGACCGATTGCGGATCACGGCCTCGACGTCGACGTACGTAGAGGGTTCGTCGAGCTGCAGGTACAGGGGAGCTTCTTCCACCACGATCCGGGTGACGGCACGGACGACTTCCAGCGGGGCGTACTTCGGCAGGGCCTCGCTTTCCACCGCCGAGACATCCGGCTCCTGTCCCGCTGCCAGACAGGGGACGACGAGCAGCGCGAGGAAGAAGACAGATCCGATGCGACCGTCCCCCATGCCCCGAACTGTATAGAAAAAGGGACGCTCATAAGTTCATAAGTTCTGCCCCCGCGATCCACGGCCCTGGGCAGCCAGCGGAGGCGTTTCTCGTGTTCCCGGCTTTCCCTCCCAGAGGGGCTCAGTCGAGCTGCCAGCCGGTGTCGGTGCGGCGGTAGGTCTGACCGGGGGTGAGCGGGGGGTGGAAGGCGAGGGAGTGCAGGGTGGCGGTGGGGTCGCCCCAGAAGTCGTCCTCGTCCTCGTCGTCCCACTCCTCCTCGCTGCACGACACGAGCAGGTAGCCGCCGAGCGGGTTGGCCAGATCGGTGGACACGGTGAGGGCGTCGCCTGGCTCGACGCCACCGTGGTCGGCCAGGGAGAGCACGTCGATTTCGTAGATCTGGTCGGAGAGGTGGCAGCCGTCGAGTTCGACCTCCCAGGTGTCGCGGTTCTCG
Source organism: uncultured Rickettsiales bacterium (assembly GCA_964639985.1). Lineage (GTDB taxonomy): Bacteria > Myxococcota_A > UBA796 > UBA9615 > CAYRNR01 > CAZXHG01. The sequence goes on from CAZXHG010000010.1 coordinate 25,258, forward strand.
ATCGCCACGGTGGTCGGGGTGATGGCGGTGATCACCAGGCCGGTCTCGCCCAGGGTCGAGAGGGCGGGTAGCTGCTCGGTGATGAGCTCCCTGCGGTCGCCGATGAAGGCATGGATCGCTGACGGCGCGGACGCGACCCAGTCGTCGTAGCGGCGGGTGAACAGGTAGGGCTCCACGGCCAGGGCGGGCTCCAGCTGCTGCCACTGGGCGTCCGCATCGAGGCCCATCCCCCCCAACTCCGCGGCCGCCGTGTGCTCCAGCCGGGCCGCCAGGGCCGCGCGCACGGACGGGCTGTTGAACAGCCGCGTCCACAGCCAGTACTGGAACCCGCCCGGCGCGGCGAACGCGGTGTTGTACGCCAGGTCCTGCTCGGCCCGCGACCATGTGTCGTTGTTGAGGTCCCACGGCACCTGGAAGAACGCGCCGCTGTCCGGGTCCAGCACCAGGTAGTGGGCGCCGTCCACCACCTCGGGATTGGCGATCAGGATCTGGCCGACCACGTAGTCGACAATGAGGTCCACGTCGAGGTAGCTGTCGAGCTGGGCCTCGAACTCGTGCTCGGGCGCGGTGTTCAGCCACAGCAGCAGGGCCTCGATCTCGGGGCTGGGCTCGTCCTCGTTCTCCTTCTTCTCGAAGCCTTCGAGGTCCACCTGGCCGTCCTTGCCGAGGCCGTAGTCCACGTAGCCCACCCGGAAGCGGTCGTCCACGCCGAAGCCGCGGGACTCGAGGAAGTCGTCACCCACGTGCTCGATGTCGTCGTACACGCCGTACACCTGGCCGTTGATCCGCAGCAGCACCGGCCGGGCCGTGGACGCGGGCGCGTCCAGGCGTCCCAGCAGGTCGTAGCCCAGCAGCTGCCACAGCCGCGACGCGGGGCTGGCCTCGGCCAGCAGCTTGAGTCGGTCGCGGCCGTCGATGGTGCCGTCGTCGAACTTGATCCGGAAGCTGCGCTTGGGCAGCCAGCGTGTGGACTGGCCGCGCAGGCGGATGGTGCCGCTGGCCGACTCGCCGTCGCAGGTCACGGCAGCGGCCACCTCCACGTCGAGGGTGGGATCCAGGTGGATGGAGACGAAATCCCCCGCATCCACGGTCACGTCGATGACCGGCAGGCCCGGCGCGGCCGGGTCCAGCACGTTGACCGCCGGGCTGACCACCGGATCACCCGGATGGCAGGCCGCGTCCACGGGCCACACCATCCAGGACACGGAGTCCCCCGGGCCCACACCCCGGTCGATCCACGAGGGCGTCAGCTCGAGCCGCTCGGACACGCCCTCGAACGTGGTCCCACCGTCCACGGACCGCGCCACCGCCCAGCCACGCACCGCCGCGTCCGGCCGGTGCCAGCGCAGCAGGCCTTCGCCCGCGCCAGCGCGAGCCTCCAGCCCGGTCACCTGCGCGGCAGCCTCGTCGCCCGACGGCTGCACGCGGATCCCGGCCAGCACGGGCAGGTGTTCGGTCTGCGGGACGAAGTCCACCTGCAGCCGCCCGCCCGCGGCCAGGGCCAGCACCTCGACCTCCACGGGCTGCTCCTGCCCGATCCGGGCAGCCAGGTCGAGGTCGTCCAGCAGCACCTCGCCGCCCACCTCCACGTCGAACACGCGCAGGCCCGGCTCGGGGAACACCGGCTCGATGAACATCAGGGTCACGCGGTACAGGCCGTCGGGCAGATCGACCCGGTAGCCGGACAGGCCGGTCACCCACGACAGGTACGGGGCGATCTGCTGGTGGTAGCCGTCCCAATCCGACCAGGGGTTCTCCGGGCCGTGGGTCCCGACCGGGAAGACGTCGGCCATCCACGACGCCTTGGCGCCCGCCTCGCCCTCCCCCAGCCAGCCGAAGCCGCGATCGGAGTCGTAGGGGCCGTCGGCCAAATACCCCGTGGCCGGGCCGCCGCCCTCCTCGTCTTCCCACTCGGGCTCCTCGCCGCCCTGTCCCGCGCCCACGTCCACGGCCAGGCCGCCGCCGCTGCCCGGCTCGCCCTGCTGGGCCAAGCACTGGAACGATGGCACGTCCGTCGGCCCCGGAGGGCGGTCACACCCCGTCACGGCCACGGCCAGGAGGGCGAAGAAACTTATGAACTTATGAGCGTCCCTTTTTCCGGCCATCGTCACGAGTCCTCCCGATGACGATATGTGCGAACGCAAAAAATGGGGCGGGTTATCCTTGGATTCGTGGCTGACATCCGGATCATGACCGCGTTGCAGAAGAGGGACGAACCCGAGGTGGCGGACCCGGCAGCCGCGCCCGTGGACGACGTGCTGGAGGACCCGCTCGCCGTGCAGCAGCTGACGGACCCGCTGGCCGTGACCAGCGATCCGGGCGCGCCCCCACCCGGCGACGACAGCCCCGTGCAGATGTCGGACGACGCGCCAGCCGATTTCAGTCCGCCTGACGCGATGTGCGAGATCGACGGCGGCGAGGAGGGCGACGCCGACTCGGGCAACACCGACGCGGGCGACACCGACGCGGGTTCGAGCAGCCCTCCCGACCTGAGCGCCGCCAACGTGGGTGACCTGTTCGAGGATCTGATGCCGCGCCTGGCGGCGGGCAACGAGGACGAGGATCCCCACATCATCGCGCTGTACGAGGAGATCACCGGGCGGATGCGCGGGGCGGCCCGAACAGAGCTCCAGATCGCCGACAGCGGGATCCAGGCCAGCTACGAGGCCATCCAGCGGCTGAACATCGCCTCGCCCACCGAGGAGACCCGGCTGCGGATCAGGGCGATGCGGGATCTCGGCCAGCTCCGCCACGAGCTGCGTGCGCTGATGCAGTCCATGGACACGTTCATGCTGTCCAACGCCAGTGACGACCGGGCAGCCTTCGCGCGTAACGCCTCCCCCACGCTGTTCCGTGATGTGTACCAGCAGCGCTATCGCGCCTACGTGATCACCAAGGCGGCCCAGCAGATCGTCGACCAGAAGGCCACGATCGGGCAGTTCGGCCTCGGCCAGCAGAAGATCGTCGAGGAAGCGGCCAAGGAGGTCGCGGCGCTGTCCAAGCGCCTGGCGCGGATGGTCTTCGTCAAGGGCATGAAGGTCTGGTCCCAGGGCAAGGCCTGCGGGAATGTCACGGAGGAGACCTGGGGGCTCGTGTTCGACGTCAGCTGGGGAGCCCTGGAGGCCCTGTCCAAGCAGGTGTGCGACAGCTGGATCGACGGCCAGGAATTCGACGAGGAGGCCTTCTTCGAGCAGATGCGGATCACGGTGGCCCTGGCCTACCAGAAGTACCTGCTGGACTGGCTCAAGAGGAGCGTGGGCGAGCGCACGGGCGGTTTCCGCAAGGTCTTCATCGAACTCGGCATCGACATCGGCGGCGATCTGATGCAGCAGCTGGAACAGGCCATGGCCGGCGGCGCGGACGCCGGTCAGGCGTTCCAGCAGGTGTTCACCGGCGACAAGATGGTCAGCTTCCTGTACGACTTCGGCACCGACAAGCTCTGGGAGGCGATGATCGGCGCAGGGGCCAAGGCCCTCTAGCTTCGGCGGAAGTCACCATCGCGTTTTCTGGCCGCCAGGGGCACCTCAGGGCGCGGCCATCGGCCGGATCTCCTGCCAGGCCTGTCCACCCTCGGCGTCCAGCAGCACCACGAACAGGCGCACACCGGTGACGTCGTCGGGCGGGGTCCAACCGAACTCGGCGCCCTGCTCCATGTCACCGATCCGGGTCGAGGACTCGCCCCAGCCGGCGTCCGTGTCCGGGCACTCGCCGTCGGCGGCCCCGGCACCTCTGCCCGCCAGCGTGTCCTCGTCCGGGGGCAGGCCCGGGCAGCCGCCGGTCCAGTACAGGTCCACCTCGACGTCCTCGGGATCCTTGTCGTCGGCCACCTCGACCGCGATGCGCAGGCCCAACGCCGGGTCGACCTCGCCCGCGTAGACAGGTCCGGCGATGCCGGGCAGGTCGTCGGCCCCCAGGGCCACGCCGTCGTCGAAGGTGATGGACGCGAAGGACGGGTTGACGTTGTGGCCCTCCGGCAGCTCGTCGTCACCGGTCGGCGCGGCCGAGTCGTCGTCCCCGGCCTCCCAGTCGGGCACGAAGAACGACACGAGCTTCATGGCCTCGCGTGAGTCGTCCGCCGTGGTGACCACGTACTGCAGCGGCAGCATGGCCGCGAAGAACTCCCCGGACCGGCTCATGGCCGCGCCCGGGTCGATCACCACCGAGGTCCCGTGCGGCGGATCGGGCACCATCGCCTGCAGCACCTCGTTCCCCTCCATGTCCTCGTCCAGGGCCAGGCTCCAGCCGTGCGCCGCGCCCGACAGGTCCTCGTCGTCCGGCTCCACCACCAGCGCGGTGACCGTGATCGTGGGGGCGGGCCAGGTGTCGAGCACCGCGGTGGCCGGGTCGGCCTGCACGGCCAGCACCCGGAGGTTGTCGATCAGGCCCTCGTCGGGCAGGTCCGGGAAGCACTGCAGCCCCGACCAGGCGACCAGGACCAGCAACGCCGAGCGCACGGTCCGCATCAGAACTCCACCCGCACCGCGAAGTTGATGGTCGGGATCATCGAGAAGCTCACGGTCTCGCGGTAGTCGTACGAGTAGATCTCGAAGTCCGAGGTACGCGCCGCGTACACGTTCTGGATGTCCACGTAGATGTCGATCACGTGGTTCTTCTTGCGGAACCGCTTGTCGATCCGCAGGTCGAGCTGGTGGTACGGCAGGCCGCGGGTCGAGTACAGGTCTCCGTACACCGGCAGGAACATCTGCGCGTCGGCATAGAACACCGACCCCACCACCGGGGTCATGGGCGCACCGGTCTGGAACTGCCAGCGCGCGCCCAGGGTGAATTCGAACGGCAGCGCGAGCTGCATCAGGGCCGTGATCTGGTGGCGGCGGTCATGCTGGAACCAGCGCCACGGCTCGTCGTCGAAGTCCTTGCGCTCGGCCCACGACAGGGAGTATCCGAGCCAGCCGGAGAGGCGGGCACGGCGGGAGATGTCGAAGCGGGCGAACAGCTCCATGCCGTAGATGCGGCCGATGCCGTCGTTGCTCAGTCCGTGGGTCGGGTCGTCCTCGGCCTCGATCCCGAACATGTCGCCGAGATCGGCCAGGTCACCCCAGCTGGCGTTCTCCACGCTGGACACGGTCTGGTCGTCCAGCCACTTGACGTACCCCTGCAGGTCCAGGTCCAGCCACGGACCGGGCGCGTACATCACGCCGCCGTTGAGGTGCCAGGCACCCTCCGGACCGAGATCGGGGTTGCCGGTGACCTCGCTGAGTTCGCTGAATGACGGGGACTGCACGTAGCGCCCGCCCGCCACGCTGAGCCGCAGCCGCTCGTGGGGCGTGACCCCGATGCGGCCGCGCACCTGCGGGATGGTGCGGTCCAGGGAGCCGAAGTGATCCAGGCGGAACATGGGCTCGATCGTGAGCTGTTTCACCGGCTTGATCGGCGCGGTGGCGTACACCCCCACCCAGGTACGCGTCTCCCGCTGGGTTCCGACCACGTTGTCGTCGACGCCGCTGACCGAGGACGCGCCCGTGTCCTCCCGCGACGGCATGGGGATGTCGCGGTGCTGGATCAGCTTGTCCACCTCGAGCATGCCGCCAGCCTTGAACGCCAGCCACTTCGCAACCGGCACGTGCAGGTCGTCGGCGAGATGGAAGGTGGTGTGCCGGTCGCTGGAGGAGAACATGTCCGTGAACTCGAAGCCCGTGGACCAGAACGTCAGCGCAGGCTGCAGCCGGTTGGTCAGCCCCCAGCCGGTCTCCATGTCGCCGCGCACGTAGATGCGGTGCATGTCCGTGCGCATGTCGAAGATCAGCGGATCGTCCTCCTCCTCCTCGGCGTCGAGCAGCTTCATGCCGTCCACGGTGCCGATGTAGCCCAGGCCCAGGGTCAGCCAGTCGGCCGCGTCCGCCTCCAGGATCACCTGCTGGTCCTGGAAGAACGGGGCCGTGGCGAAGTCGACCGGCGTGTCCTTGGGCAGGACCAGGTTGATGAGGATGTCGTAGTAGGACCGGCGGATGCCCACGTAGAAGCGGGACCTCTCCGTGATCGGCCCCTCGATGGCCATGGACGCCTGGCCGATGCCCGGGTCGACGAAGCCGCCCACCCGGTCGGAGCGGGGAGAGCGCAGGTCCATGCCGACCACGCCACCGTTGAGATCCCCGTACCGCGCCTCCACGGCCGCGGGCTTGAGGAACACCCGCTCGACGAGGTCGTCGCCGGTGATGGCGAACGTGGACAGCATGTGGAAGATGATCGGCACGGGCAGGCCGTCGAGGTACAGCACCGAGTCCTCGGCCGCGGCGCCACGCAGCACCGGGGCCTGCACCTGGCTGCCGGCGGTGAAGTCCGGGGTGACGTGCACCACCCCCGGCAGCGACTCGACCGCGGCCATCGGATCGCGGCCCGCGCCCGGGATCGAGCGGAGCTGGTCCCGGGTCAGCACCCGCTCGGGGCCGTCGCTGTCGCGCCGGGCCACCACCACGGTCTGGGGGATGCCCGTGGGCCGCAACCGGTAGATCACCTCCCGATCGGCGCCCTCGGCCAGCACCTCCACGGACCGCTCGGTGCGGTGGGCCGCGTGGCTGAAGGTGACCACGTAGGTGCCGGGTGGGACATCAGCGAAGACGAACCGCCCGGCCTCGTCCGTGGTCGCCCGCAGGATCGGATCGGTGGCCGCCTCGAAGTCATCGGGCTCGGGCGGCTCGTCGTCGTCTTCGGCCTCTCCGTCCTCGTCGTCCGCCCCCTCCTCGGGCGGCTTGCGCGTCGCGGGATACAGGGCCATCTCCACGCCTGCGAGGGGATCGCGCGTGCCGCGCACCTCGACCACGCCGGAGAGCCGGGCGGGCAGCACGGCAGGGGGCGGGGGCTCGGGCGGGAGGAACACCACCGGGTACTCGATGGTGACCGCGACCGGCTCGCCGTCGAGGGTGGAGGGCACGAAGGTCAGCAGCTTCACCCCGCGCAGGGCAGCCGCGTCGATCTCCGAGATCCCGCAGGGGGTGGCCACGGCCGCGTCCGTGACCACGCCGGCCTCGTCGATGGCCACGGACAGCACCACCTGCACCGCGTCGTCCTCCGGGCCGAGCAGGCCTGGCTCCAGGGGCACGGAGATGCCGGTGGTGGGGAAGGGCCAGGTGAGGGCGGGCTCGGCGGCCTGCACCGCCTCCGGATCGTCCTCCGCGACCGGATCGTCGTTCTCCCGCGCACCCGCCACGGCGGGCATGCTGGCGAGGACGATGGCCACGAGCAGCGGTCTGGGATCGAACGAGGTCACGAGCCCGGCTCCTTCTCCTGTGGAGTACTAATGTGACGGCCCTGCGCCGACCGTGGCAAGGGGGGGGCGGCAATTCCCTCGTCCTCGGGCTCAAGTTCCAGCGGATCCGGCCGATGAATACACCATGGCGATTTCCCCGAGCCTTTCGATGGCATTCACGGGCCTCGCCCACCAGTCCCGGCGCTTGCAGATCGCGGCCCATGACGTGGCCAATGCGCAGACCGAAGGATTTCGTGCGAGCCGGGCGGTGGGCGAGGAACTCGCCAGCGGGGGGGTGACCACACGCGTCGTCCCGACCGACGCTCCCCCGCCCCTGCTGATGCGTGACGGCGAGATCGTGGCCGGCTCCAACACGGACATGGCGAGCGAGATGGTGACGCTGATATCGACGCGGGCGGCCTACGGGGCCAACCTCGCAGCGCTACGGGCCGCGATGGAGACCGAGGAGGCGCTGCTGGACGTGCTGGCCTAGCTGAGAGGTCCCACGCGGAAGCGTGGGAACCGGCAGATCAGTCCTGGCCTGGCCGGTAGGTGAACGAGTCCACCACGTGCTGGGCGCTGTCGTAGCCGAGCACCCCCTTGAGCGGCAGGACCGGATCCGTCGGCTCGAGCCGGTCGAAGATGTGGTGAATCTCCTCGGGGCCGAATTCCAGCTCGCGCACCCGGCCGGCCGGCTTGATCGTGATGCCCACCGGCTGGAACAGGTTGACGTAGGTGTCGAGCTGCGGGTCGTACACGTCGATGAACACCCCGGTGAACGAGGCGAACGAGTAGGGCCGCCAGGCCTCGGTGCGCACGCTGTCGGTGAGCACGTTGTACTCGAGGTTGGTGTTGGTCACCGCGGCCTTGAGCGGGAACGGCGCCACCTTGGACGACAGGATGTACTTCATGTACGGCAGCAGTCGCTGGGTGGGTGAGCCGTCCTTCAGCGGGGTGGCCGCGTCGAAGATGTTGAACGTGTCCGCGGTCAGCTCCTCGCCGATGGGCACGCGACTCGGGGTGGAGAACCGATCCACCGCCTCGGCGGGCAGGTCGTCGAGGTACTGCGGGTTGACGTAGAACAGCGACCTCGCCGCCACCTTGTGGGTGTACGACTTCTTCACGTCGTAGGGCACCACGCCCCAGGTCATTCGTTCGAGGTCGACCAGCAGCTTGATGCTGTGGCTGCTCCAGGTGGGCGCCAGGAACTCGTTGGGGATCGAGACCATCACCTGGTCGCCCTCGGGGCGGAACAGCAGGATGTTCTTGCACGCATCCTCGTAGATCTGCTGGAACGAGCGGATCAGCCCCATCAGGTACCCGCAGTCGGTGGAACTCTCAAGGTCGTGCAGCGGCCGCTGGATGGTCCCGAACGAGCCTCCGTCCGGGCCGGGCACGTACCCCACGTGGGAGCCGCCGAAGTCGATGTTGATCGGCGAGTGGTGCACGGCCGCGCCGATGGCACCTTCGTTGAAGCGACCCCCGATCATGCCCTTGTCGAAGGGATAGAACCCCGAGTACGCGTACAGGCTCAGGTCGACCCCGAACAGGGACTCGTCCGAGCACTTCCACTTGCACGGCAGCGCGGTCTTGGGATCGAACCTGAACCCCGTCCTGGCCACGGTGTCGCTGCGCATGAACGTGGCGGCCCGGGCCACGAAGTCGTGGAACAGGTAGGGGGGTCGGGAGAACAGGACGACCGTCTCCTGCACGCCCGGCAGGAAGGAGTGGGGCTCGCAGTAGGGCGGCAGCCACTCGCGGTTGCTGTAGACCATGGGACCTCCTCGAGGTTGAAGCCGGGACAGCCTAGCGGAACGGGACGGCCGAGCCCAGACCCGGCTGCGGATCGACGGCGAGCGCTACGACGCGCTCCAGCAGGCCTGGTGGTCGGGGTGGTGGTGCAGGTGGCCGGGCACACCACAGGCGGACTGTCCCGCGTGATCCGTGGGCACCTCGCAGATCTCGGTGGCCGACGGATCGAGCTGCCAGATCACCGTGTGGGACCAGTGCCCCCAGGTGTTGACCGCGTACATGTTGCAGTAGTTGCAGTCGGTGTCGTCGGTCTCCCACCAGCCGGTGGTGATCTCCGTGGCCACGTCCGAGGCGATGCCGTCGAGGTCGAGCTGGAAGACCATGAAGCCGTGATCGCTGATCGGCCAGTAATTGTAGCCCAGGTAGTAGCCGTTGCCGTCCGTGGTCACGGTCGGGGGGATGTCGCCGCCGCCGTTGTAGATGCTGCCGACGTCGGTGGAGTCTGCGTACCCGATCCGGATCGGCACCCCGGACACGCCGTTGCCGTGTTCGTCGAGCACGTACAGGTGCACCTCGTTGCCCCAGGTGGGCTGCTCGGAGCAGGTCCACTGGTGGTTGGTGGTGACCTTGTACACGCCGCCCGCGGGGGACGGCCCGGCCGGGCGCGGGGTGACGGTGACCTTGCCGGCGATCTCGGGTGTGGTGCCATCGATCAGGCCGGTGAGGCAGACGTCGCCTGGCTGCACGTCGGCGAACGCGTAGTAGTACAGGGTGTCGCCCCCGCCCGCGATCATGGTGGTCGGCTCCAGCACGGTGCTGCCGGCCCCCTCGGCCTGCATGGCCATGGACGGCGCGGCGTCGGGCTCGGTGCCGTTGGTGGTCAGCACGATCACCGTGAGGGTGTCGCCCGGGTGGGGCTCGGACGGGTCGAACAGCATCTCGCCGGCGAGCAACGGCGATCCCAGCGCGTCGGGCTCGCAGGTGAACGGCACGGCCGTGGTGTCGTCGTCGCCGGTGACCGTGTCGTCGTCGCCGACGTCGTCGTCCCCCAGCGAGTCGTCGTCGCCGTCGTCGTCGTCGTCCAGCACCGGCCGGTCGCCCGGATCGTCCTCGGGGCAACCGGCGAGCAACACGGGCAACACGAGCAGGGCAACGAGCAGAGATCGCACCATGGCACCCTCCCGGCCAACGGTATACCATCGCCGTCCACGAGGAGATCCGATGAACTACCCCCTCCATTTCTCGTTCAAGATCGTCGCGCTCGCCCCCCAGATCTTCGTCATGGACGCGTCTGGGCAGACGCTGATGTACGTCAAGCAGAAGCTGCTCAAGCTCAAGGAGGCGATCAACGTGTTCGCCGACAAGTCCCAGAGCGAGCTGCTGTACACCATCGGTGCCGACCGGGTGATCGACTTCTCGGCGCGGTACAACCTCAAGGACGCGGACGACAACGACCTGGGTTCGATCAAGCGCCAGGGCATGAAGTCGCTGTTCAAGTCCCACTGGGACATCTACGCCGGTGACGAGGTCACGATGACGGTCCAGGAGGACAACCCCTGGATCAAGTTCCTCGACGCGCTGTTCGGTCAGATCCCGATCATCGGCATGTTCACCGGCTACCTGCTCAACCCCAAGTACAACGTGGCCCGCACCGACGGCACCCGGGTCGCCCAGCTCGTCAAGAAGCCCGCCTTCTTCGAGGGCAAGTTCGAGCTGCACAAGAACGCCGACCTCGACGAGCTCGAGGAGCGGCGCATGGTGCTGGGGCTGCTGATGATGACGCTGCTGGAGCGCAGCCGGGGCTGATCCCTACCGCACGGGCCGCAACACGACGATCGACAGCGGCGGCAGGTCCAGCACGATCGACGCGGGCTGGTCCATGATCGGTGCGTGCTCCGCCGTGTAGGGCACCGGGCTCGTGATCCCGCTGCCGTCGAAGTCCGGGTGGTCGCTGTTGAGCGCCTCGGCGTACGGCACGGCCTCGGGCACGCCCACGCGGTAGTCCCGCCGCACCACCGGGGTGAAGTTGCACAGCACGACCAGGTGCTCGGCCGGATCCGCGCCCCGACGCAGGTAGGCCAGGGTCGACCCGTCGGCGTCGTCCGCGTCCAGCCACTGGAACCCGTCCCAGCCGTGATCCCGCTGCCACAGCGCGGGGGCGTCGCGGTACACCCGGTTGAGCTGCCGGACGAAGGCATTGAGCCGGCCGTGCGGCTCGTGCTGCAGCAGGTGCCACGGCAGGCTCTCGTCCTCGCTCCACTCCCCCGGCTGGCCCATGTCCTGACCCATGAACAGCAGCTGCTTGCCCGGCATGGTCCACTGCAGGCCCAGGTACAGCCGCAGGTTGGCCAGCTTCTGCCACTCGTCGCCCGGCATCTTGCCGTGCAGCGACCCCTTCATGTGCACCACCTCGTCGTGGGAGATGGGCAGGACGAAGTTCTCCGAGTAGGCGTACATCATGCCGAAGGTGAGCTGGTTGTGGTGGAAGCGCCGGTGCACCGGGTCGTGGGCGATGTAGTCCAGCGTGTCGTTCATCCAGCCCATGTTCCACTTGAACGTGAATCCCAGGCCTCCTTCTGCGACTGGACGGGTGACGCCGTCGAACGCGGTCGACTCCTCGGCGATCACGATCGCGCCGGGGTGTCGGGCGTGGCACTCGGTGTTGAGCTGGTGGATGAGCTCGATGGCCTGCAGGTTGTGGTTGCCGCCGTGCTCGTTGGGCTGCCACTCCCCGTCCTCGCGGGAGTAGTCGAGGTACAGCATGGACGCCACCGCGTCCACGCGCAGCCCGTCGATGTGGTAGCGGTCGAGCCAGAACAGGGCCGACGCGACCAGGAAATTGCGCACCTCCGCGCGGCCGTAGTCGAAGATCAGCGTGCCCCAGTCCGGGTGCTCGCCGAGCTGCGGGTCGGCGTGCTCGTAGCAAGGCGTCCCGTCGAAGCGGGCCAGGCCCTGGTCGTCGCGGGGGAAGTGGGCCGGCACCCAGTCCAGGATCACGCCGACGCCCGCGCGGTGCAGCGTGTCCACCAGGAACATGAAGTCCTCGGGCGTGCCGAACCGGGACGTGGGCGCGTAGTACCCCAGGCACTGGTAGCCCCATGACCCGTCGTGGGGGTGCTCGCTCACCGGCAGCAGTTGCACGTGGGTGTAGCCCATCTCGGTGACGTACGCGGTCAGCTCGTCGGCCAGCTCCCGGTAGGTGAGCCAGCGGTACCCCTCCAGGGCGTTGCGCCGCCACGACCCCAGGTGCACCTCGTAGATCGACATCGGCGAGGTCAGCGGGTCGGTCCGTGCGCGGCGTTGCAGCCACGCGTCGTCCCCCCAGGCGTATCGATCGATGTCCCAGACCACGGACGCGGTGCCGGGCCGCACCTCGGCGTGGAGGGCGTGCGGGTCGGACTTGGTGCGCACTGCGCCGTCCGGCCCCTTGACCTCGTACTTGTACAGCGTGCCCGGGCCCACGCCGGGCAGGAAGATCTCCCACACCCCGGACCCGCCACAGCAACGCATGGCGTGCTGGCGGCCGTCCCAGCCGTTGAAGTCGCCGATCACGCTGACGCGTCGCGCGTTGGGGGCCCACACGGTGAAGCGCGTCCCACGCAGGCCGTCGTGCTCCACCTCGTGCGAGCCGAGCGCCTCCCAGCGACGCAGGTGGTTGCCCTCGCCCAGGAGCTGCAGATCGAAGTCCGACAGGCTCGGCCCGAAGCGGTAGGGATCCTCCCACGTGTAGCTGCTGCCGTCGCGGCCGTGCACCTCCACCCGGTAGTCGAACACCCGCTTGAGCCTGGGGAATACGACCTCGAACAGGCCGCGCGCGTCCACGAGCTTGAGGCGACGGCGCTGCGGGTAACGATCGCGAACCACGTACGCCTTGTTCGCGTGGGGCAGCAGCACCCGCACGGCCACCATGGCGCGGTCGTCCACCGTCACGGGGTGGCAGCCCAGCACGCTGAACGGGTCGTGGTGGTCGCCGGAACAGATCCGGTCGATGGCGGACGGTGACACGGTCGGGGTCATGGCGTTCGGGCCTCGCTTCGGCAGCACTGTCTACACGCACCGGCGCGCGGAGGGAAGAGCCAGGTACTCAGCTCGGGAGACGGGTGGCCAGGTAGACTGCGTCGCCGGGCTCCCCCAGCTCGGCGCCCAGGGCCGTCGTGTCCACCTCGTCCACCCCTTCGAAGACCTCGCCCAGGGTGGCCCTGAAGCGCGGGTTGGGCTGTGGGCTCCACACGGCCAGCACACCGCCCGGGCGCAGGGCTGCGCGGCAATGGCGCACGCCGGACACCTCGTACAGGTCCGCATTGCCCTCGGCCGCCAGCCAGCCCGGGCCGTTGTCCACGTCCAGCAGCAGCAGGTCGTACACGGCGTCCGCGCCGGCCAGCACGTTGGCCAAGTCGGCCACCCGCACCTCGGCGCGCGGGTCGTCCACCGCGCCGCCGTTGACGTCGGCGAAGTAGCGACGGTTCCAGTCCACCACCTTCGCGCCGATCTCGGCCACCACCACCCGGGCCACGCCGGGCAGGTCCAGGGCCGCGCGCAGGGTGTGCCCCGCGCCCAGGCCACCCACGAGCACGTGCAGGTCACGGGCCGGACGACGGAGCCGCTCGTGGGCCATGGGGGCCATGGCGCGCTCGCTGTGTGCGCCGTGGGACGCCATCAGGAAGTTGCCGTCGATGGCCACCTCGTAGCCCACCTCGCCGGTCTCGGCGCGGTAGCGGCGCAGGGTCAGCTCCCCCAGGGGCGTGCATTCCCGGTCCACGTCCTCGTAATCGATGTGCAAGCTGCGAGCCTCCGCTGGCCAAGCGACCCAATCCGAGCAACACTGTAACTCAGGTGAGGCTACGTACGCGGCGGTGGGAGCGTGACACGAGCGTGGCTGGGGCGCGGAGGACGACGTGGAAGATCGCGTTTCGCTGCCGGTCGAGGACGGGTTCGCCCTCGAGGGGGGATTCACCCGGGGCAACGGCGCGGGCTCGGCCGTGCTGACCCACCCCCACCCGCTGTATGGCGGGTCCATGGACAACAACGTGGTGCTGGCCGCGCGCGCAGCGTGCGAGGAGCTGGGGTTGGGCGCGCTGCGGTTCAACTTCCGCGGCGTGGGCCGCTCCGGCGGCGAGCACGGGGGCGGCAAGGCCGAGGTGGCGGACCTGCGCGGGGCGGTGAGCTTCCTGCGGTCCCGCGGCCCGGACGACGCGCCGTGCCACGTGGTGGGCTACTCGTTCGGCGCGTCTGTGGTTGTACGCGCGTGCATGGCCGGGCTGGAGCCGACCACGCTGACCCTGATCTCGCCGCCCGTGGACTTCATGAACTTCAACCACCTGCGTCTGCCCGCCTGCCCGGTGCTGGTGGTGGTGGGGGACCTGGACGACTTCTGCAGCGAGTCCAGCCTGCGCCACTGGATCGGGCTGAACGACCACGGCGACTTGCACGTGGAGATCCTGCCCCACGCGGACCACTTCTACGTGGGCTCCGAGCAGCGCGTGCGGCGGCTGCTGAAGGGGTTCCTCGCGGACCGGGGGTAGCGAAGCCACCCACTTCGGGCATGTAGACTGCCACCATGACCGATGTACGCGACTGGCTGTGGGACCGCGATGAACCCTGGGTGACCCGTGTACAGCTGGTGGACATGCTGGACCGCGAGCGGGGCGACCGACACGTCGAGGAGGCCCAGCGGCGCATGCTCGACCACGGGCTCGTGGCCGCGGTGGCCGACGACGTGCTGGCCGAACCCTGGCCGCCGATGACCAACCACAAGCAGGCGAAACACCCGCTGCACAAGGCCGCACTGCTGGCCGACCTGGGCCTGATCGTGACCGATCCAGTGGGACGACAGCTGGCGGACCGACTGCTGGCCCACCAGGACCGGACTGGCCCCTTCCAGACCCGTGTACAGCTCCCCAGGGCCTTCGGCGGCAGCGGCGAGACCGCCTGGGAGTGGATGGGCTGCGACGCCCCGCTGGTGCTGTACGTGCTGCTGTCCCTCGGTCTGGGGGGCGATCCCCGGGTGCAGCGGGCCGCCGATCACCTGGCCGGGCTGGTGAGTGACAACGGCTGGCGCTGTCACAACTCGCTGCCGAAGATGCGGGGACCGGGGCGCAAGCACGACCCATGCCCCTACGCCACGCTCGTCTCCCTTCGTGCCCTGTCGATCTCGGGGCTGCACCGCGACTCCGAGGCCACCCGCCTCGGCGCGGAGATGTTGCTGTCACACTGGGCCAATCGGGGCGGACGCAAGCTGTACCTGTTCGGCATCGGCACGGACTTCCTCCGGCTCAAGTACCCCTTCGTGTGGTACGACCTGCTGCACGTCCTGGAAGTGCTGTCCCGTTTCCCGTGGGTACGCGGCGACCCCCGCTTCGCGGAGATGCTCGACGCGATGACCGACCAGGCCGACGGCCAGGGTCGCTACAAGCCCGGGTCCGTGTGGATGGCGTACAAGGGCTTCGACTTCGCCCAGAAGCGGGAACCCTCCCCCATGCTGACCGCGGCCGCGCTGCGCATCCTGCGCCGGGCCGGCCGCTGACCGGAGAACCGCACATGCGCCGCCTGTCACTGCTCCTCGCGTTGTCGGTCCTGCTGCCGCTGCCCGCCCTGGCCGGCGACCAGCTCACCATCTCGGTCACCCCGGGGGACCACTGGGTCCACTCCCGCACCTGGAAGGGCGTGCCGCTCAAGACCCGGCCCCAGATGGCGTTCTGGATCGCGGATCTGGACGGGAACCTGGTGCAGACCCTGTACGTCACGCGGCGGGTGGGCCGCCAGTCGTGGCTCGGCGGAGCGTTCACCGGCGAGAAGCGCGACGAGATGCGTCGCGCGTCCGCCCTGCCCGTGTGGGGCCACGCCCGCGGTGTGCAGGCCGGGGACGGGGTGTTCCTGCCCACCCGGGACGAGCCCCTGCCCGACGCCGAGACCGGGGCCACGCCCCAGGGCGGGTTCACCCGCACCCTCGAGCTGCCCGACGATCTCGCACCGGGCACGTACCACGTGTTCGCCGAGATCAACCAGTCGCTGGACTACAACGACACCTGGGCCGAAGGCCTGGCCGAGGACGACCCCCACTGGTCGGGGGGCGAGTACGGGTCGGGGCAGCCCTCGGTGGTCATGCGCGCCGAGATCCAGGTGGGCGGCGAGTTCCACTACGAGCACCTCGTCGTGCTCGGCCTCGGCCACCCGTCGGGCGGAGACGGCATGGTCGGCGACGACGTGTCCACCCTGACCACCGCGCTGCAGATCGTGGACGCGGTGGTCGCCACCTACACCCCGGAGGGGACATGAGGCGCTGCTGGCCGCTGCTGGTGGTCCTCGCCCTGGTCGGCTGCCCGGCCGGGGACGACGACGACACCGCCGGCGACGACGACACGGTCGGCGACGACGACACCGCCGACGATCCCCTGTGGGAGGGCTGTCGGGCCACGCCTCAGGTCGCGGACCGCGATCGACTGGTGGTGGCGGCGCTGCCCTACGATCCCTCCGGCGGCCAGGCACCGGCCTGGGCCGCCATGACGCTGGGCGCGGACGGCAGCCTGGTCGACGACGGCGTGCGGTTCGAGATGGGCCGGGCCATGGACGGCACCGTGGCCTTCACCCCGGACGGACAGGTCGGGCTCATCGCCCAGGAGGACGGCACGGTCGGGGTCTTCCGCGCGGCCGGGGACGGCGACGTCGAGGTGATACACGCCGCGTACAGTGGTGACTTCTACGCCACGGCCGTGGTGGTCGAGCCGAGCGGCGAGCGGGCCTGGATCGTGGACGGCAACTGGGCCGAGAACGGCGGCGGGCTCTATGAGGTGGCGATCGATTGCGACGACGGGTCGCTGTCCGGTGGCGAGCTGGTGCTGCCGTCCAAGCTGGCCGCGGACCTGCTGTTCCACCCGACCCGCACCGATCGCGTGGTGCTCGTGGCCGAGGAGGTGGCGGGCACCGAGGCGGGGGACGAGGCAGTGCTGCTGGCCTACGACGAACTCGAGGCGCTGGACGGGGTGGACGCCTTTGGCGACGACGAGGCATGGACCCCGGACGCTGCCATCACCGCGGACGGCCGGTACACCCTGCTGGCCGACAACTCCGCGTTCTCCGGGCCGGGCAACCGGGTGGCCGTGGCTGCGGTGGGCGAGGACACGCTGGAGCCGGCGCAGGTGCTGACCGCAATGGAGGACCCGGTGGCGCTCGTCACCTCGCCCTTCGACGACGCGGCCCTGGTGGTGTCCGGCTACGGGGACGCCATCTTCCAGCTGGCCTACGACCCGGACGCGGCCGAGCCGTTCACCGACCTGGGCGACCTGGACTACCACGGCGCCCGCCCGGCCTTGCCCGCGGCCGCGGCCGGGGTCGACCGCGGCTCCCTGGCCGGCCTGACCCTCGTGACCGAGAACCAGGGCGTACGCCTCGTGCAGTTCGAGGGCGACGGCACGGTCACCGACCTCGGTGTGGCCGTCGACGGTGACGGCTTCGAGTGGATCATGGGCGCGGTGGGCGTGGCTCCCTGATCAGGGGACGGAGAGGGCTTCGCGGGTCCACTGGGCGGGGTCCACGGCGATGCCGTTGGCGACCATGCCCCAGTGGAGGTGGGAGCCGGTGGACTGGCCGGTGGAGCCCATGGCGCCCAGGAGCTGGCCCGGTTCGACCCGGTCGCCGACCTGGCACTCGATGGTCTGCAGGTGGTTGTAGCTGCTGGACAGGCCGTGGCCGTGGGACAGGATCACGGCGTTGCCGTAGATGTGCAGCTCCTCGGCCAGGGTGACCACGCCGGCCGCTGGCGCGACCACCGGGGTGCCCTGCGCGTTGGCGATATCGATGCCGAGGTGGTGGCGCTTCACGCCCGAGGAGTACTCGCGGTACTTGCCGAACGGGGAGGTGACGGGGCCCTCGGCCGGCCACCGGAAGGTGCCGTTCCACAGCTGGTCCGGCTGCTCGACCCCGTAGGCGTCGCCCCGCTTGCGGTTGGCCTCCTTGCCCCGGTCGCGGTCCTTCTGGGCCTGCTGCTGGGTCGTGTTCAGCGCGATGTAGCCGCCGCGAGGCCACTGCACGTCCTCGAGGTCGCCGGTGATCGCGAGCACGCCGCGGTTGCCCGCGTGGTCCACGCCGGTCAGGGTGATGGCCACCTCGCCCGGCTGCTGGTCCACGCCAAAACCGATCAGCCCACGGTAACGACGGAAGCCCTCGACCGCGTACAGCGGCACCTCGCGGTCGCCGAGCGAGGCCGTGAGTGTGGCGAGATCCTCGTCCGCCTCCACGAACAGCGCGACCGTCGACCCCTGGAGGACGCTCGGGGGCTCGCCGATCGCGGTCAGCTGCGGCGGCGTGTTGTCCACGATCAGCACGTCGACGAGGGCCGTGCGGTTGCGCCACACCGCGCCGTCCACCGCGATCACGGTCAGGTCGTGGGGGCCGTCGGCGAGCGCCAGGGTGTCGATGCGGATCTCATGGGTCGCGGCCGGGCCGTTGCCCGCCGCGAACTCGGCGGGCGAGAGCTGACGGGCCGGCTGCGGGGCGCCGTCGCCGTAGCGCACCTCCACACGGGCCACGCCCGGGGCAGCGTCGGTCACCGCGATGAGCAGCACGATCTCGCCGGCGACCGCCTGCGCGCCCTCGAAGCCCACCCACTGCACGGACGGCCCCTCGCTGTCCAGCCGACCGCTGAACTGCAGGAAGACGACGATCACCACGCAGACCACGGCCAGGGCCAGGACGATACGGAAGGGGGTGGAGGCGAGGGGGGGCGCAGGGGTCTCGGGCATGGGTTCCTCGCTGCCATTGTCGAGGGCGGGGGACAGCGAGTAAAGGAAGTTCGACCCGCGTTCAGGGCCGCAGGCGACGCACTGCGAACAGCAGCACGAGCAGGCCGGCGGGCCACACCGGCGAACCACCCCTGCGGGCGTGCACGGCGCAGCTCGCAGCCGCGGCGCCCGCCGTGTCCGGGGCCAGGTCGGCGGAGCCGGTCAGCCCCGCTCCCGTGGCGCTGATGGTGACCTCGTCCAGCGCGTCGCAGGTGAGCACCAGGGTGTCGTCCAGCACGTCGAACCGCTCCGCCCCCTCCACCGACCAGGCCACGGGCAGGCCCAGCACGGACAGCCCGTCCGCGGTGGTGAACTCGGCGATCACGCGAGCCTGGCCGTCCGCACAGGTCCCCTCGACCCGCAACGACAGCTGGTCCACGTCCGCCTCGCGCACCACCGAGATGTCGTGGTCCGCGGCCGCGGGCTGGCCCGCGGCCAGCACGGCCACGGCCGCCAGGCCGGGCGCGCCGGCCTGGAACTTGACCACGTCGCCGCCGGTGGTCACCTCGACCACGTCCAGGTCCGGGCTCTCGCCCTCGGCCACGTCGTAGTGGTTGAGCCCCCTGCCGAGCCGGTCGGCCAGGTCCACCGAAGCCGCGGCCACGGTCCCCTCGACCATGGCGAAGGCCGGGGGTGCGGCACGGCCGCCGGCCAGGCGCACGTCCAGCGCGTCTGCCTGGTCGACGGTCATCAGTACGTGGTCGATCACCGTGCCGCTGTCGAGGTCCACCAGCTCGATGGAGGCGACCCCCACGCTCACGGCCTCGAAGCCGGCGCGTTCGCCCGGGGAGGCGTCGGGCTCGGTCGGAGCGAGCACGGCCTCGTCCGAGCTGAACAGACCGCAGCGCCAGGCAGCGCCGGCCTCGACGTCGTCGATGTGTGCGTGCACGGTGAAGCGGGTGTTCACCGCCAGGGGGGTGGCCGGTTCCCAGCTGTCAGCCGGGGACGCCCCGCCGCCGATCTCGAAGCGGGCCACGCCCAGTTCGCCAGGTGCGGCGCACCCGTTGATCACCACCATCACCACGACAGCGAACGCGGCGGCTGCCGTGCGGCTCGATTGACGGGAAAGCATGATCGACCTCCGAAACCCGATTGACGCGCGAATTCATGGGAGGTCGGAGGAGCAAGAGACGTGCCACGCCCGAGGGTCAGTTGGGGGCGTGTCCGGGAGATCGGGCCGGAACTCCCGGTCGTGCTCGACGTGCGCACGGAGGGGGAGTTCAACGGCCGCGGCGGCCACATCGCCGGCGCGATCCTGGTGCCGGTGGACGTGTTGCCCGAGGTGCTGGACCAGCTGACCACGCTGCGGTACCGCCCGCGCCTTCCCCGCGCGCGCCACGCGAGTTAACCTCGATCGGCGCGGCATGCATGACGACAACCCGCAGATCGGCAAGTACACCCTGCTCGAGATCCTGGGCGAGGGCGCGTCCGCGCGCGTCTACCGCGCGATCCACGCCGGACCCATGGGCTTCCGCAAGCAGGTGGCGGTCAAGCAGATCCTGCCGCACGTGCTGGAGAACTCCTCGGCCATCCAGGGTCTGATCAACGAGGCCCGGCTGGGCGGCTTCCTGCACCACCGCAACCTCGTCGAGATCTACGAGTTCAACCAGGTGGAGGACACGTTCTTCATCGCCATGGAATTCGTGCCCGGCCACACCCTGGCCGCAGTGCTGCGGCGCGTGCGGCTACAGGGCCCGCTGCCGCCGCGGGTGATCGCCGACCTGGCCATCCAGCTGTGCGAGGGGCTCGGATACGCGCACGCGGCCCGGGACGAGAACGGCCAGCCACTCAACCTGATCCATCGCGACCTCAAGCCGGGTAACGTGATGATCACGCCCCACGGCACGGTCAAGATCATGGACTTCGGCGTGGCCAAGTCCTCGTCCAACCTCTACCACACGCAGGTGGCCAACATCACCCGCGGCACGCCGGCCTACATGAGCCCCGAACAGGTGCGAGGCATGGCCCTGGACGGCCGCTCGGACATCTTCGCGCTGGGATCGCTGCTGACCGAGGCGGTCACGGGCCAGGTGCTGTTCTTCGACCACAACCTCAACGCGGTGCTGCACAAGGTCCACGCCGCGGACGTGACCGAGGCGATGGACAAGGTCGAGCGGCACATGCCCGCGATGGTGCCGGTCCTGCGCCGCGCGCTGGCCCGCGATCGCGACGAGCGCTACGCCACGGCCCTGGAGATGGCCCGCGACCTACGTCAGACCTGCAGCCCGACCATGGGCGAGGACGCGCTCGGCGAGTGGCTGGTGAAGTGGATGGGCGGCCCCGGCACCACCCTCGAAGAGGCCGACGAGAACGAGGAGGCCCCGACCCTGGTGGAGGTGCCCTCCCGCAAGAACCTCGCGGTGAGCGCCCGCGTGCCCTCGGAGCGGGTGAGCGAGGACGACGAACCGCGCACGGTCGAGCAGGCAGCGGCCGACGACGAGACCCGCACGACCGAACCGGAGGCGCGGGTCGTGCGCCCCGAACCGGAGCCGCCACCCCCGGACGCGCCGCGCCTCCGCGCGCGCTACGCGGAGAAGACACTGGTCTCGGCCCAGCTCACCGCCACGGTGCGCATCCCCGGCGGGGAGGGGGAACCACCCGGCCTCGACCTCTTCATGCTCGACGTGCCCGGCGGCACCTGCTGGGTGGGCGCTCACGCCGACCAGGCCGACGCCCTGCCCGACGAGTTCCTGCACCGGGTGGAGCTCACCCGGCCGTTCCAGCTCGCCTCGACCCTGGTGACCCAGCAGCAATGGACCGCCCTGATGGGTGACAACCCCAGCTGGGCGCGCGGCGACGGCCTCCCGGTGGAGTCGGTGTCGTGGTACCAGGCCGTGGCGTTCTGCAACCGCCTCTCCACCGCGCTGGGGATGCAGCCGGTATACAGCGAGGCGGGGGGCGTGGTCACCTGGGACCACGACGCGCCCGGCTTCCGGCTGGCCACCGAGGCCGAGTGGGAGGTCGCGGCGCGCGGCGGCGAGCAGCACCTGTACGCCGGTTCGGACGACGCCGACGCCGTGGCCTGGTACTGGGGCAACACCGGCGGCCTGACCCAGCCCGTGGCACGCAAGCGGCCCAACGCGCTGGGGCTGTACGACCTGTGCGGCAACGTGTCCGAGTGGGTCTGGGACCGCTACGGCGCCTACCCGACGGAGTCCACCACCGTCGACCCGGCGGGGCCGTCCGACGGCGAGAATGGCGTGTGCCGCGGCGGCTCGGCATTCGTGCTGCCCGCGGAGCTGCGGGTGAGCTGCCGGGGACCGCAGGTGGTGCCCGAGCAGGGGTACCACTTCCTCGGGTTCCGCATCGCGCGCACCGTGGCAGAGAGCCGAGGAGGGGGAGGATGACCGAGGAGACCCGCCAGCTCGGCAAGTACATGCTGCTCGAGGTGCTCGGCGAGGGGGCCACTGCCCGGGTCTATCGCGCCATCCACTCGGGCCTGCTGGGTTTCCGCAAACAGGTCGCAGTCAAGCAGATCCTGCCCCACGTCGTGCAGAACAAGAACTCGATCCGCAGCATCATCAACGAGGCGCGGCTGGGGGGCTACCTGCACCACCGCAACCTCGTGGAGATGTACGAGTTCGAGAAGGCGGGCGACACGTTCTACATCGCCATGGAGTTCGTGCCCGGACACACGTTCAAGGAGGTGCTCCGCCGCGTGCCCAGCCAGTCGCCGATCCCCGTGGAGATCGTCGCCGAGATCGCGGTGCAGCTGTGCGAGGGCATGACGTACGCCCACACCGCACGCGACGAGGCGGGCCAGCCGCTGAACCTGATCCACCGCGATCTGAAGCCCGGCAACGTGATGATCACCCCCGACGGCGTGGTCAAGATCATGGACTTCGGCGTGGCCAAGTCCACGGCCAACCTGTTCCAGACGCAGGTGGGCAACATCACCCGCGGCACGCCGTCGTACATGAGCCCCGAGCAGGTCACGGGCGCGGTCCTGGACCACCGCTCGGACCTGTTCAGCCTCGGCTCGCTGCTCACCGAGCTGATCAACGGCGAGAAGGTCTTCCTGGAGTCCAACCGCCACCACCTGCTGCTGAAGGTCCAGCAGGCCGACGTGGGCGTGTCCCTGGACCGCGTGGGCGAGCGCATGCCGCAGATGGTGCCGGTGCTGCGCCGCGCGCTGAAGCAGGACCGCGACCAGCGCTACTCGTCGGCCGCGGAGATGGGCCGGGAGATCGCCCGCGCGTGCTCCGACCTGCTGGGCCGCCAGCACCTCGGCCACTGGCTCACCGACTGGTTCGCCGAGGAGCAGGCCGTGGACGCGGCGCCGGAGAGCCCCACCGAGTCCAACCTGCCGCTGGAGAACCTCGCCCCCCCCAGGCACGACTCGGAGCGCTCGCTGACCATCGACATCGAGCCGCGCGGGACCTCGGACCCGGACATCACCACCGACCTGCCGATCGCCCACGTCAGCACCACGGTGCGCGTCCCCGGTGGCCTCCCCGACGACGAGCTGTGCGACATCGTGATGGTGCGCTTCGAGCCGGGCGCCTACTGGATGGGTAGCCGCGACGACCTGACCGACGCGTCGCCGGACGAGTTCCTGCACCGCGTGTCGCTCACGCGGCCGTTCCTGGTCTCGTCGACGCCGGTGACCCAGGCCCAGTGGCAGACGCTGATGGACGAGAACCCGGCCTGGACCAAGGGCGACGAGCTGCCCGTGGAGTCGGTCCGCTGGCTGGACGTGATCGAGTTCTGCAACAAGCTCAGCGAGGCCATCGGCTTCCGCCCGGTGTACCGCACGGGCCACAACATGGTGTCGTGGGACCGGGCGGCGGACGGCTTCCGCATGCTCACCGAGGCGGAGTGGGAGTACGTCATCCGTGCGGGCGAGGAGTTCCGCTACGCCGGCTCGGACGACGTGGACGAGGTGGCCTGGCACTGGGGCAACGCCGAGGGCGTGATCCAGCCCGTGGCGGGCAAGAAGGCCAACCGCGCCGGCCTGTTCGACGGCTGCGGCAACGTGGCCGAATGGGTCTGGGACCGCTACGGCCCCTACCCCACCGACTCGGTCTCCACCGACCCCACCGGGCCGTACAAGGGCGACCTGCGCGTATGCCGGGGAGGTTCGTGCTTCAGCCTGCCGTCCGACACCCGCGTGGCCAAGCGGGAGGGTCAGCGGGAGGACGAGCGGTTCTTCTTCCTGGGCTTCCGCCTGGCCCGCACCATCTTCGGCGTGGCCGAACCGGGCCAGGACGAGACCCAGGACGTGCCCGCGGGCGGCGCGCCGCCGCCGGCCACGCTGGGCCAGGGCTCGAAGGAGTACGACGACCGCGATCCGTCGTCGCGCTGGTGAGGACTACGGCTCGATGCCGTAGCGCGCCAGGATCTCGGCCGTCGGCTTGCCCGTCTCCGGATCCCACCCCAGCTCCCGCCAGTAGCCCTCCAGCAGGGCTTCGATCTCGAGGGTCCGGCCCTTGTTCGGGCCCACGGTCTGGGGGGGGCGACCCAGCGCACGGTCGTGGGCAACCGTGTCGTGGGGGTCGATGCCGTGGCGCACGTTGAACTGCTGACGCAGGGTCTGGATGTGGCCCCCGCACTCGTAGAACTCGTTGGCGCTCATCTCGAACCCGGTCGACGCGGCCAGCCACTCGAACAGCGGCAGCCGCTCCGTGCCGCAGAACCCGCCGAACATGCACAGGCCCGCGCCGTTGAACATGGCCGTGTACCTGGACGTGGCCGCGGCCGTGGCGGCCTTGTCCTCGTCGGCGATGTACTTGCTGCCCTTGCCGTACATCGCCTTGGGCACGGGCACGCCGTCCACCTTCTTCCACAGCATGTACATCTCGTAGTACAGGTACGAACCCACCGTGTGCCGCCCCGGCGTGGGGTCGGCGCTGTAGTGCAGGCCGTGGCCCGGGTCGAGGCGGCTGTCGTGCATGGGCAACTCCTGGCCGCCGGCGTGGATCGCGTAGTGCGCCGCGTCCCCGCCGATCTTCTCGGCCGCCACCTTGACCCCGTCGGCCAGCAGGTCGCCGATGCCCTCCCGCGCGACCATCTTGCGCACCAGGGCCTTGATCGCCTCGGCGTCGCCCCAGCGCAGCTCCAGGCCGCCGGTGTCCTCGACCGTGAGCAGGCCAGCCTCGAAGCACTCGATGGCGAACGCGGCCACGCCGCCCGCGGAGATGGTGTCCATGCCCGCGCGGTTGAGCAGCTCGTTGAGGTAGTAGATCGCGTCGCGATCCTCGTTGAGCAGCAGGCAGCCCAGGGCGCTGACCGACTCGTACTCCGGCTTGTGGCCCTCCCCGTACTCGGGCACCCCCTCGACGATGCCGCCGCAGCCCAGCGGGCACTGGGCGCAGTGGTACTTCTTGACCTCCGTGTTGCGCATCGCGTCCGGCCCCACGGTGGCCGACCGCTTCAGCGGGAAGTCCAGGGCGGTGCCGCCCCAGTTCTTCACCGGCGCGTCTCCCATCTGGATCGACGTCTGGTTCATGGAGATGGTGCCCCACTTGCGCAGCATCGACTTGTACAGGTTGCCGTCCTGGGCCATGGCCACGGGCAGCCAGCGCAGCAGGTTGCCGAGGTAGCCGGTGACCCAGCCGGGGAACAGGGGCATGTCCTTGGCCACCACCTCGCGGCAGGTCTTGGTCAGCTTCTTCATCTCGTCGCGATCGGCCGCACCGACCTTGTGCTTGCCCGCGCACACCAGCGCCTTGAGCCTCTTGGAGCCCATCACCGCGCCGAGCCCGGAGCGCGCCGCGATCCGGCCGTGGTCGTTGACGATGCCGGAGATCAGCGACAGCTTCTCGCCCGCCTCGCCGATGCAGGCCACGCGCGCGGCCTTGACCCCGACCTCCTCCTTCAACGTGTCCTCGGTCTCGACGACGTCCTTGCCCCACAGGTGGTCCGCGGGCCGGATCTCGGCCTTGCCGTTGTTCACCAGCAGGTACACCGGCGACTCGGCCGCGCCCTGCACGAAGATGCCGTCGTAGCCCGCCTTCTTGATCGCCGGGGCGAGGTTGCCCCCGCAGTTGGCGTCGCCCCAGCCGCCGGTCAGCGGCGACCTGGCGGCCGCCATCCACCGGCCGGTGAACAGCGCGCTGGTGCCGGTCAGCAGGCCGGGCACGAACGCCAGCACGTTGTCCGGCCCGAGGGGATCCGCGCCCGCCGGGATCCGCTCGTACAGCAGGTGCGCGGCCAGGCCCAGCCCGCCCAGCACCTTGCGGTACACGTCCTCGCCGATCTCCTCGTCCGTGCAGGTCCCCTCGGTGAGATCCACCCACAGCACCTTGCCCATGTACGGCCTGTCCATCCGGTCACCTCGCAGCTGGTATCGTACCGGAAGCGAGGTGTGGGATGCGTGATCGACGCGGATTGCTTCCCGTGGTGCTCGCCTTCGCGCTGCTGGGGATCGTGCCGGCGGTGCGGGGGGACGTGGTGCCGTCGCCCAGGCCAGAGGAGCCCGAACCGGACCGGGCGCCCGCCGGACCGCTGTACGGCGCGGAGGACATCGCCAACAACATCGACGACGTGTGGCAGATGGCCCACGGGGTGTACGTGGCCACCGTGACCCGCGTGACCATCGATGCCAACCGCACCGAGCTGTGCTTCGAGCCGTTCCACGCCGAGCAGGGGCCCGTGCACGGCGTGATCCCCGAGCGCCTGTGCGCCGCGCCGTGGGAGATCGAGGGCGTGGACCGCATCGACGAGTCCACGCCGTCCGCCTGGGTGTTCACCCGCATGGAGGGCAAGACCGAGCACGTGTTCGCGGCCTACGGCACGGACTGCACCCGCTCGCCGTGCTTCCGTCGCCCGGCCGAGGGGTTCGCCCACGACGTGCGCTGTGGCCAGCTGGAGCGGGCCTGGAGCGAGATCCCGGCCGCGGACCTGCGGTGCAGCCAGGACATGGACTGCGGCCTGCTGACCGGCGCGGGCAACTGCTTCCATCAGGCGATCAACGTCAACGCGATCGGCGGATACCGGGCGTTGCTGGAGCGCCAGGGCCTGCCCTGCCACTGGGCCGTGCGCGGGGCGTGCGCGCCCCAGCAGGTGACCGCCGTGTGCGACAACCGGGTGTGCACAGCGCGATCGGAGCGACTGACCACCCCCTAGGGATCACACGCCGCGAACGGTCCCACCGCGTCCCAGAACAGCCCCAGCGTGCCCGGGACCCGGAGGTACGGATCCGTGAGCTCCTCGGGTACCGACCAGGCCGGCATCTCCGCGCCGGTCAGCACCGTGCCCGCGGGCGGGCCGCCGGTGTACCCCTCCAGCGATTCGACCTGGTGCAGGCAGGCCACCGCCTCGGGGCTGCCGTTGTAGCGCGTGGCCACGCCCGCGCCGAGGAACGCGTCGTGCAGCTGGCGGGTGTTGGGCCGCGACGGGTAGGCCGGGCCGTGGGGCACCTCGGAGTACAGCACGGCCACGCGGAACGCCTCGCCGTACGCGCCCGCCACGGCCCCGACGCGGTCGAACATGGTGCGCTCGGCCCAGAAGGTCGCGGTCGCGGCCTCGCTGTCGAGCAGGTCGGGCCACGTCCCCTCCGCGAGCACCCCCGCGGCCACGGCCGCCTCCAGGGCCTGGGGCGAGTACGCGTAGCGGGTGGCGTCGACGATGTGCACCTGGGGCTTGAAGAACGTGTCCTCGCCCAGGTCCACCACGCCGTTGCCGTCGAGGTCCGGGCGGCCGTCCTCGTCCAGGTCGAACCGGCCGCTGCCGTCCCGGTCCAGGTACAGCAGCCCAGGTGGGTACTCGCCGGTCCCGTCACCGACCAGCAGCACGTCGCTCAGTGACACCTCGTCGGTCCACGCCAGGGAGGCGTAGTCCACGGTGCACACGCCAGCGGCGCAGCTCTCGGCATCGAACGACAGGTTGCGGCCATCGTCCCACGCGTAGCCGTCGCCGTCGCCGTCCACCTCGTCGTCCGGGTCCATCCAGATGGCGCCGGCCTCGGCCGTGGCGAACTGGGCCTGGGTGGGGTTCTCGAAGCCGGCAAATCCCAGCACGTGTCCGGCCAGGTCGGCGACGTGCTCGTGCAGGGCCCCCATGGCGGGCAGGCCGCCGGTGGAGCTGGCCAGCAGCACGGCCGGATCGTGGCAGACCGGGCCGTCGGTGATCTGCGACAGGGTCTGGCCCGTGGCGCAGGGCTGCCCGCTCGAGGCCCAGGCGAACACCTCGGCCAGCGCGGCCGCGGCCTCGAGCCCGCCGTGGTCGGTGGGCCCGGTGGTCTCGTGGCCCTGCACCTCCCAGCCGGGCCACACGGGAAGCACCTCCACCACGCCGTACTCGGCCGGGATGTAGAACCCCGGGTCCTCGGTCCAGCGCTGGCTCACCTGGTGCGCGGGCGGCGCAGCCACCACCAGCGGCGCGCCGTCGTCGTACAGGGTGGCGTCGGTCTTGGGCATCGTGACCAGGGCGTACAGCTCGTCGAACCGGTCGGAGTCGATCGCCACCACGCGGTAGGGGCGATCCCGGTGGTTGACGTACAGCGGGGGCAGGTCGTCGGGGTCGACCGCTGGATCATGGGCGCACTGCAGGACCACCAGTGGCGGATCGACCGCGCTGTCGTCGTCGGCCGCGTCGTCGTCGGCGGGGCCGCCATCGGCCACGTCGTCGTCGACCGCGTCGTCATCGTCGCCGGGCGGGGGTATGGGGCCCGTCTCGTCACACGCCGTGAACAGGGCGACGAGCAGCGCGACCAGCCAGCCACCTCGGGTGTACTCCAGGCCCATACCCATCGATGGTAGCGCCGGCATCAACCCGCGGCCACCTCGCCCGCGGTCGGCCGGTTCAGCGAGCCGGCGACACGAACGCGCACCCGGCGGGCGGATCATCGGACAGCGGCTGGGAGCCCGTCCCGCCACCCTCGCCGCCGCCGCCACCACCACCGACGCCACCGACGCCGCCACCGCCGCCGTCGTCCTCGGGCACGCCGTCGGGGTAATGCAGCGCGGCGTACGGGTGGATCAGCCCGTGGCCGTACGACGCGTCCCACCCCTCGTCGCCGAGATCGTCCGCCGTGGTGGTGATCGCCGCGACCACCTCCTCGGGGTCGGTCAGGCCGTTGGCGATCAGCAGCGCCGCCAGCCCGGCCACGTGGGGAGACGCCATCGAGGTCCCGCAGATCGGGTAGTAGCCCCACTGGCTGCCCGAGAACGTCTCCTGCAGCACCCCGTCGGTCACGCCGTCGCCGTTCTGGTCACCGAAGTTGGAACCGCCCGGCGCCACCACGTCCAGGTCCGGGCCCTGGTTGGAGTAGCTCGTCACCTCGTAGTTGATGTTGACCGCGCCCACGGCCACCACCCCCTCGAGCCTGGCCGGTGAGCTGACGAAATCCGTGTAGCCGTCGTTGCCCGAGGCGGCCACCACGACCACGCCCTCCTCGATGGCGTACTCCACCGCCATCTGGACGAACGTGCTGGAGGAGTCCCCGCCGAGGCTCATGTTGATCACCTGGGCGCCGCTGTCGACCGCGTAGCGGATGCCCTGGGCGATGGCGTTGCTGGGACAGCCGTCACCCGTGCAGACCCGCACGGGCAGGATCGACGCCGCGGGCGCCACGCCGGCCACGCCCACGGTGTTGCGCGTGGCCTGGGCGACCGTGCCGGCCACGTGGGTGCCGTGGCCGTGGGTGTCGGCCGGGTCGTCATCCTCGTCCACGTAGTCGTACCCGGGCAGCAGCTCCATGAAGCCGTCCTCGCCCGCGGACGTGCCCGTGTCGACCACGGCCACGATCACGTCCGCGCCGTCCGTGATCTCCCACGCCGCCTCCAGGTCCAGCATGTGGAAGTGCCACTGGTACACGTAGCTGGGGTCGTCCGGCGTCTCCAGCAGCGGTACGAGCATCACCGGCTCCACGGACTCGACCACGGGCAGGGCCTCGAGGCGCTCGAGCACCACGCCGGGCATCCCGTCGGCCTCGAAGGTGTAGATCCGGTCCAGGCCCAGCTCGATCGCCGCGGGCCTCAGCTGCTCCCGGGGCGGGAACAGCGGCTCCAAGACGGCCACGTCCAGGGCGAGTAGCACCTCGTCGAGCTCGGGCGAACTGGTGATCACCTGCGCCTCGTCGAGCTGCAGCCCCTCCACGGCCGGAGGTGACAGCTGCACCAGGTACTGGCCCTCGACCACCTCCATGGGCGGCGGCTCCACCGGCCCGGGGCCGCGCGTGCCCGGCAGGTCGAACCACGGCTCCATGGCCAGGATCGAGGCGGGCACCTCCTCGGGCAGCTCCAGCCCCGGCCCGGCTGCGCAGCCTTCGGGGTTGCCGGTGGCCGCGCCGAGCAGCGACCCCTCCCCGGTCAGCTCCAGGATCCCGATCATGGCGAACAGGGCGAGCACCAGGCCTGCCGAGATGATGGTCCTCTTTCTCATCGAGATTCCCCTCGCGTCGCCCTCACCGCGACAGCAGCTCCAGCAGCCTCGGCGCCAGCGCGGTCTCCGCCACCGCGCCCAGCACCACGCAGGCCAGGGCCGCCCCTCCGAGCTTGCCGATCCCCATCAGCAGCTCACGCCGGTCCAGCGCCACATCACGAAAGCGCACGATCAGCCGGATCAGCAGCAGCCCCACCAGAGCGGTCAGTATATACCCGGTCGCCTCCAGCACGATGTGCGGCAACACCGACGCGGTGAGGCCCAGCCAGCGAATCACCGCGCCCAGGCCGGACACGGACTCCACCGTCGCGAACCAGGCGAACGCCGCCCCCCAGACCGACGCGTTCCAGCACAGCACCAGCAGCGCGCCGCCGTTGCGGTACAGCATCGACAGCAGCAGCACCCCCACCATCACCAGCAGGTTGTTGCTCAGGATCGGCGCCAGCGGCCGCGCCCGGAACCCGCTGGTGCCCATGTCCAGCCACGGACCGAGCTGGCCGTTGAAGCAGCGGCGGACCACCTCCTCGGGCAGGATCAGCACCCAGGCGGCGTACGCCAGCATCACCCCCACGAACAGCATCAGCAGGGACACCGCCAGGGTCAGGTCGTAGCGCGGCCTGGTCCGCTTCTCCTCCGACAACAGCTGCGCCAGCGGCTTGCTCTTGCTCTTCTTGCGGTCCACCAGGCTGCCCAGGGTGGGCAGCAGCCCCAGCACGCACAGGAAGATGCTGATCGTGCCCACGTTGCTGTCGAAGAAGTGGCGGGCCACGGCGATGCCCAGCGAGGAGAACGCCGCGGCAGCGATCAGCAGCTGCAGCGGGTGGGGCGTGTCCCCGCCGTAGATCTGGTCGATGATGATCGTCTCGGTGCCGCGAAACGTGCCGCTGCCGTCCACGAGGGCCTCCCCCCGGCATCATCGCACGATCGGGCTTCCGTACGTCAGTGGCGATCACGTCCGGCGCGTTTTCCCACAGAACCCACAGCTTTATCCACAGGAAGTGTGGACGAGGTATGGCGCGGATGGCCGATCTGGCGCGGCTCTCACTGCAGGACGGTCAACGACACCACCATCCGCGTGAACAGGAATCCACTCGCGCCACACAACATCACCACAGCGGCCGACGCCAGCCTCCCTGCGCTGGAGATCCGGCAGGCGCGCCGTTCGACCTCGGACTCGACGGGCTCCGCCGGCACCGACGACACGCTCGGCGCCGGTTCCACGCCATCCTCCCACGGCGCCGGCGCCACGGTCGCGGGCGTGGCGTCCTTTGCCCGGCGCCGGGCCCGCCGTTCGCGCATCGTCCGGCGGCGTTCCACCTCCTCGCGCAGGCCGACCACCAGCCGGCCGAGGCGATCGCCCACGGGGAAGCGCCGCTGCAGCCGGCCCAGCACCTGGGCCACGGCCTCGGCCGTGGGGTAGCGCGCGTCGGGTCGGGGAGACAGCAGCCGCGCCAGCACCGGCATGATCCCCGGGACACGCTGCTCGGCGAGGTGCAGGCGGTGGCGGGGATCCTCCCGGGCCGCCTTGCGCACCACCTCGCTCACCGACCGGCCCGGCACCAGGTGTTCGCCGGTGATCAGCTCGAACAGCAGCGCACCGAGCGAGTAGAGGTCAGAGCGGCGGTCCAGGTAGCGGTCGGCCTGGGCCTGCTCGGGGGACATGTAGCGAGGCGTGCCGGTGATGCGCCGCGTGGGCGTGGTCTCCACCCCCTCGAAGCGGGCGCTGGCCACACCGAAGTCCAGCAACCGCACCACGCCGTCCGCGCCCACCATCACGTTGGCCGGCTTGAGGTCGCGGTGCACCAGGTTCAGCGCCCTGCCGTCCGCGTCCTGCTGCTCGTGTGCGTGGTGCAGGGCGCGGCAGATCTGGATGGCGATCTCCATCACACAGGCCCGCGGCAGCTTCTTTCCGCACTGCCCGGCGATCTCCAGCACCTCCCCCAGCGAGGCCCCCTCCACGTACTCCATGGCCAGGTAATGGTCACCGTCGACCACGCCGCAGTCGATGGCGCCGACGATGTTGACGTGGTTGAGCAGTCCGCCCAGCCGCGCCTCGCGGGACAGGGACCGCAGCCGGTGCCCCGAGGAGGTCGGCAGGTCGTCGCGAAACACCTTCAGCGCGACGCGCTTGGTGAAGCCGAGCGCGCCGGGCAGCACGGCCTCGTACACCGTGCCGCCGCCGCCGTGGGCCAGCCACCGCACGATGCGGTAGCGTCCGAACGTGCTACCTGGTTCGAGGTATCGGGTCGATCGCCTGTGATTGCCAGCCATGATTCATCCCTCTCATGCCACGTGACCATGCGTAGCAACGGCCGTGCCACCTCTCAAAAATCAGCGTGATCACGGGCACATGCCTCGCCACCCCCTTTCCGCGCCCCCCTGGCGGCCGGGATTCCTGGCAACAACTTGCCAGTCAACCCGCGGGAAACTAGGATCCCCGCCTCGAGGGGAGGCACCATGCCCCGCAGGATCGAGGACATCCGCTCCACCCACGACCTGTCCGACTCCATGGTCGTGTCCCTGCGCCGCGGTTCGGACGAACGCGGCGCGGGCGGCGTGGCGTCGCTGGTGCTGTTCGACCGCAGCGGCGCACGCGTCGTGCCCCTGGTCGAGGGGCGGGTGCTCGTGATCGGGCGGATCCCGCCCGCGGACGTGGTGGTGGACCACGACAGCATCTCCCGCGAGCACGCCCGCGTGGTGCTGCGCGAGGGGCGGGTGTGGGTCGAGGACCTGGGCTCGACCAACGGCACCCGGCTCGAGGGCAAGCGCATCGACCAGGTCGAGGTGAGCCCGGGGCAGGCCCTCGCGCTCGGGGCCGTGCCCGCGGCCGTGCAGCTGCTCGGTTCGATGGAGGACCGCCAGTTCGGGCTGTTCGGCCACGAGTCGTTCCTGCTGGACCTGGAGGCCGAGGTGGTGCGCGCGCACGCCTTCCACCGGCCCGTGGCGCTGGTGATGCTGCGCGACGCCAGCCCGCCCTCCGAGGCGCTGGGCGCGTGGTTCGCCGACCTGCAGGAACACCTGCGGCCGTTCGACCGGCTGGCCTACTACGGATCCGGGCTGGTCGAGGTGCTGCTGCCCGAGGTGGGGCAGACGCGCGCCCGCGACCTGGTGACGCGGGTGCGTGCCTCCCGGTCCACCATCGTCGCGGGGATCGCGGTGTTCCCCGACCACGCCTCGTCCGCGGGCGAGCTGCTGGAGGTGACGCTGCGCTCCGTGCAGCGCGCCAGCGTGCGCAGGCCCGTGCTCGGGGGGCGCACGGACCACGACGGTCAACGCGTCTCCCTGGACGACGACAGCGACGGGCCCGTGGTGCACAACCTCAAGATGAAGGAGGTGTTCGGCATGGCCGCGCGCGTGTCGGGCTCCTCCGTGCCGGTGCTGATCACCGGCGAGACCGGCACGGGCAAGGAGCTGGTCGCGCGCGCCATCCACGACGCCAGCCCGCGGGCGCGCAACCCGATGATCACCATCAACTGCGCGGCCATCCCCGACAACCTGGTGGAGAGCACGCTGTTCGGCCACGAGCGTGGCGCGTTCACGGGCGCGGCCCGGCGCCAGTCCGGCGTGTTCGAGGCTGCGGACGGGGGCACGGTGTTCCTCGACGAGGTGGGCGAGCTGCCCGCGGCCGCCCAGGCCGCGCTGCTACGGGTGCTGGAGACACGGCGCTTCTGCCGGGTCGGCTCCACCCGCGAGATGGAGGTGGACGTGCGGCTGCTCACCGCCACCCACCGCGACCTCGAGGCGATGTGCGGCTCGGGCGCGTTCCGCGAGGACCTGCTGTACCGGATCAACACCATCCGCATCGACGTGCCCCCCCTGCGCGACCGGCTGGACGACATCGAGCCGCTCGCGCACCGCTTCGTCCGCCGGGCCGCGGCCGAGTACGAGCTGTCCGTGCACGACATCGATCCGCGCGCGCTCGACCGCCTGTGGCACCACCCGTGGCCGGGCAACGTGCGCGAGCTGCGCAACGTGATCGAGCGCGCGGTGGTGATCACGAGCTCGCACAGCATCCGCGTGGAGGACCTGCCCGCGATCCTGCAGCGCCCGGAGGGCAACCTCGGCGACACCTCCACCACCGCGATCAACATCGTGGCCGACCCCTCGCTCGCGCCCGCGCTGGTGCAGCTGCCCGTGGGGGACATCGATCTGCGCGACGAGCTGAAGCGCTACGAGGTCGATCTCATCGAAGCAGCCCTGCGGCGGCACGAGTACAACCGGGCCCCCACGGCGAAGAGCCTGGGCGTGCCGTTGCGCACCCTGGCCTACAAGATCCGCACCCTGGAGATCGAGGAGCCCTAGCTGGCAAGTTGTTGCCAGCCGGCAACAACTTGCCAGCAGTGCCTGTACAGATCCCGTACGCGTCCCGGCCGGCCGATCCCGTAACCTCCTGAAATCACGACATTGTCCGGAATGGCACGGGGATTGCTACGTTTCAGGGCAGATGAAACGCGCATTCCCAGGGAGACTGCCGACGGACAGCCGGACGCTGCTGGCGGCATGCCTGATCGTGGCCGGGACTGCGTTGCCAGCCCACGCCCAGGTCTCGCGGGGCAGGACGCCCTTCGACGTGGCCGCCATCGCCACGGCGATCGAGACCTCGGGCGCGGGCTGGACCGCCGGTGAGACCGGGATCTCGACCATGGCTCCCGAGGACCGCGAGCAGCTCCTGGGCACGCTGACCGACCCGGCGATCCCGTCCGTCACCCTGGGGGAGGCCGTGCCCCAGCCCATCGGCGCAGACATCCCCGACGCCCTGGACTGGCGCGACCTCGACGGCGACTTCACCACGCCCGTCCGACACCAGTACAGCTGCGGCTCGTGCTGGGCGTTCGCCACGCTGGGGGCCCTGGAGTCGATGGTGGAGATCGCCATCGACGATCCGGACCTGGAGATCGACCTGTCCGAGCAGGAGCTGATCGACTGCACGGACGGCGACTGCGTGGGAGCCTACCTCGACGAGACCCTGGACCACCTGGTCGACGAGGGGGTGACCACCGAGGCGTGCAACGCCTACGACGCGGTGGACACGCAGGAGTGTGACGACAGCTGCGACCACGTGACGCGCACCCACGCGTCGGGGTGGGTCACGGTCGACGACGACGTGGCCGCGATCAAGAGCCGCTTGCAGTACGGACCGGTGATCGCGGGCATGAAGGTCTACCGCGACTTCTTCTACTACACGGGCGGCGTGTACCAGCACGTGACCACCACCCTGTCGGGCTACCACGCGGTGGCCATCGTGGGCTACGACGACGACGACGAGGCGTGGATCGTCAAGAACTCGTGGGGCACGGACTGGGGCGAGGACACCTACGGCGTGACCGGCGAGCGAGGCTGGTTCCGCATGGCCTACGCCGACACCTGCCTGATGCCCGGGTACATCTACGCCGTCGAGGCGGACGAGGCGCCCCCCGGCCCGACCGGCGAGCTCACCGCCTCGATGGCGCTGGACTCGACCGGGCCGTTCGAGCCGGGCGAGACCGTGATGATCCGGCTGGACGTGACCCACGACAGCGACGAGCCGCGCTTGTTCCGCCTGCTGCTGACCGCCACCGACCCGTGGGGCGAGGTGCGGACGCTGGCGCAGACCCCGCTGATGCCCACCGTGGCCGGGGACACGCTGGAGCTGGAGATCCCGCTGGTGCTGACCCCGCAGACGCCCAGTGGTGACTACGAGCTGCTGTTGCGGCTGCGCGGCCCCGAGGGGCTGATGATCGATCTGACCGACGAGTTCGAGGTCGAGGTGGACCTGGTCTAGGTCACTCCTCCTCGTCCACCACCACCCCCACTCCCGGTCCGGCCAGCAGGGAACGCGTCAGCGGCGCCCACTTGTCCCACGCGGCCAGCCGGTCGGCGCCGCCGCTGCGGGGCATGGGGAAGCGGGGCATGTCGCCCACGCCCTGCCAGATGGGCAGGTGCCAGGTCAGGTCCCCGGCCATCACCTCGACCATGGACAACCCTCCGAGGCGCGCGGCCGTGAACTCCACGATCGAGCGGCCGTACCCGTCGGTCGGGCCGCCGCCGGCCAGGTCGCCGCCGCCCTGCAACGAGCGGGCAGACACGTCCACCCCGGCCACGGGCAGGCCGTAGCGGTCCAGGGCCATCACCACGATCGAGGTGCGCTCCTGCAGCTGCAGCTGGCCGTCCACGGACCACGCCACCAGCGACACCGGCGGCTTGTCCGTGGCGCGCAGCGTGGCCTGGGCCAAGAACGCGCACGGCCGGTCGAAGTTGCCCGCGTGGCCGGACAGGTAGGCGCCCATGCCCGTGGCCGCGGTGTCCGCGATCTCGCCGTCGCTGCGGTAGAACACGGCGCCGATCTCCTCGGCCTGTCCCCCGCCCAGCGCGGTGACCTGGGCGTGCAGCTGCACGCTGGCCTCGCCCGGTCCCACGTCCATCGGCTCCACGCGCGCGTCGAACGCCGCCGGCCCCGACGGCACCACGTCGAAGGTGAGCGAGTCAACGCTGGGCTCGTGGCCCGGGATGCGCGCGCCCAGCTCCACGGTCGTCACCTCGTGCACCACGGGCGGCGTGTACTCGGCGACGTAGATACCGGCGCGCCTGTGCTTCGGCTCGGTCACCGTGCCGGCCGTGGCCTGCAGCTCCACCGGCGCGTTGTTCACCGGTCGCCCCGCGCGGTCGACCACGGTCAGCCGGATCGGGTAGCTGGTGACCCCGTCGCCCGGGTAGTGGGGCGCCACCGGCGCGAGGGTCATCTGCCGGTACTGGGGCACCTTGAGGTCGATGGGCTGGCTCATGTTGCCGTCGGCCATGCCCACCACGGCCACGGCGGTCTCTGCGCCCGGGGGTACCAGGATGGGCACGCCGGCGATGCCCTTGGCGTCGGCCGCCACCGGGCCGAACCGCTTGTCCCCGATCTCGAAGGAGACCTCGACCCCGGCCATGCCGGTGTCGACCTCCCAGGTGATGTTGCCGATCAGCGGGATCGTCAGGAACGCCGCGGTCTCGTGGGGGTGGGCGCGGTCCGTGACCGTCAAGAATGCCACCTCCGGCGTGGGCTTGCCCTCGGGCATGGTGTAGCGGGCCTGGTACTGGCCGTTACCCAGGCCCCCGAGCTGGTCGACGGTACCCACCGAGGCGCGGATCTCCAGGTCCAGACCATCCAGCGGCCCCTCGTCCGGGGCGCTGGCCTGGATGGTCAGCACGGCGTGGCGGTCCCGCTTCTTGACCATCTCCGGCGGGTCCGCGGTCAGCTCCAGGGTGTGCACCGGCGGCGGGCGCAGGTCCACGTAGTAGTCCCGCCGCACCTGCTCCTTGTCCACCTTCACGCGGATGTCGAGCCGCACCTGGGACATCTGGGAGTTCTCGGGCGTGGTGAACAGGCAGGTCCACACGCCCGGGCCGGCCTGGGTGAAGTCCGACAGCTTGCCGAACTCGGCGCGCGAGCCCTTGAACAGGGCCTCGGCGGCGAGGGCGCCCATGCCGTCGGTGACCACGAAGGTCAGCACCTGGTCGGTGCCGTCCGCGGCCATCGGGCCCGGGGGCACCATGAACAGCTCCACCGGCCGCGACGTGGCCTGGGCCAGCGCCATGCCCGGGAGCAACAGGACGGACAGCAACAAAAGCACGACAGGTCTCACGGGGACCTCCATCAGAGCACGTCGGCGCCGAGGCAGAAGGACAGCTCGGCCACGGGCAGCAGGTCGGTGTGGCCGTCCTGGAACGACGCCACCATGCCGCGAAAGCGAGGCTGGACGGACAGCCGGAACTGGGTCTTGCGCTTCATCTCGCCGGCGTAGAGGCCGAAGCTGCCGCCGAGGATGAAGGTGGGCATGGTCGGGTTCTTGTTGCCCGGGGTGATGTACTCCCAGACCGCCGTCCCGATCGGGCTGTCGACGGTCACCCCGAGGCCGACCTGGAACGCGGCGAACGGCTGCGCGGACTTCGCGGGCAACGTGCCACCGGCCTCGAGCAGGAACTCGGTGGCGAAGTACATGGGCAGGTTCACGCCGATCTTGAAGTTGCCGGCGATCAGACCGCGGCCATGGCGCCGGCCGACCCCCATGTCGAACTTGAGGTTGACGTTGGGCCGGGTCGGATACAGCACCGGACCCAGGTCCACGCCGAACCACAGGTCCGGCTCGCCCAGCTGCTGCGCAGGCGCACGCGCCGGCCTCCGCCCCCGCGGCGGCCTCGGCCGGGGCCTGGGGGGCCGGCGGTCGAACGTGACCTCCGCCTCGTCGAGCACGGACACGGCCTCGGACGCGCTGGCCCCCCGCTCGGGCAGCCAGGGCGCGGCCAGGGCCACGGCAACGATCAGGATCGGCAGGAGCCGCATCGTCATTGACCTCCCGGGGGGAGATTCTCGCGCGAAACCGGGGGGACAGAAAAGGGACGTTCGCCACAAAAAAACATGTTAGGGCAAACAAAATGATAAATTTGGAAACTCCCTTTTCCGGAGAACCGATGCCCCGCCACTGGACCGAGGAGTCCATCTACGCCATCGAACGGCCGCACCCGCATCTGCTGAAGGTGTACGTGACGCGGGCGCTGCTCACCGGGCCGGGGGCCCTGGTGCTGCTGCCGTACCTGTACTTCCGCTACCACACCATGCGCTATCGCTTCGACCGCGAGGGGATCGCCATGAGCTGGGGGCTGCTGTTCCGGAGGGAGGTCAACCTGGCCTACCGGCGCATCCAGGACATCCACCTGGCGTCGGGACCGCTACGGCGCTGGTTGGGGCTGGCGGACATCCACGTGCAGACGGCGGCCGGCTCGGCCGCGGCCGAGATGAGGATCGAGGGGCTGCGGGAGTTCGAGCAGGTGAGGGACTTCCTGTACGACCGGATGCGCGGTGGGGGCGGCGAGGAGGAACCCGCGCCACCGGGGGAGGACCTGGCCGGGATCCTGCTGGCCGTGCGCGACGAGCTGCAGTCCACGCGCGAGGCCCTGGAACACCTGGCCGACCGGAGCGGCCCCGGCCATGTATGAGGCGTTCAAGCGCGTGATGCTGCGGCTGCTGCGGGTGCCGGCCGATCCCGAACCGCCCGCGGGGGCCGAGGGCAGCCTGCAGGTGTTCCGGGCCGCGCCCCGGTACCTTCACTACCGCGTCGCGCGGTGGCTGCTGGCCCAGCCGTGGGTGGTGCTGTCCACCGTGGCCGGGGTGATGGCGTTCCAGCACTTCGTGGTCGAGCACTCGCAGGGGATCGTGACCCTGTGCCTGATCGGCCTGGAGGTGCTCGGCGTGGCCACGGTGCTCGGCCAGCTCCTGGTCACGCTGGCCCTGCTGCGCATGGACTACGAGCTGCGCTGGTACATGGTCACGGACCGCAGCATCCGCATCCGCGAAGGCGTGTGGCAGGTCAAGGAGATGACCCTGACCCTGGCCAACGTGCAGAACCTGTCGGTCAGCCGTGGCCCGCTGCAGAGCATGCTGGGCATCGCAGACGTGAGGGTGGTGACCGCGGGCGGGGGCGGCAACACTCCCGCCGACAAGCAGAAGCAGGGCCAGGTGATCTCCATGCACACCGGGTTCTTCCGTGGCGTGGACAACGCCGAGGAGATCCGCGACCTGGTGCGGAACCGGCTCCGGCGCCACCGGGACTCGGGGCTGGGGGATCCGGACGAGAGGACCCGGCGGACGCGAGGCGGTGACGAGGGAGTCTCCGCTGCGGCGGAGGAGGCTGCCCGGCAACTGCGCGAAGAGGCGGCGGCGCTTCGTCTCGCCGCCGAGGAAATCTCTCCCACCTGATCACCGTCAGTCGGCGACCGGGTCCCCGATCTCCACGATCGTCGCGTCGCCCGCCTCGGCCAGCACCACCTGCGCGTACGCCACGCCGAGGCGGTGGTGGGTGGTGGCCTCCACCGGGGTGCCGTCCACGGTGACCTCACCGGCCGGCACGCCGTCGGGGAGGCGGAAGGTGAGGGTGGTGCCGGCGGGGTGGTCCTCGACGGTCGCACGCAGGGTTGCGCCGTCCACGCGCTCGGGGGTGAAGACCGCGTCCTCGCGCTGCTGCCACCAGTCGGCGAGCTCCAGCAGGTCGGGCCGCCACATCTGCGCGATCATGGCGCAGTCGGCGATCTCGCGGAGCACCTCGACCTGCTCGTCGGAGAAGCCGTGGTAGAAGAAGAAGTAGGGGCTGTTGATGCGGGCCATGCGCGGCATGGTCCACTGCAGGGTGACCTCCCCCCACGCGGTCAGCTCCTCGTCGTCGGGCATGTACGAGCCGGTGTGGGGCAGGTTGAGGGCCGCGCCGCCGATGGCGTCGTCCCGGCCCCAGCGGTTGGGGAACAGGGTCTCGTCCGACTCGTTGATCAGCGCGAAGCCTGCGTCCGCCGCGGCCTGGTAGGTGTCCTCGTTGCCGTCGAGGTGCGGGGTCTCCCAGATCTGCGGCTCGATCCCGAAGGCCTCGGTCAGCTCGGCCCGCCCCGCCTCGATACGCTCGAGCTGCTCGGCGTAGGGCAGGAACTCCCACGTCCCGGTGGCGTCGTCGGAGAACTCCCAGTCGATGCCCGTGTAGTCCGTGTCCCCCTCGCCGTACTGGTGGGTCCAGCCGTGGCAGATCAGGTGCGCGCCCTGGTCCAGGCTCCACTGCACGGCCTGGCGCACGCGCTCGCGGGTCTCGTCGGGCGTATGCCAGTCGTGGTCCTCGCCGTAGGTGGGATCCACGAACCGCGCCACGACCCCCAGGTGAACGGCTGCTCCGCGGCTGTGCAGCAGCATCACCGAGTGCTCGAGCCGATAGGCGAACTCGTCGGTGTACATGTAGCGCGTGCCCATCGGGTTGATGTCCTCGTAGCGCACCAGGAACGGCGACCCGTGGCCATCGGGCCACGGCTCCAGGAAGGCCGCGCCGCCCGCGGTCAGCGGCCCCCGGATGGCCTCGGTGAGCAGCTCGGCCCGGCCCCAGCCGTGGTCCTCCGGATCCTCACCCCAGTACTCCAGCAGTTCGAACGGGGCCAGCACCGCCGGGCCCTCGCCCGGGGCGCCGCGGACCGCGGTGAGGGCC
Source organism: uncultured Rickettsiales bacterium (assembly GCA_964639985.1). Taxonomy (GTDB): domain Bacteria; phylum Myxococcota_A; class UBA796; order UBA9615; family CAYRNR01; genus CAZXHG01. The sequence goes on from CAZXHG010000010.1 coordinate 66,288, forward strand.
GGTATCCCGGCCGGCTCGAGCGTGGCCAGCACCTCGGCGCCGTCCGCCTCCACCCATGAGACGAAGCCGTCCACCAGGGACAGCTCCATGTCCGCGCCCGCGGCGTCCGTGTAGGCGATGGCGTTGACGCCCGCCTCCACCACCGACGCCTCGTCCACCACCTGCACGCCGAAGAGCCCGGCCAGGTCGGGATCGAAGCCCGGACCGATCCACATGGCGGCGCAGCCGTCGCCCACGGCCTCTCCGATGCGCTCCGCGTCACCGTCATCCAGGGCGATCTCGTCCCACGGCGAGCTGACGAGGAACAGCGCGCCGTAGGTGGCGAGGTCGGAGTCGGCCAGGTCGGTGTCGTACACCCGGTCCGCGGGCCAGCCCAGGCCGTCGAGCTGCACACGCAGGCGCCGACCAAAGGACGCGTCCTCCTCCGCAGGGGTCACCACCAGCGCCCGGAGGGGGCGGGCGGCCAGCGTGGTGTCCGGGGTGCCGGCGAGGTCGGAGCCATCCCCCACGGTCATGGCCACGGCCAGGGCCAGGCATTCGGCGGGCACGGCGTCGTCCGGCGGGACGGTGTCGTCGTCGTCCGGCTCGCCCGCGGGCACCTCCTCCACGGTGTCGTCCACGACCGCGTCACAGGCCAGGGCGGCGAGCACCACGGCAGCGGCGAGCACGAGCAACAGGCGAAGCGTCACGGCGGGATCACGGTACGGCACGGCGGTCCAGGGACCCGGGAGGTCTCGGGCCCACGGGCCAGTCTAGACCATCGCGCGGTCCGCGCCGAGGCGGCGCCATGCCAGGAGCAGGACGGCGAGCGCGATCGCCCCACCCGCGGGCCAGCGGAGCCGCACGGCATATGTCTCGGGCGCGGTGTTCCCCATGCGCGTTCGGTGCAAAGAACGTACCGTTGATGGGGCTCGATCCAGACCCGACCGGGAAGGGGCGTGCGCTCCCGGGGGTTCGCAGGCAGCGAGGAGGCAACGATGGACCGCAACCTGATCTGGGGCATGGCGATCGGTTTGGCCGCCACCGTGATCGCCTACGAGGTGTGGGAGCGGGTGGGCCCGTCCCCGGACACCGAGCCCGCGGCAGCCGACGCGGTCGTCGAGGCGGCCGCGGGACCGACGAGGGACCGGGCCCAGGACCGGACCGCACCACGCGCACGAGCCCCGCTGGGGGACGACCCCACGGTCGAGCAACTGCTGTACGAGGTGGATGCGCTCGCCGCGGAGGTGGAGCGCCTCCAGCTGGAGTCGACCCTGGCCCGGGGCCAGCTGGCCCACTACGAGGGGGAGGCCCTGCCGTGGCCCGAGGACCTGCCCGAAGGGCTGTCCGCGACCGGGTTCGAGGCGGCCATGCAGGCGGCCGAGGCCGAGATGGAGCACGGCGAGCTGGTCGAGGTGGACTGCGGCGAGTTCCCCTGCGTGGCCATCTTCGAGTCCGGGGCCGAGGGGGACGACTGGCACCGGGGCATGGTGGACGTGCTGCCCGGAGGCGAGGACCTGGGCGTGGAGGGCGAGCTCGGCACCATGGTGTGGGCCTCCGAGGCCGAGGGGGCCGAGGGGCGCGCCCGCCTGCTGGGGGTCTCGATGGTCCCCGAGGGCCAGCTGGACGAGGACGCGCGCACCCGGCTGGAGTTCCGCGCGGGCATGCTGCTGGAGGACCAGGCCGAGCAGGCGCTGCAGCCCCGTCCCTGACCCCGGCCCCGACCTCCCTGCTTCGGCCGCGGTGATACGATGGTGCGGTCACCGAGGCGCACCATGGACCTGGCTCCCGGCACACGCATCGACCGCTACGTGATCGAGCAGCTGATCGGCCGCGGCGGCATGGCCGTGGTGTACCGGGTGCGGCACGCCCAGCTCGGCAGTGCGCACGCGCTCAAGGTGCTGACCCTGCAGTCCGACGCGATCCAGGAGCGGCTGCTGCGCGAGGGGCGGGCCCAGAGCAGCCTGCGTCACCCCAACATCGTGCCCGTGACCGACGTGGTGGTAGCCGGCGGCTGTCCGGCGCTGGTGATGGAGCTGGTGGAGGGTCCGTCGCTGGCCCAGCTGCTGGCCCACACGCAGCTGACCCTGGAGCAGACCGACCTGCTGGCGCGGGGGATCCTGCGCGGCATGGCCGAGGCCCACCGACACGGGCTGGTGCACCGGGACCTCAAGCCCGGCAACGTGCTGATCGCCCAGCACGACGGCGAGCTGGTGCCCAAGATCACCGACTTCGGCCTGGCCAAGAGCGTGGCCGACACGCTGGACGACGGGGTGGATCCCACCAAGACCGGCCAGACCATGGGCACGGCGCCCTACATGGCGCCCGAGCAGGTGTTCGACGCCAAGAACATCGACGCCCGCGCCGACATCTTCTCCCTCGGCGCGGTGCTGTACGAGATGGTCACCGGCGAGCAGGCCTTCCGCGGGGACAACCAGCTGGTGGTGTTCAACGCGGTCATCGAGGGCAGGTTCACCCCGGCCGCCTCCCTGGTGGAGACGCTGCCGCCGCGCATGGACAGCGCGATCAGCGCCGCGCTGACCGTGGACGTGGACGAACGGGTGGGCACCTGCGAGCTGCTGCTGCAGCTGTGGCGCGAGGGCGCGCCCGCGTACATGGCGCCGGACGCGCTGGTGGACGTGTGGGATCCGGACCTGCTGGAGCAGGTGTCGACCCTGAGCCAGCGCATCACCCGCTCGGAGGACGACAGCACACCGCCTCCCCCGCCCGAGCACCCGGTGCAGCGGACCGCGCCGTACTCCACCATGCCGGTGTGGGACACGGACGAGGACGGGCTGCCGCGGGAGGTGGAGCGGATCGAGGACCTGGCCTCGCACCACGACGAGCCGGCCCCCGGGTACGGGCCGGCCCCGGTCCCGGTCGGTCGGCTGGCCAGCGCGTTCGCCGTGGGCTGCATGGTGGGGCTGCCCTTCCTGGTGGGCACGCTGGCGTGGATCTTCGGCGGCGGGGACCGGGTGATCCGCACCGGGGGGCCGGGCATGTTCCTCATCACCGGCTTCGGCGTGCTGTCCTTCGGCAGCACGTTCGCCCTGGCCGCCGCATGGCGCGCGGGCCACCGGCCGGCCGCGCCGTGGCTGCTGTTCCCCCTGCTCACCGCCACGTCGGGCGCGGCCGCCACCCTGGCCGGCTGCCGCAACATCGGGCAGGCCATCCCGGTATTCGCCGTGGAGGAGCCGGACCGGCTGACGTTCTTCCTCAACCACGCCTCGTCCGTGGCCCTGTTCACCGACTACAGCGGCCTGGTGCTGGCGACCATGACCCTGCTGACGGCCGCGGGCGCGCTGACCTGGGCCCAGTGGCCGGAGATCCCGGCCGCGGGCCCACCGCGGAGGGTGTGGGCCCTGGGCGTGCTGGCCCTGGGCGGTGGCAGCATGCTGTGGGCCATCCACCCCGCGATCACGTCCCGGACGATGAGCGGCGGGCCCGCGCCGTTCCTGGTGTTCCTGGTGCTGGTGGTGTGGGCCCTGTTCGCCGGGTTGCTGGCGTGCGAGGAGCGGGCGCGCTCCGCGCGCTGGATCGTGGCTGCCTGTGGCGTGGCCGCCGTGGCCGCGGCCGCCAAGGCCGTGGACGTACAGCAACAGATCCACGTGTTCCAGCAGTTCCGCCACCTGGCCGTGGTCGAGGGGCTGGAGGAGGCCGAGCGGTTCACGGTCGCGGTCGGCGGCGCCGGCCCCTGGCCACTGCTGGCCTGGACCGGGCTGGCCATCACCATCGCGCTGGTCGCCCTGCTCGGATCGGGGGGTTTTCCCCTGCCCGGGAGGGCGCTGGCGCTGCCCGCGGTGCTGGTCTTGCAGCTGGGCTTGGTGCGCTCGGCCAGCAACGACTCGATCGGCGCCGTCGTCGAGCACGTGGTGCCCGCCTACCTGGCCGCTGGGGCCCGCTGGCACCTGGGCTTCGCCCTCGAGGACCGCGACCACGGCGTGGTGGCCGTGGACGTGCCCGAGGGGTACGACGTGCGGGAGGGCGACGTGGTGCTCGCGGTAGGGGGACACACCTTCAACGGCGTGCGCGAGGCGCTGCTGGGGCTGCGCGCCTGCCGCTGCGGCAGCGCCGAACCCTGCAGCTTCACCTCCGCGTGCCTGGCGCCGGGCGCCGCCCTCGACCTGGATCTGATCCGGGGCGGAGGCCGCCTGGAGACCGTGAACGTGGCGTGGCTGGGGGGCACCGATCCCGCGGATCTGCAGGTCACGCCACGGCTGCTGGAGCTGCCGGTCGGGGGAGAGTGAGGCCTCGACGGCCCATGCCGGAGCATGGGCCGGAGGAGCGCCGGGGGCTAGTCCTCGTCCTCGGGGATGCGCTGCACGCGCAGCCGGACCTTGTCGCCGTTCTCCAGCTCGATCGGGATCGAGTAGGTGGCCGGGAACTGGGATAGAAGGCCCTTGAAGTGCTTCGCGTTCTTGATCGGGAAGCCGCCCACACGCACGATCACGTCGTCGATCCGCAGGTCGGCCGCCTCGGCCGCGCTACCCTCGACCACGTCCTCGAGCAGGATCCCGCAGTACTTGTCGCTGCCTTCGCTGAGGTCGACCTCGGAGACCTTCTTGAAGCCCACGTCCTCGCGGTCGACGAGGAACCAGTCGGGCACGGTCAGCCGGCACTCGGGATCGCCGTGCAGGTCACGGCAGGCGTACAGGTTGATCGGGCCGGGCACGGCCACGGCCGCGCTGAGCCACATGTCCGCGTTGTGCGGGTCCTCGATGATCGCCTCTGGGGGCAGCGACGGGCCGCCGCCGCCCATCAGGGAGCCCATCGGGCTGCTACCGCCGCCGTCGGCGCCCTGCAGCGCGTCGTCGTACTCCGGCCACTCGCGCTCGATACGGGCTCCCGGAGGACGCACCTCGAGGCGGACCTTCTCGCAGTACGGGCCACCCTCGGGGTCGAAGCAGGCCATCAGGAAGTCACCGGAGACCGGCACGGACACCTTGAGCCACGCCGCCTGGCTGTCCTCGCTGACGTGGATCATGCTCAGGGTTGCGGCGTGGGTGAAGTCCGGCAGCGGCACCGGACGGCACTCGTCCACGCCCGCCACGTCAGCGCAGCCCCACAGCATGTCGCCCTTGACCGGGATGTGGTGGATCACCCAGCCACCGCCCTGGTCGTCCACCGAGAACACCTCGAAGTCGGCCGACTTGCCCATGCCGCGCGCGCCTGCCGAGGTCGCCCCCACCAGCACGATCGAAGCGACGATCACGGTCCACAGATTCCTCATCGTTCTGTACTCCCTTCCATCTCCCCCGTTTGTCAACGGGGGGCATTGCTACCACGACCTGTCGTCGAATTCCACCGGCGGGTTCAACCCCCGTCCGCCGCCTCCTGTTCCGAGTCCCTCATCTTCCGGTACTCGTCCTTCGGCATCAGCGGCGCCGTGACCGTACGATCGATGAACAGGGCCCCGTCGAGGTGGTCGAGCTCGTGCTGCAGGATCACGGCGGTGAACCCCTCGATGGTCTCCACCTCGTGGGCACCGTCGAGGGTGTCGTACTCCACCACCACCGAGGTGGACCGCTCCACCTCGCCAAACCCGGCCGGGATGGACAGGCAGCCCTCCCAGCCGACAGCGGTCTCCGCGGACAGGTCCACGAACGCCGGGTTGAGCAGCGCTTGCACGGGCTGGCCTTCGCGATCGAACCGCTCCACCAGCACCACGCGGCGGCCGATGCCCACCTGCGCCGCGGCGATGCCCACGCCCTGCTCGCGCGTCAGCGTGGCGGCCATGCGGTCGGCCAGGTGGGACACCACCGGATCACCGGGCTGCACGGGCTGGCTGGGGGTGCGCAGGAACGCGTCCCCCGCGTCCCCGTCGTTCTCCACCATGGCGAACGGCTCGTCCGCGGTGCCGCGCAGGATGGTGTAGCGCTCCAGCGGGGTCAGGGTGTCGGCCGGGGCCCCGATCGGCGACCGGGCTGGCGTGGTGACCGTGGCCTGGCGGGCCGCCGGGCAGGCGGTCAGCGCGACCACCGAGACCAGCAGCAGGACCAGGCGGAGCCGGTGCACGCGGCTCACGCCAACGCCGCGGCCAGGCGGCGGCACCCCTCGTCGATCTGTGCGTCGTCGGCAAAGGTGAAGCACAGCCTTGCGAACCGCCCGCCCTGCTGCACGTCGCCCACCTGCTCGGCCGCGCCCGGGTAGAACGCAGTGCCCGGCAGGAACGCCACGGATCGCTCGAGGCACTGCTGGAACAGCGCGTCGCTGTCGTGCCCGGCGAGCTCCAGCCAGAAGAAGAAGCCGCCCTCGGGCTCGTGCCACCGCGCCACGCCCTCGGGCAGGCGGGCGACGAGCTGCTGCTGCATGGCGTCCCGCTTGGCCCGATAGTGGTCGATGATGCGAGCCAGGTGGCGCTCGAGGTGGCCCAGCCGGCAGTACTCCGCCACCAGCGCCTGGGTCACCACCGGGGTGCACAGATCCTCGCCCTGGCGCAGCAGCACCATCGTCCGGATCAGCTCGGACGCGCCCGCGGCCCACGCCACCCGCACGCCCGGGGCCAGCACCTTGGAGAACGACGAGGCGTACAGCACGTGGGGCGAGCCGCCCGACAGCTCCATCAACGTGGGCCGCGGCTCACCCTTGTAGCGCAGCCGGCCGTAGGGATCGTCCTCGAAGATCACCAGATCGTGCTGCTCGGCGAGGCGCAGCAGTTCGCGACGCCGGGCCGTGCTCATGCACGCGCCGCTGGGGTTGGAGAAGTCGGGGATGGTGTAGACCAGCCGCACCCGCCGCCCGGTCTCTGCCTCGGCTCGCCGCAGCACCTCGGGCAGGCGCTCCACCTGCATGCCGTCGCCGTCACAGGGCACGGCCGCGAAGCGCGCGCCCACGTTGCGGAAGGTGTGCACCGTGCCGGGGTAGGTCGGCGCCTCCACCACCACCGGATCGCCCGGGTCGACCAGGGCGCGGGCCAGCAGGTCGGCCGCCTGCTGCGAGCCCGACGTGATCAGCAGCCGGTCGGCGGGCACGTCCAGGCCCATCCCGGCGGCCATCATGCCCTGCACGGCCTCCACCAGCGGACCGTACCCCTCGGACGCGCCGTACTGCAGCACGATCTTGCCGTCCCGCTGCAGCACGTCCGCACACTCGGCGAATTCGTGCACGGGGAAGATGGCAGGATCGGGCAGGCCACCGGCGAACGAGATCATGCCTGGACGCTGGATCACCTTGAACAGCTCGCGGATCGGCGAGGGCTGGATGCTGTCGATGCGGCGGGAGAAGCGAAACTCCATGGGGACCTCCCCGGGGGCTACGTGTCCTTGCGGTCCTTGCGGTCCTTGCGGTCCTTGCGGTCCTGCCGGTCCTTGCGGTCCTGCCGGTCCTTGCGGCGTGGCCGCAGCGCGGCCCGCAGCACCTTCTTGCGCATGCGCAGGTTGTTGGGTGTGACCTCGACCAGCTCGTCGCCGGCGATCCAGTGCATCGCGTACTCGAGGCTGACCGGCCGCGGTGGGGACACGGCCAGGGCGTCGTCCTTGCCCGAGGCGCGCATGTTGGTCAGCTTCTTCTCGCGGGTGACGTTGACGTCGAGGTCGTTGCCGCGGGCGTTCTCGCCCACGATCATGCCCTCGTACACGTCGACGCCCACGCCCACGAACAGCTGCCCGCGCGGCTGCAGGTGGAACAGGGCGTAGGCGGTCGAGCGGCCGGGCCGGTCCGCCACGATGGCGCCGTGCATGCGCAGCTTGATCTCGCCGGCCCACGGCGCCCAGCCATTGAACAAGGTGTTCATCACGCCGGTGCCGCGGGTGTCGTTGAGGAACTCCGAGCGGAAGCCGATCAGGCCGCGAGAGGGGATGTCGTACTCCACGCGGATCCCGCGGGATCCGAGGGAGCGCATGCCATCCATGCGGCCCTTGCGGTGGGCCAGCTTCTCGGTGATCACGCCGAGGAAGTCGTCGGGCAGGTCCAGGATCAGCCGCTCCATGGGCTCGAGCACGCCGCCGTCGGGCCCCTTGCGGGTGACCACCTCGGGCTTGGACACGCACATCTCGTAGCCCTCGCGGCGCATGGTCTCGATCAGCACCGACAGGGCGAGCTCGCCCCGCCCGACCACCCGGAAGGTGTCCCGCGACTCGGTGTCCTCCACGCGCAGCGAGACGTTGCCGCGCAGCTCGCGGTGCAGCCGATCGTGGATGTTGCGCGACGTGACGTAGCGGCCGTCCTGGCCCGAGAACGGGGAGTTGTTGGCCGAGAAGAACATGGCGATCGTGGGCTCGTCGACCCGCACGCGCTCCAGGGGCTTCGGATCCTCAGGATCGGTCAGCGTGTCCCCGATCTGGATGTCCTCGATCCCGGCCACGGCGAACATCTCGCCCGCGGGCGCCTCGGCCACGCGCTTGCGCTCGAGGCCCTCGAACACGTAGAGCTGGCCCAGCTTGACGTTGCGCTGGCCCTGTTCGGTCATCACCGCCACGTCGTCGCCCTCGCGCAGGGTGCCCCGCCGCACGCGGCCCAGGCCCAGCCGGCCGATGTACTCGTTGTAGTCGAGGTTGGTCACCAGCGCCTGCAACACGGCGTCCGCGTCGCCGGCGGGCGGCGGCACGTACTCCAGCACCGCGTCGAGCAGCGGGTCCAGGTCGGTGCCGGGCACGTCGAGGTCGGCCGTGGCCGTGCCCTCGCGGGCGTTGGTGAAAAACACCGGGAATTCGATCTGCGTCTCGTCCGCCTCGAGGTCGATGAACAGGTCGTAGACCTCGTCCATCACCTCCGCAGCGCGGGCGTCGGAGCGGTCGATCTTGTTCAGCACCACGATCGCGGGCAGGCCCGCGTCCAGGGACTTGGACAGCACGAACCGCGTCTGCGGCAGCGGCCCCTCCGAGGCGTCGACGAGGAGCACCACGCCGTCGACCATGGTCAGCATGCGCTCCACCTCGCCGCCGAAGTCGGCGTGGCCCGGGGTGTCGGCGATGTTGATCT